>CAMLID010000029.1 GCA_946480055.1 uncultured Lysobacter sp. | reverse complement strand
CGGCGCTGCAGCACGCCCGGCACGCGGGCGCGCACGTCGGCGCTGCGGTAGGAGGCCAGGCGGCCGACCAGGTCCTTCTGCAGCGGCACGCTCGCCGGCTGCACCTTGATCACGCCCAGCTCCGGCGGAGGCGGCGCGCCGCCGGCTTGTTCGTTGCCACCGCCACCACAGGCGGAGAGCGCGAGTGCCAACGCAGCGGCCAGGGCCACGGAGCGCGGGTTCATGATCATGGGAAGGACTCCGATTCCATCGTTCTAGAGCGTGCCCGCTCGGTGATTGTTCTAATTCCTATACTCGAAAGTCTAACATTCTGATATTCGCCCCCACCCCCCATAAGTCACGGGACAAGCGCTATTACGCCACGTTGAGAAGGTGCGAAAAGTGCCTTGGTTCGGGCTGGAATGTGTAGGGGAGCCGGCCCCAGCACGGCGCATCCAGGCGCTGCTGCAATAAGCGGAAATTGTCATCGCGCCTGTCCATGTGCGGGTCTATTTCGTTGCCGATCCAACCGATCAACTGCAGGCCGTCGGCCGCGATCGCGCGTGCCGTCAGACGCGCATGATTGATGCAGCCTAGCCGCATTCCGACCACCAGCACCACCGCCGCGCCCAATTCGCGCGCCAAGTCGGCCTGGTCCAAGCTGGCCGACAGCGGCGCGGCCCAGCCGCCCACGCCCTCGACCACCACCGCATCGGCCTGCGCGGCCAGGCGCGCGTGCGCGGCCAGCAACATCGGCAGAGCGATCTCGACACCGTCCTGCGCGGCGGCCAGTTCCGGCGCCAACGGCGCGCGCAGCGCATAGGGATTGACGTCGGCATAGGCCGGCGTCGGCGAACTGGCCGCCTGCAGCAGCAGCGCGTCTTCGTTGCGCAGGCCCTCGGCGCTCGCCTCGCAGCCGCTGGCGACCGGCTTCATGCCGACCGCGCGCAGCCCCTTGGCGCGCAGCGCATGCAGCAAGGTCGCGCTGGCATGCGATTTGCCGATGCCGGTGTCGGTGCCGGTGATGAAGTAACTGCGCGCGCTCAAGCCGGGGCTTCCGTGGCCGGTGCATCCGTCGCCGCCCGCCGCGCCAGCCACGAGCGGTTGCGGCGCTTGGCGTACATAGGCATGACCACGCCCAGCAAGGCGTACACCCATACCGGCAGTGCCGCGATCAGCCCCGGTGCGTTCTCGCCCGGCCAGGCCAGGGCCAGCCCGCTCAACAGCAGGCTCAGCAACGCCGTGCCGGTCAGGATCCAGTGCAGACCGATCTCGGTGCGGGTCTCGTAGCGCTCGGCCTCGCTCAATCCCAACTTGTCGGCGCGACGCAGGGCATGGCGGTTGAGCTCGCACACGATCCAAGACAGCAACCCGAAGCCCACCGCATAGACCATGAAGGCGGTCTGCAGATCGGCATTCCAATGTGCGCGATCGATGCCCAGCTCGCTCTTGACCCAGCCGCCGGTGAACATCGCCATCGCACTGGAAACCACCATGCGCAGGGGATACACGTAAATCATCACCACCAGCACCAAGGCCAGGCTGAGCACGATCGAGCGCCCGTCGTCGAGGCCGAAGCGACGGCTCCAGCGGTTGTGCGCGCCCCAGAACAGCGCGATCAGCACGAAGCAGAATACGAAGGTCGGCACCCGCCGCAGGGCTTCGCGCAATTCGGCCACGGTATCGGGCAGATCGTTGAACAGGATCACCAGCATCGTCAGCGAGAACGCGAAGGCGGCATCGACGAAGCTTTCCAGCCGCGTCACCTGATGGCCGCGTTCGCGGAAAGCGGGCAGGGTCTGGGCGGGCTCGGTCATCGGCGTTCCCAGGGGCGGAGTCCGGCCATGGTAATACCCCGGCGTGCCGCTGCTACACTCGCGATATGTTCGCCGCCAACCCCCTGTCCGGCAGCAAGCCGGAACAATACGACCTGCTCCTGGCCCAGGCGCGCGCCCTGATCGAGGGCGAAAGCGACCGCGTCGCCAACGCCGCCAACCTGTCGGCGCTGGTCTACCACGCCTTGCCGGACCTCAACTGGGTCGGGTTCTACTTCTACGACGGCCGCGAGCTGGTGGTCGGCCCGTTCCAGGGCCTGCCGGCCTGCATCCGCATCCCGCTCGACAAGGGCGTGTGCGGCGCCGCGGCCTCCAGCGGCCAGACCCAGCGCATCGCCGACGTGCACCGCTTCCCGGGCCACATCGCCTGCGATTCGGCGTCCAACTCCGAGCTGGTGGTGCCGCTGTCCCTGGACGGCCAGTTGATCGGCGTGTTCGACCTGGACAGCCCCAAGCTCGACCGCTTCGACGCCGACGACCAACGCGGCCTGGAAGCGATCGCGCAGGCATTCGTGGAGTCGCTGCGATGACCGCGGCCAAGCTACGCAACATCGGTCCCAAGAGCGCGGCCTGGCTGCGCCAGGTCGGCCTGCGCAGCTACGAGGACATCGCCGCGGTCGGCACCGTCGAAGCCTTCATGCGCGTCAAGCGCGCCGGCTTCAAGCCGACCCTGAACCTGCTGTACGCGATCGAAGGCGCGCTGCTGAACTGCCATTGGCAGGAAGTCCCGGACACGCGCCGCAACGAACTGATCGCCGCCGCCGAAGCCGCCACCGCGCTGCTGCCCGCGCCGCGCAACCGCCCGGCCGCCGGCCCGGTGCGGACCACGGTGCTGACCGAAGACACGGTGGCGATGCCGCCGTCGTACGACGACGGTTTCGACGACGAGCCCGCCGCGGAAGGGCGGGACGAGGCGGAAGAGCGGGAGTAACGCGGTCTCTTCCGACCTGTCGCGCGCAAGCGCTGCCTCGGTACGAAACACTACGAACCCCAGCCCTTGCCCTCTCCCGCCTGCGGGAGTAGGTGCCCGAAGGGCGGATGAGGTCCGGATTGAAGTTGGAGCTCAACGCCCGCGCCGGACCCTCACCCCAGCCCCTCTACCAGTGGGAGAGGGGCTGACAGCAACGCCCCTCGAAACCCCAGCCCTTTTGGCCACACCGCCCCCGATCGCGTAGACTGCGCGCGCTTCGAGGTGACCCACGGCATCTGCTGCACGGGTTGAAACGGGAAGCCGGTGACGCCCCTGCGCTCCTTGAGCGCGATCAGGCCAGCCCGGCGCTGCCCCCGCAACGGTAAGCGAGTCGACCGCGGCAACCGCCACTGTGCATCGGCACGGGAAGGCGCCGCGGACGGGGCCACGGCCCCGGCTCGCGAGCCCGGAGACCGGCCACGATGCGCGACTGGTTGCGATGCGGAGGGCGTCGCGGCGGCGACCGTCGGCGCGTCCAGCGCCCGCATTCGCGGCCCCTCTCTCCTCGCGACTCCCCTGATCGACGGCGCGGCACGAACGCCGCGCCTCTGGAGTAGTGCTCATGCGTGTTCCGAACCTGTCCCTGGCCATCGCCATGGCTCTTGCCCTGCCCGCTCTCGCCCAGGCGCAGACCAACGACGAGGCCACCGACCTCGACGATGTCGTCGTCACCGCGACCCGCACCGCGATCAGCGCCAACGACGCGCTGTCCCCGGTCGAAGTGATCACCCGCGACGACATCGCCCGCAGCCAGGCGCGCTCGCTGCCCGACCTGCTGCGCGGCCGCGCCGGCATCTCCATCGGCAACCAGGGCGGCCTGGGCAAGCTGACCACGCTGTCGATGCGCGGCAGCGAGACCGACCACGTGCTGGTCCTGGTCGACGGCATCCGCATCGGCTCGCCCACCTCCGGCCTGGCCTCGTTCCAGGATCTGCCGATGGCGCTGATCGACCGCGTCGAGATCGTGCGCGGCCCGCGCTCCAGCCTGTACGGCGCCGACGCCATCGGCGGCGTGATCCAGATCTTCACCCGTCGCGATCGCGGCGCGGTCGCGCCGCGCGCCAGCATCACCGTCGGCAGCAACGGCGACCGTGAAGCCAGCGCCGGTGTGGGCGGCCGCATCGGCCGCGGCTGGTTCGGCGCCGACGCCGCCTATCAGCGCACCGACGGCATCAACGCCTGCAACGGCTCCAGCACTCTGTTCGCCGGCTGCTTTACCGAAGAACCCGACCGCGACGGCTACCGCAACCGCTCGCTGTCGCTGCGCGGCGGCTTCGACGCCACCGACGCGCTCAGCTTCGAAGGCCACGCCCTGCGCGCCGAAGGCGAGAACGAGTACGACGGCAGCTTCGTGAACTACTCCGAAGTCGTGCAGCAGGTGATCGGCGGCAAGGCCACCTGGCGTCCGTCCGAAACCGTGCGCCTGCAGTTCAGCGCCGGCCGCAACCGCGACTCGTCGGACAACTTCCTCGGCGACACGCCCAACGGTTTCTTCTCCACCGACCGCGACAGCGTCACCCTGCAGGGCGATTTCGGCGTCGGCGAAGGCCAGCTGGTCAGCGTGGGCTTCGACTGGCTGCGCGACCGCGTCGACAGCGATACCGCCTACGACGAGAGCGAGCGCGACAACCACGCCGGCTTCGTCCAGTACCAGGGCCGCTTCGGCGCCCAGTCGCTCGAAGCCAGCCTGCGCCGCGACGACAACGAACAGTTCGGCGGCCACACCACCGGCAGCATCGCCTGGGGCCTGGGCTTCGCCGAAAACTGGCGCCTGACCGCGGGCTACGGCACCGCGTTCAAGGCCCCGACCTTCAACGAACTCTACTACCCGTTCTTCGGCAACCCGGCGCTGCGCCCGGAAGAGTCCAAGACCTGGGAACTCGGCCTGGCCTACCGCGGCGAACGCTTCAACGCACGCATCGACGGCTTCAGCACCCAGGTCGACGACCTGATCGCCTACGACGCCTCGATCTTCCTGCCCAACAACATCGAGCGCGCACGCCTGCGCGGCGCCGAGATCGGCGTCGACACCACCGTCGCCGACTGGACTATCGCCGCCAGCGCCAGCTTCCTCGACAGCGAGAACCGGGTCGGCTTCTTCGCCGGCAACGACCTGCCGCGTCGGGCCAAGCGCAGCGCGCGCGTCGACATCGACCGCGCCTTCGGCGACTTCCGTTTCGGCGTGACCGCGGTCGCCTCGGGCGCTCGCTACGACGACGTCGCCAACACCCGCCTCGTCGCCGGTTACGGCACCCTCGACCTGCGCGCCGAATACGCGTTCACTCCGTCGTGGTCGCTGCAGGCACGCGTGGCCAACGTGTTCGACCGCGACTACGAAACGGTCTCGTTCTACAATCAGCCCGGCCGCGAGTGGTTCCTGACCCTGCGTTACACGCCGGCCAACTGAGTCGGCGCTTGGTCGCACCTGAAAAGCCCGGCGCACGCCGGGCTTTTCTTTGTCCGGCGAAAGGGCACGACCGCCTCAGGGTTGGACCACCACCGCCCTGCGGATGTAGGCCTGCGCCGCCTCCCGATGCAAGGCCGCACCAGAAGAAGACCATCTGAGAACGCCCACTCCATTGGATCGCTGTCATAGGGGGGCAGCAGTACTGTGAGATCGCAAGACCCATCCGACTTGAGCCTGACCAGCATTCGATTCCACGAACGATCTTGCCACTCGATGTCGCGTTCAAACCTTGTTAGTTCCAGTGCATTAGAAAATCCGCTTCTGCAGCCGTTGGGCTCAAAAATGACCAATTTCGATTCAGACCGGAATCTGCCTCGCATCGACCAGACTCGGTCGTGAATAGAATCATTGGCCAACTGCCGACTGATCTCGTAAGCCCCCTCAGCAATGCACCAGGCTGATAAACGAATTTCGCATCGGCGAGCAGGCGCAGGAGCGACCCCGCCAGGGGGCGATGCGGCCGCACAACCATTTCCGAGAAAACAGATCGCGCTTGCAACAAGCAGTAGCGATTTCATCACAGCATCCTTCGTTTGCCGCGCTCACGCCTCGTGCGCGCATGCATTGGTACTGGCTGGAGCATTGATGATCTCTCCAAGAGTCTTGGCACGCGCCAGCTGGCCCGAGAGGCCATGCATCATAAATCCAGCCTCGCGCCTCACACATGCGAGTTCTATGGCCTCGCGAAGACTACGATCTCGTCAGGCTCAGAAGGATCATTCGCAAAAACTTTCACACCGGTTGCGGTTTTTGGGACCGGCAGGGTCAGCAGCTTCTCGTTCATTACATTGCAGATCGATAGCTCTCTGTTCGGCGTGAATAGCATCCCGTCGAAGACCAGCTCGCCTGATTCGACCCCATCGAGATCATCGGTCAGGGTGATCGTGGTTTCTCCATCGGGCGCAGCCAGCGTACCAATAGCAAGACAAGAGTCGGTCGCCCCAACAAGGGCCGCCGTAATGGATTCCGGAGGCACGCCAGACTCATGATCCATAACGAGTATCAGAGAGTTCGGCGGCGCCAAAGTTAACGACCTTTTCATGACTACTTTTTCCTCAGCTCTTTAATTGCATCAAGCCCTTGCTGCCTGCTACAAGTTAAACATTGTGGCAACAGCTGCTGTGGCGCATTTGCGCTATTGAGAGACGATACAGGCTGATGGTCCGGAACAAAATTTCCACTCTTTGTTCCCGGGTTTGTAGTGCCGCACGTATGACATCCGGTTGTTTGACCAATTTTGTTAATCGCCGTACGCTCAGCCGATGTAAAGGTTTGCGCAGCTGATCGAGCAGGGATTGAGGCTCCCGCAAATGGCCCCGGCTTGAGTGTACTTGCGAGGCCTGCGGTTCCAGTTACGCCAGCAGCGCCTGCTGCTACATCTGTCGCCACCGCTACTGCACCAGGATTGGCGAGCACAGCCACCCCCGTTTCCCATCCAGCAACAACCACGACAGGTGCGGCCATGATGGCAGTAACAGCTATGGCTGGCCCTTCAAAGGGCTTGTAGACGTCGAGATTGCCCGCTTTCACATCCTTTGCGAACTGATCCCCAAACCGATCAGCCGCTTCCTGTCTGCCGTCTGGGTCAGTGAATGTATACGGGCTGTTCGCGGCGTACTTGTACCGGTTGAAGTTGCCGCCCGTGTTGCCGTCCGCCGTCACCGGATCAACGGATAGGAACCGTCCGATGCCAGGATCGTAATACCGCTGCTGCATATACGTCAGCCCGGTCGCCGCATCCATCACATGACCGGTGTAGCCGATACCGTCGACCGTCTTGTTGATCGCGCTGCCGTAGGGCTCGTACTGGGTGCGCTCGACCAATGCGCCGTTGGTGTCGGTCGTCGCCACCGGACTGCCCAAGGCATCGGTGTGCTGGTAGCGGGTCGCGGTGATGGCGTTGCTCGGCCAGTCGTGGTCGATCGTGGCGATCAGGCTGCCGGCGAGGTAGACGTACTCGTGCGTGGTCTGGCCACTGGCCGGGCTGACCTTGGAGCTGAACAAATACTGCCCCGACTGGCCGTACTGGAAGACGTGAGCGGAGCCGTCGTCCTTCAAAGTTTCCGAGCGGCGGCCGTACGCGTCGTAGCGGTAGCTCTCCTTGCCCATGACCCAGCGCAGGCGGTTGCCGTGGTCGAAACCGTACTGCTGACCGTTCTTGTTGGACAGGTTGCCCTGCACGTCGTAGTCCAAGCCCATCACCGTGGCGCCGACGCTGTTCTTGACGTTGGTCAGGCGGTTGTTGGCGTCGTACAGGTAGGTGTGTTCGCGCACGCCGGGGTGGGTCACGGCGCGGATATTGTCCAGGCCGTCGTAAGCGTAGTCGATCCGATGCTGGCTGCCGCCGAACGTGGCCGAACTGGCCCGGACCAGGCGATCCAGGGCGTCGTACTCAAGGTAACGGTTGTGGTTCAGACCTTGGACAGTGTTGTCGATCCGGGTCGTGTTGCCGCTGGCATCGTAGACGTTCGTGAACCCGAGGATGTTCCCGTCCTGGGTGGCCTGCGGCAGCTGACGCCCGAAGGGAAAGCCGGAATCAGTTTTAGGTCGTGTTCTAAGGAACCGCTCGCATCCTCAGTTCTTCCGGACAAGACCGAGAGCTATGGTTCACTTAGGCTGGGCTGCCCAGACTGGAAGTACACGCCACGGAAATCCGCGGAATTTACTGAGTAACCAAGCCTATCGGCGGGCAATTCAACCAATTTCGACCCAGCATCTCGACTCCCTATTGCACACCCACAGCAGATGAGAGCAAACGCAATCAAAGAGACTATCCCCGACGATGCGAGATGAGAAATCATCGACCTCCTTCGGGATAGCCGTGGCGCGGCAATTCGAAAGGCAACATGTTGACCTCGACACGACGATTCTGTCGCCTACCCTCTTCGGTCGCATTGTCATAAATCGCCGCCTCGGCACCACGACCTTGAGGCTCTTGCAGACTTTGTCGAGGAATGCCGCGACTGACGAACCAATCATGGACCATCTTCGCCCGACGCAACGATAGCTCGTAGCATTCTTGCCCAACGCATTCCCGATCGTCAGTAAATCCCACAATCTCGACGCGAACTCCCGGAACTTTCCTTAGCCCGCCAGCATCGAGCTCGAGAGCTTGCTCTTGGTCTCTCTCAGGCGGCGCAGATGCTTCGAGAAAGGACTCCCCAACAGAGGGGTGGCCGGACTTAAATTTAACGCCCAAGAATCCTGCAGACGTTAGCACCGAACTCGCGCCGACCTCATGCGCTACCACTTGGCGTTTCGCGCCTGAGCAACTCGCTAAGAATATGCAGAGCCCAATGGCCACGATGGATAGTAGACGCCTCGAAAGGCTCCCATGGCCCATAGCTTCTACATGACCAGAAATGCTACGGAACAATATTGATCTCCACTCGCCGATTGACTGCCTTTCCTTCTTTAGTTCCACTTTCGTCAAGCGGCATGTCGGCGCCATGTCCAGCCACTTCCGCCAGCGCTGATTTCGAAACACCGTGCGCAACAAGCCAGCCAAACACACTTCTGGCTCGTCGCAAAGATAGCTCTTCGCATTGAGCACCCGAACACTCCTCGCGATCAGCAAACCCAAGAACTTCAAAACGAAGATGCTTGTACTTTTTAATGATCAACAGATCGCGGTTCAATGCATCCCCTGAATATCCATCTTCGATAACGGACATAAGAGGCTCATCACCCCACGCCGGACGCCCCTGCTTGAAGTGTATGGATATCATTTCAGGCCCACTGAGCAATAAGGGTGTTGATTGATCGACCCTAACTGGGTTCGCCGTGCAAGAAGACAAGAGCACCAGCAGCAGAATCAAAAACACGCTCCTCATTTGCAACTCCCTACCGCTGCTAACCGACATGATGCGCAGAGAGCACCCTAATTGTCGGCACCTTGCTTCTCTTTGATTGCTGAACACTCGTCGGCGCGCCCCGCCTCTGTTGATAGAACATCCGCCTTCAGAACTTCACGCTCGCCAAGTCGCTGCACATATGAACATTCGCTCGCATCGCCCTCACAGCCAGGCCATACAGTTCGATAGTAAGAGCCGTTGGACATTAGGAACGCTCCGTCTACGGGCACGTAAAAAATGACGGACTTAGGAACTTCATACGTAACTTCATACCCCGCGCCGGAAAACACGATCTGCCGCTCGCCGGCACCTATCTTGTCCGCGAACAGTCGATACTTCTCTCCAATCTGTATCGACGCAGATGTTGTGAATCCAATCGAGCGCCCCTTTCGAAGCCCAGGAGAGACATCATCGATCAACGTGCCTTCGTAGATCGACGCGAAGCATCGCTTTCCAACGCATGCATCCCTACCTGAAGTGACTCTCAGATCCACAGTCATCTCTGTCGATGCTTTTATCAAACAGACGCTTCTAATAATTCTTTCTGCAGCGTGCACAGAGATGCTCATGCTGCTGAACACTAGGGCGACAATAAATCGTCTTTTGGTCACGGCCCTTCTCCAAACAGCCAGCCCCGCGCTTACAGCTCGCAACGTCCATCTTCGTTCGGCTCGTGCATTGAAGGAGCGACCGCGATCCTGATCACACTCTCCGCTTTGCATTGCGCCGCGGCTCAATGCAGTCAGCGATCGTCCTCCAGAAGGAGGAACTCAAGCTGCACACGCCGATTTCTTTCTCTGGATTGTTCAGAGGCACCATTGTCAACCGGCCAATCACTGCCTCCAGGCTCTGCCACTTTGAGCCTTGACATTGGAACACCTTGATCCACGAGCCACCGATACACTAGTTGGGCGCGGCGTGAAGATAAATGTCGACACTCCACTCCGGAGCATTCATTTGCATCTGAAAACCCGATCACTTCAGCACCAATCCCGGGAGTACTCCTTAGCAGGGCAACGTTCTCTTTGAGAAGAGAAATCTGCTTATCGTGCGGCCCGAGCACTGCACTATCGAGCGATTCGCCAGGCATCGGATGTCCTGCCTTGAAGTGCACCCTATTCAGTTCGATGGATGTAGGCGGCAATGCGGCGCCTCTCTGGAGTTCAGATTTCGCACAGCCGAGCGTCACCACCACGAAGAACCAAGCAGTTATTCCGCACATTGCCTTAATCATGGCCCGCAACTCCCGGATTTTTCCGCCCCGCAAGCAGCCCTGACAGAACCTTCGGCTTGCCGCTCAATATTTTCGTCACTTTTACCGCGCAGTGGCGTCCAGCCATCCATCATGGAAGTGGCGAAGTTCTCCGCCTTCTGAAAATATGCTTGCGCTGCGTAAGCCTTCACTTCTGTTTCCTTTCGTTCGATTCGTGTGCCTATGGGGCGGCCGCGATCCTGATCATCTTTTCCATGGGAGCCCTCGTGAACAATGTCACGACCATGCTCCAGAATCGGCTTACCTGCTACCAAGGTTATTCTGGCAGTGCCGTCTTTCGACAGTTCTGCTGTTCCTTGGACCAGCCCCTCTTCCCTGAATGAGACTTGCACCTTGTCATCGCCTTTTTCCCCATAGAAACTTACGATCGCGCCTAAGACCGCCTTTTCGTTAGAGGTCAATCTGGAACTGTTAGAAGCCTCCCTTACCTTGCCGAGTCCTTTTTCGAAGTTGTCGCAATCACCATTATTTCCATCCGCACACACATAACGTCCATCAGGATCAGTAAATCTGTATGGGCTGTTGTTTGCATACCAGTACCGATTGAAATTACCACCATTTCCGGAGTTGGCCGTCACCGGATCGTTACTCAGGAACCGTCCTAAGGTCGGATCGTAATACCGCTGCTGCATATACGTCAGCCCGGTCGCCGCATCCATCACGTGTCCGGTGTAACCGATCCCATCGACCGTCTTGTTGATCGCGCTGCCGTAGGGCTCGTACTGGGTGCGCTCGACCAATGCGCCGTTGGTGTCGGTCGTCGCCACCGGACTGCCCAAGGCATCGGTGTGCTGGTAGCGGGTCGCGGTGATGGCGTTGCTCGGCCAGTCGTGGTCGATGGTGGCGATCAGGCTGCCGGCGAGGTAGACGTACTCGTGCGTGGTCTGGCCGCTGGCCGGGCTGACCTTGGAACTGAACAAGTACTGCCCCGACTGGCCGTACTGGAAGACGTGAGCGGAGCCGTCGTCCTTCAAGGTTTCCGAGCGGCGACCGTGTGCGTCGTAGCGATAGTTCTCCTTGCCGGGCACATAGCGGAGGCGGTTGCCGTAGTCGAAACCGTACAGCTGACCATTCTTGTTGGACAGGTTGCCCTGCACGTCGTAGTCCAAGCCCATCACCGTGGCGCCGACGCTGTTCTTGACGTTGGTCAGGCGGTTGTTGGCGTCGTACAGGTAGGTGTGTTCGCGCACGCCGGGGTGGGTCACGGCGCGGATATTGTCCAGGCCGTCGTAGGCGTAGTCGATTCGGTGCTGGCTGCCACCGAACGTGGCCGAACTGGCGCGGACCAGGCGATCCAGAGAGTCGTACTCAAGGTAACGGTTGTAGTTCAGACCTTGGACGGTGTCGTCGATCCGGGTCGTGTTGCCGCTGGCGTCGTAGACGTTCGTGAACCCGAGGATGTTCCCGTCCTGAGTGGCTTGCGGCAGTTGACGAGCGTTCTGCGTCATCGTGTGGACGATGCCGTTGCCGTAGGTGAACTGCTTGATCGCGCCGTTGGGGTAGTAGCTCACGCCCGAGGCGTAGGTGCCCTGGTTGCTGCCGGCCTGGGTCGCTTGGCCCAAAGCGTTCGGAGCGTAATCAACCTGCAGACCGGTCGGATAGGTCTGCGACGCCAGATTTCCGTTACCGTCGTAGCTGTAGCCTAGGGTCCACGTGTACGGCCGCAACAGCGACTCGCTGATCAAAAGGCGACGCCTGTTATAGCTGTAGGTGTTGTCGAGGTAGGTCGTGCCCTCGTTGTTCCAGGTCCTGATCTGGCTGGGCAGGCTGTCGGGCGTGTAATCCCAATGCTGGTTGCCGTTACCGTCCGGGAAGACCAGGTCCTTCAATCGGCCACGTCCATCGTAGGTTCGATCGACCCGGCGACCGGACTGATAGGCGGCCATATGCTCGCAGCCGGTGCCAGGCAGGGTGGTAAGGCCCGACGCCGACCATTCCAACTGGCCGGCGCTGTTGTACGCCATGACCGTCGAGCCGGTTTCCGGTTCGGCCACCCGGCATAGCTGGCGATGGACGTCATAGAAGTACTTTCGCGTGACCGACAACAGCGCAGGGAACGACAGCACGCCCGAGCTCGACAGCAGATCGTTCCCAGAATTCACCGGGGACAGGCCGTGCACGTAGATCTTCTTGTTCGAATGCGCTTGGCGAATGACCGGCGTCAACGGAATTAAAAAACGGTACTGCGTGCCCTGCGCCTGACAGGCCGCCGCCACGTCCGGTTCGCTGGCCTGATTGGCGGTGTATCGGCCGACGAAGGTGCCCGTGCCGTAGGCGCCGCCCGCGAACAGATCGACCTCGATCGACTCGTTGCGCGCGGTCGAGCAGGCCCAGCCGCTGAGCCGATAGCCGTTGGTCGCGTCGTACCAGAGGTCGTCGATGTTGCCGATCACCTTGGACGGGCCGATGGTGACGTTCACCGGGGTCGACGTAGTGGCGATGCCGTTGTTGTCGGTCGCCTTGGCCGTCACGCTGTAGCTGCCGGTGGCGACATTGCTCCAGTTGAACTGGTACGGCGCGCTGGCGTCGCTGCCGATCAGGCCGCCGTTTGAATAGAACTCGACGTTCGCGATCGTACCGTCGCTGTCGCTGGCATTGGCCGACAGGCCGACGGTCGCCGGCTCGACGAAGGGCCCGGTCGGCGTATTCATCGATACCGTCGGCGGATGACCACCCGGAGCCAGCACAGTCACCGTCACGATGCTTGAATTGCCCGTGCCGAAGTTCGTCGTCGCCTGGGCATAGAGCTGATAGGTGCCGGCGGCAACGTTGGTCAGGGTGTGGCTGATTTCGCCACCGGAACTACCCGCGACCTGTGTCCCGTTCCGATACAGGCGGATCGAGGTCACGCGAACCCTGTCGTCGCCGCCGGCTTCGGCTGTCAGCCCGATGGTGGCCGGTGCATCGAAGGTTTGGCCGTTGTTCGGAGAGTTGAGCCGAATGCTCCAGGATTGGGCCTGTGCCGCGAAGCAGCAGGCCCACAGGAGCAGGCATACGAAAGATCTGAACATCGGAGAATCCTTAAGGGCTTTGGCGCTGGGCGAACGGTACGAGTGGCGGGCAAGATGGAAGGCAGCAGCCGACGGCCGTCGCCTCGCTCTTTGCTCAGCTGTCCGGACCAGTACGCGTGACCTCAAGGGGGGCGCCGTAACGATCGCGCATGATCACGGTGGACACGCCTTGCGGCGCATCGGCCTTGATCAGACCGTCGTATGAAGGCGTATCGAAGACCTGGAACTGCTGCGTGGTCTGGAAGCCGCGCGGATTGGTGATGCGCCGCTGGAAGCCCGGCAGATATTCGGTCGTGGTCACGAGCACGCCCTGCTCCGAGTCCTGTTCCGACCTGATTACGCGCCCCAGTGCATCGTAGTGGGTGCGCATACCGGTCCATGGCCCCCACTGTCCTTCCTGAAAGGGATTGAGGGGATAGGAGGCATAGGTCTGCCTACCTTCATGGTCGAAGCCGTTGAGCTTGACGCTGTAGGTTTGATTCGTATTGGTCACGTCATGCTCGTGTTCGACCACCGGCTGCCACAGCGCATCGAAGAAGATGCTCTTGAGGTGGTTGCCCTGGGTGATGGTCTGGCGCCAGTGACCGGCGGGTATCCCCATTTCCTCTGCGTCCACCTTCACGAACGAGAACACCTTGTCGTTCGACGCAGGGGTGTCGCCGGTCGGGTAGACGATCCGGCTCAACCGGCCCATCGCGTCGTACTGGTAGCCGGTGCTGAAGCCGTTCTCGTCTACCGACGAGGTGATCAGGCCCTGATTGCTGACCACGGCGGTTTCGGTGGCGCCGGACGGCGATTCCGGCGTGGCCGGATGGCGGATCGCCTGCGGAATCCCGCGCATCCAGTTCGACAGCGTCGTGGTGTTGCCGGCCCCATCGGCCGCGGTCGCGACCGTGCCGTCGGCGTTGTAGGTCAGGGTCTGCTGCAGCTTTCCGAAGCTGTACACCTGAATCGGCAGCACTTTGGCGGGATCGTAGTTGGCCAGCGAGATCACTTCACCGGTGTCGGCGTTAGTGACGCTCCGCAGTTGACCCAGCACCCAACGCGCGGTGTCGTCGTGATACGCGGTGGCGTCCGTCTTGCCCGGATTGCCCAGCGAGCTGCGCTTGTTCACCATGGTCGGCCGCGCGTGAACATCGAAGCAACGGGCGCTACCGCAAATGGGGACTTCGGAAGTGAAGGTCGTGGCGTCCTGATTGATGACCGTGCTGATCGTCGGGCGTGAGTACGCCGCAGAGAACCCATCCCCGCGCGGCTGCAGGTCGATGCCTAGCGGCGTCGGGTACGGCTGACCCGATTGCGCAAGCTCGTATGCCGTTGTCTGCGTGCTCAGGATCTGCGCCGCACCGCTGCCTCGCTCCGTCTTCAACAACTTGCCTTCGTCGTAGCGGTAGCTGGTGCCGAAGGTGTAACGGGTGAAGTCGCCGCCCGGCCCGAAGATCTCCACGCGCGAGCGACCGGCGCAGCTATCGGACAGGCACGTGGCCTGGCACAAGCCGTTGCTGCATACCGGCGTCCCTGCGGCGAAACCGCCGCTGCCGAGGTACTCGTACGTCCATTCCGAAGCGGGCAGACCTGGCCCGCTCAAACGCTTCTTGGTAAGCGCGAACGAATCCCACGACACTGGGTAGTAGGCGTACTCGTTCGACGGATTGGTGTGCGGGGGCGTCTTGTAACCCATGCAGACCCTAGGCACGTTCGAACGACCGAATCGGCGGGCCGCGACGGTGAACTGGCCGACCGCGCCGGACGGATGCGTGATCGTGCCGACGAAATCTTCCTCGTTGGCGATGTCTCCGGGGCTGAAGCAATCGCGCCAGGGTTCGCCCGGGGCTCCCTTCAGGTAACGGATCGACGTGTCGGAGAAGGCGGCGAAATCCATCGTCCAGCGGCTGCTGTCCGGCAGAACGACCCCGCTCAGCGACACTTTCGAGGTCGCGTAGTTGTACAGGTACTGCCAGATCTGCGACCCGTCGCTTACGGCTTCGACGAACCCCGACGGGTTGTAGGCCAGGGTGATATGCCGGCCGTCGCTGGAGTCGATATGGGTCAGACGCGCTCGCTCGTTCGACGCGTTGGCATAGGTGTAGGTCACCCAGTTTCCGAACCGGTCTTCGACGCGACTGGCGTAGATCACGCGCCGCCCACGGCTGAGCGTCGCGGACGCGTCGCCATTGGCTTTCTCCAGTCCCGGTTCGTAGAAGTTGGCGGCGGTGTCGAACCAGTACCTCGTGCCGCTGGCCGTGATGGCCAGGTAGCCTTCTTCCGCCGCGCTATTCTTGAGGTTCGGCAAGCACGACACCAGTGTTTGTCCGCTCACCCAGTAGTAGGGGCCACCGGTCGTAGGCCTGGGAGTCGAGGCGTTGATCAGCAACATCTCGCCACCGCCGCCTGCGGGAATGACCAACTGCGTTCCGTGCCAATACTCTTCCGGTTGAAACGTGATCCCGCCACCCGCCAAATGCACGATAGGCGGGCGCGCCTCGCTGGGCGTCGTCGCCGAACACTTGGCCGGCCGCCCGGTCAGTCGCGGCAGATCCAGGTCCCAATCGGCCATCGGCAGATCGTTGCTCGGGTAGCCTTTGCGGTTGCTGACGCTGAAGGTTCGGCTCAGAGACACCGGCAAGGCCGAGTTGCCCGGCAGCGATACGTCCGTACTCGAGAACGACAGGCCGCCGGTGTAGTAATTGACGGTGTCGCCGAGCAGACCTGAGCCCATGGCACCTATCGCAGCCTTGGTGTTGATCAGCTTGTCGTACTCGTCCCAAGGCTGCTTCGCTGTTTGAGCGCGAGCCGGCGCGCTGACAGCGCACATAAGGATCACTAAGAAGCATGCCTTCAAACTCAATCGAGCCGTGTTTCCCGAGATGGCGCGACAGAACGACCATCGCCCCTCATCGATAATGTTGCGAAACGGACGGCTACTGGAGATCGATGTCGCCGGCACGGGAACGAAATTGGACTGCATGCGATGCTCTCGCCGCGCCGAACGGCGCGAACTGTGGTGCCCGAACTCGAAACCGGCGTCGCCGGCCGCTTCTTGATCTTGAGTTCGCAGTTTATCGAGAGGGGGTGTAAGTGTTGCGATCAAGCACTCGCTGGATCTGGCACACTACCAAAGCTTGCATGCACTTACGTTTTGCTCCGTCACCGCGCAGTCGGCGACACAAATACTCCATTGTTCTCGACGCCGACAAGCACCTCGCGCGCACCCATATCTGTCCGGCGCATGAACACAATTTCGAAGTCGTGCCGTCGGCAGGCATTGGCCTTGATCGCACTGTCGGCATTGGTTATCAGCGGATTCCCGTCGGCCGATCACTGATGTCGCCGCCGACCGTCGCGCCCAGCACAATGCTGTCGCTACGGACGGCTCAGACCATAATCGACTGCGAGTTCATGACGCGACCAGCGGCACCCCCTGGCAAAAGGCGGGGTGTCGCTGATCGCAGATGCTGTGGAAACCTTCGTGCCGCGCGGGCGGCGCGAGATCCGGTCGCGCGGCCCCGACCTGCAGCACGACATTGGCACGACGACTTGGTCATCGCACGCACAGAAAATCTGTATCGCTGACAGCCAAGTCGCGATGGTCGGCGGCTTCAACTTCGCTAAGCCTGCACTGGCACTACTTCTGCTTCGCCCCCGAATAGGTACTCGCCCCGCGAATCAGCGAGAACCCCGACGCCGTACCCTTATCGCTCAGCTCAAAGCGGACCGACATGTCCTGCTCGGTCATGAAGAACGTAGTCTCGGACTCGGGAAACAGTTCCATCCGCTTGTCCCCGAACAACCCGCTCTGAAAATACAGATGCTCGCCATCGGCGATGACGTGCGCCGGCTTGTCCATCAGTCGGTAGTCTCCGGCCAACTTACGATTCGCTGCCGCATCCCCGGCAGTCGCGGCCTTCTCGATCACCTGGAACTCCGGCCAGCCGTACTCGGCGGCGATGCTACACAGAATCTCGTCGATCAGCGCGGCGCCGTTGCCGCTGTTGGTCATCACCACCACGCCCTGGCCGGAGCGGGTGTAGCCATACAGTTGCGCGCGGAAGCCGGCAGCCCCGCCGCTGTGACTGAAGCTGCTGCGGTCGCCCAGGTTTTCGACGAAGAACCCCAGGCCGTACTCGCCCAGCCCGCGCGTGAGCATGGTCGAGGCCATGCCTCGCGACAGCAACCGCCCGGACTGGCCCGCCTCGGCCTGCTGCACCTCGATCACCACGCGCGCCAGATCGCTGGGCGTGGTCCACAGGCCGGCCGCCGCGGACTCCGGATAGACATGCCATCCGCCCGCGACGGCCTTGCCGCTGCCGTCGTGGGCCTTGGCCGCGCGGTCGCGCCAGGTGTCCGGCAAGGGCGCTGCGAACGTGCTGCGGCTCATCCCCAGCGGATCCAGCACCGCCTCCTTCATGTACCGATCGAAGGGCTGTCCGCTGGCCTCGCTGATCATCAACTGGACGATGCTGTAACCGCCGCCCGAGTAGCGCCATGCACTGGCGGGGGCGAGCTCGACCCGGACCGGCTCCGAGTTGGCTGGCGCCGCGCCATCGAGTACCTGCAGCAAGCTCGGCAGCATCTGCCCCGGCGCGTAACCGTCGTAGCCGTGCACGTTCGTGCCGGCGCTGTGGTTGAGCAGCATGCGCAGGCTCACCGCCCGCTCCCGGGTGTAGGGGCTCTGCGGAATCTGCCAGGACGCGAGCTGGCGATTCGCATCGCCGTCCAGCGCGAGCCGGCCTCGCTCGACCAGACGCAGCGCACCGATGGCGCTGACCGACTTGCTGATCGAAGCGGCCTGGAACAGGGTATCGGTATCCACCGGGCGCTGGCTGACGGTATCGGCCACACCGTAGGCACGCGCCCACTCCACCCGTCCTTCGTTGATCAGGGCGATGCTGACCGCGGGCACATGATGGAAGGCCATGCGTTCGCTCAGGCCCAGCTTCCGACCCGGCGCACCCTTGACCACGATCCGGGTCGACAGGCCTTGCTCGACCCTGGCGATCCGCGCCTGCAGCGCAGACGCGGCCGCATCCTCAGCCGGTGCCGACGGCGTTTGCGCCTGCGTGCACAGGCTCCACAGCGCGAGCGCGGCGCAGGACAGCAAGCGGTAATGCTTCATCGGGAGGTCGCCATCGCAAGGGTTCAGGGATCGGATGCGCGGCCGCGTGGTTTGGTTGGTACCGCGGCGATGCAGACAGACCGGCCGCGTGCGCCCTCATCACCCGCCCGTGGCCGGCTTCGTGCTCCACATTCGCCGCGGAGAGCGACAATGAGCCGCCGCCGCTTCGGCGGTCGCGGGATTTGGCCGCCTGGGCAGCGGCCTTATCGACCGGACGGATATCAGCTCGCGGGGCCGAAGCCCGCAGCGATTGCGTTTCGGCCGATCCTGCTGGGAAATAGGGCCAAGCGCAGCGGGCCCCTGGCCGAAGGAGAGCCGCATGGATTCAACCCATTTGTTCGAGCTGGTGATCGTGATGTTTCTGGCGATCATCGCGCTGCACTACGTGGCCGATAAGCTGGGGCTGCCGCCCTCCGTGGGATTGCTCGCCGGCGGCGCGGCGCTCGCCTTCCTGCCCGGCCTGCCCGCCATCAGCGTCGATCCCGAGCTGGTGCTGGTCATCTTCCTGCCGCCGCTGCTACTGGACGGTGCCTGGTCCATCGCCCTGAACCGGCTGCGCCGCCATCTGATCGGCATAGGCTCGATGGCGGTGGGCGCGGTGCTGTTCACCTGCGTCGTCGTGGCCGTGACGACCCATTGGCTGATTCCGTCGCTGCCGTGGGCCGCCTGCGCGGCGCTCGGAGCGATCGTCTCGCCGCCCGATGCCGTTTCCGCGCGCTCGGTGCTGCAACGGGTGAAGCTGCCCCGGCGCCTGCAGATCCTGCTGGAGGGCGAAAGTCTGCTCAACGACGCGAGCGGCCTGGTGCTGTTCCGCTTCGCGATCGCCGCGGGCGTCACCGGCGCCTTCAGCGCGAGCGAAGCGGTCGGAAGTTTCTTCCTGTTGGCGCTGGGAGGCGTGGCGGTCGGCGCCGTGGTCGGCATGCTGTGGGTCAAGCTGGTACGCCGCCTCGGCGACGAATACCTGATCATCGCGGCCACCACGCTACTGGCATGGAGCTCCTACCTGCTCGGTGAAATGCTGCACGTGTCCGGCGTCATCGCCACAGTGACCACGGGCCTGATCGCGAGTTGGAACTCGAGCATCATTCTCTCGGCCTCGACCCGCATGCGCGGCACGTCGTTCTGGACCGTCTTGGTGTTTCTGATGGAAGCCTCGGTCTTCATCCTGATCGGACTGTCGCTGCGCGGCGTGGTCGAACGCGGCGGCGGCTTCGGCGTCGTGGCCGCGACGATGGGATGGCACATCCTGGCGATCCTCGCCGCGCTCACCGTCGCGCGTTTCGTCTGGGTGTTCGGTTCCGATCTGACTATCAAGCTTTGCAATGCGCTGGGACTCAAGCGCTACCAGCCCATCGGCGCCCGCGGCTCGACGGTGCTGAGCTGGGCGGGCGTTCGCGGCGTGGTCACCCTGGCCCTGGCGCTGAGCGTGCCGGAAGGCTTCCCCGGCCGGGACTTCATCCTGGTGACCTCGTTCGCCGTCATCCTCGGAACCGTACTGCTGCAGGGCATGACCCTGGGGCGCGTGATCGCATGGGCAAGGCTGACCGAGCCGGAAGCGGAAAAGCCGCGCATGACCATGAGCCAGGCCGAAGCCGCCATGGCGCAGGCGCAGTTCGCGACCGTTCGCGCCCTGGCCTACGACAGCGCCGGCGAACTCATCCATCCTAAGCTGTTGGCGCAGTACGAACGTAAGTCGGTGGCGATCGTCGACTACGCCGATCGCACGGAACACTACACCCCGATGATCCATGCCCATTTCGATGTCGTTCTGGAAGCGGTCGCCAGCGGTCGCCGCGAACTCATCCGCCTGCACCGCGCCGGCGATATCGACGACGCGACGCTGCGCGAGCTGGAACGGGACCTGGATCTGGAAGAGCTGAGCGCGATTTCGGCCAAGGCCTAGCGGCTGCATCCGCATGAACTGCTTGGGGGACTAGCCTGGGCGGCGGCTCGTCGTCCGCCTTGGCAGGGACAACGAACGGCCTCCGCCCATCCATGGCGTGGATGCTTGACCGGAACCGACCTCAACCGCTGTTTCACTCCGCCTCGCGGCGGGTCCGCATCACTCCACCGTCACCGACTTAGCCAGATTGCGCGGCTTGTCGACATCGGTGCCGCGCGCGAGTGCGGCGTGGTAGGCCAGCAACTGCACCGGGATCGCGTGCACCACCGGCGACAGCACGCCGACGTTACGCGGGGCGCGGATCACGTGCACGCCCTCTGAGGGACCGAATTGGCTGTCCTCGTCGGTGAACACGAACAGCTCGCCGCCGCGTGCGCGCACTTCCTGCATGTTCGACTTCACCTTCTCCAGCAAACCGTCCTTGGGCGCGATCACCACCACCGGCATGGCCGCGTCGACCAGGGCCAGCGGGCCGTGCTTGAGTTCGCCGGCCGGGTAGGCCTCGGCGTGGATGTAGGAGATTTCCTTGAGCTTGAGCGCGCCTTCCAGCGCGATCGGGTAGTGCACGCCGCGACCCAGGAACAGCGCGTGCTGCTTGGGCGCGAAGCGATCGGCCCAGGCGGTGATCTGCGGCTCCAGATTCAGGGCGTGCTGCACGCTGCCGGGCAGGTAGCGCAGCGCGTCGATGAACTCGGCTTCCTGCGCGGCGTCCAGACGGCCGTGCAGCTTGGCCAGGGTCGCGGTCAGGGTGAACAGCGCCACCAATTGGGTGGTGAAGGCCTTGGTCGAAGCGACGCCGATCTCGGCACCGGCCCGGGTGTAGTACACCAGCTTGCTGGCGCGCGGGATCGCGCTCTCGGGCACGTTGCAGATCGACAGGGTGCGCTCATGGCCCAGCGACTTGGCGTACTTCAAGGCCTCCATCGTGTCCAGGGTTTCGCCCGACTGCGAGATCGTCACGATCAGCTGCTTCGGGTTGGCGACCGCCTTGCGGTAACGGTATTCGCTGGCGACCTCGACCTGGCAAGGCAGGCCGGCAATGGCCTCGATCCAGTAACGCGCGGTCAGGCCGGCGTAGTAGCTGGTGCCGCAGGCCAGTATCTGCACGCCTTCGATATCGCGCAGCACGGCTTCGGCGTCGCGTCCGAACAGCGCCGGCGAGAACACGCCGTCGTTCATCACCGCTTCGATGGTGTCGGCGATCGCACGCGGCTGCTCGTGGATCTCCTTCTGCATGAAGTGGCGGTACGGGCCCAACTCCAGCGAGGCCAGCGACACGTCGGACAGATGGGTTTCGCGCGAGACCTCGTGGCCGTGCTCGTCGTACACGCTCACGCCGTCGCGGCGCACGTCGGCGGTGTCGCCCTCTTCGAGGAAGATCACCTTGCGGGTGGCCTGGATGATCGCCGAGACGTCGCTGGCGACGAAGTTCTCGCCCTCGCCCAGACCGACCAGCAGCGGGCAGCCCATGCGTGCGGCGACCAGGCGGTCGGGGTCCCGCTTGCTGACCACGGCGATCGCGTAGGCGCCGATCAGTTCGCGCACCGCGCTCTGCACCGCGGCCAACAGGTCCGCGCCTTGCGACTGATAGTGATGAATCAGGTGGGCGATGACTTCGGTGTCGGTTTGCGACTCGAAGACGTAACCGGCCGCGCGCAGACACTCGCGCTGCTCTTCGTGGTTCTCGATGATGCCGTTATGCACCACAGCCAGTTCGCCGAAGCTGATGTGCGGATGCGCATTGGCTTCGGTGACGCCGCCGTGTGTGGCCCAACGGGTATGGCCGATGCCGAGCGTGGCGTGGAAGCCCTCGGACTGGGCCGCGCCTTCCATTTCGGCGACGCGTCCGGTGCGGCGCACGCGGCGCACATCGGCGCCGTCGACCACCGCGATGCCGGCGGAATCGTAACCGCGGTATTCCAGCCGCTTGAGGCCTTCGATCAAGACCGGTACCACATCGCGATCCGCGATCGCGCCGACGATTCCACACATGTTGCGAGTGCTCCTGCTGGTGTCCGCCTAGTTTAGCGGCGTGGCACGTACGGCATGTCCGGCGGACGCCGTGTCCGTCCGAACGGACACTCGGACACTGCGCGCACACCATTAAAATCAATAGCTTGCGATTGGCACGGGTTGTGCATTGGTTAAGAGCAAAGACCTTCCGCCCACCCGCAGAGCCGACCGCCGCATGAGCATCCGCGATACCGCCGCCCAGGACCGCCCCGTCGCTGTTTCCTCCAACAGTGCTGCGGGCAAGCGCCGCCGTCCGTGGCTGCTGGCCGGCGCCGCCGGCGTCGGCACCATCGCTCTGGCCGCCTGGATGCTGTCGGGCTGGAGCGCGGGCGGCCGCTCCTTCGACGCCTCGCGGGTGCGCATCTCCGAGGTCAAGCGCGGCGATCTGGTCCGCGACATCTCCGCCGACGGTCGCGTGATCGCGGCCAACAGCCCGACTCTGTATGCGATCGCCGCCGGCACCGTCACTTTGAAGGTCGTCGCCGGCGACGTGGTCAAGCAGGGCCAGGCGCTGGCCGAGATCGACAGCCCCGAGCTGCGCAGCAAGCTCGCGCAAGAGCAGGCGACGCTGGCCGGCCTGGAAGCCGAAGCCGGCCGTTCCGAACTCGACGCCCAGCTGGCGCGCTCCAACGCGCGCAAGGCGCTGGACCAGGCCGAGATCGAGCGCACCGCGGCGATCCGCGATCTGGAACGCCAGCAGCGCGGCTTCGAAGGCGGCGCGGTCGCTCAGGTCGACGTCGCGCGCGCCCAGGACGAACTCAAGAAGGCCGACATCGGTCTGGCGCATGCGCGTCAGGACGCCGGCCTGCAGGGTCAGGGCGCCGGCCTGGACACTCGCAATAAGCGTCTGCTCGCCGATCGTCAGCGCTCGATCGTGGTCGAGGTGCAGCGCCAGGTCGATGCCCTGACCCTGCGTGCGCCGTTCGACGGCCAGGTCGGTCAGGTCCAGATCGCGCAGCGCGCCAACGTCGCGGTCAACGCACCGCTGCTGAGCGTGGTCGATCTGGCCGTGTTCGAAGTCGAGATCAAGGTGCCGGAAAGCTTCGCCCGCGATCTGGCCATCGGCATGCCGGCGCAGATCACCAGCGGCGCCGGCGAACCCTTCGCCGCGCAAGTCTCGGCGGTGTCGCCGGAAGTCGTCAACGGCGAAGTCACCAGCCGCCTGCGCTTCACCGCCAAGCAACCGCCGGGCCTGCGCCAGAACCAGCGCCTGTCCGCACGCATCGTGCTCGATACCCGCCGCAATGTGCTGATGGTCGAGCGCGGCCCCTTCCTCGAACAGGCCGGTGGCCGGTTCGCCTACGTGGTCGACGGCAGTCGCGCAGTGCGACGCCCGATCCAGGCCGGCGCCAGCAGCCTCAGCGCGGTCGAGATCATCGAAGGCGTGCAGCCCGGAGATCGAGTCGTGGTGTCCGGCAGCGACCAGTTCGATAACGCAGAAACCGTCCGCCTCTCAGGAGAATGACCATGAAAGCTTCCAACCAATCCCACACCTTCCCGTTCGGCCTGCACTGGACTTCCGATGATCTGGCCGACGCGATGCCGCTGCGCCTGAGCGAGCTGTTCGACTTCGACGCCGTGCGCGCCCAGGCCCTGCCCAGCGCCAACGTCGAAGCGCCGGTCCACGGCTGGCGTCGCAACGGCTATCTGCGCAACGCTGCGCCGACCTCGTTCCGCGTCCGCTGACCCTCCTTCCACCTCTCCACTCAGGACACACCGCCATGCTCGACATGCGTCAGGTCACCAAGGTTTACCGCACCGAACTCGTCGAAACCCACGCGCTGCGCTCGTTGGACCTGCATGTGCGCGAAGGCGAGTTCGTCGCGGTCACCGGCCCGTCGGGCTCGGGCAAGACCACCTTCCTCAACATCGCCGGCTTGCTGGAAACCTTCACCGGCGGCGAGTTCCGACTCGACGGCGAGGACGTGAGCGGCATGTCCGACGATGCGAGATCGAGGCTGCGCAACCGCAAGATCGGCTTCATCTTCCAGGGCTTCAACCTGATTCCCGACCTGAACCTGTTCGACAACGTCGATGTGCCGCTGCGCTACCGCGGCATGCCCGGCTCCGAACGCCGCCAGCGCATCGAAGACGCGCTCAGCCGGGTCGGCCTGGGCTCGCGCATGAAGCACTATCCGGCGGAGCTGTCGGGCGGCCAGCAACAGCGCGCCGCGATCGCGCGCGCGCTGGCGGGCAGCCCGCGCCTGCTGCTCGCCGACGAACCCACCGGCAACCTCGACTCGCAGATGGCGCGCGGCGTGATGGAACTGCTGGAGGAGATCAACGCCCAGGGCACCACCATCGTCATGGTCACCCACGACCCGGAATTGGCCGCGCGTGCGCAGCGCAACGTGCACATCGTCGACGGCATGGCCACCGACTTCGCCGCCGTGCCCAGCCTGGTGCGATCGCTGGCCAGCGACGACGCCGCCGCGACCGCCTGAGGATGCCGCCATGACCGGTAACTCCATGTTCGCCTACTACTTCGACCTGGCGCTGCGCAGCTTCCGCCGCAACAAGATGCTGACCGCGCTGATGGTGCTCGCCATCGCGCTGGGCATCGGCGCCAGCATGACCACGCTGACGGTGTTCTACGTGCTTTCGGGCAACCCGATCCCGAGCAAGAGCGACCGTCTGTTCTACGTGCAGATGGATCCGCGTGCCAAGGACGGCTATACGCCTGGCGAGGATCCCTCGTTCCAGATGACCCGCTTCGACTCCGAGGCGCTGCTGCGCGGCAAGCGCGGCATGCGCCAAGCGGTGATGACCGCCGGCGCCGCCAACATCGAGCCCGATCGCCAGGGTCTGACCCCGTTCATCGCCGATGCGCGCTTCACCTCGGCCGACCTGTTCGCGATGTTCGACGTGCCGTTCCTGCACGGCGGCGGCTGGAAGGCCGGGGACGACGAAAGCCGCGCGCGCGTGGCGGTGATCAGCAAGGAGCTCAGCGAGAAGCTGTTCGGCGCCGGCAACAGCGTCGGCAAGGCGATGCGGATCAACGAGTCGGAGTTCCGCGTGATCGGCGTGATCGACAGCTGGCGTCCGGCTCCGCGCTTCTACGACATCAGCAACGAGCGCTTCGGCCGCGGCGAACAGGTGTTCATTCCCTTTTCCACCTCGCTGTCGATGCGCATGGGCAACAACGGCGACATGAATTGCTGGGGCGAGAACCGCAACGACGACCCGGAAGGCTCGCATTCGCTCAACGCGCCCTGCGCCTGGCTGCAGTACTGGGTCGAGCTGGAATCGGCCGACAAGGCCAAGGACTACCTGGCCTACCTGGGCAACTACTCCGACGAACAGCGCCGCGCCGGCCGCTTCGAGCGTCCGACCAACGTGCGCCTGTACAACGTGATGGATTGGCTGGACCACAACAAGGTGGTGCCCGCCGACGTGCGTCTGCAGACCTGGCTGGCGTTCGGCTTCCTGCTGGTGTGCCTGCTCAACACCGTCGGCCTGCTGCTGGCCAAGTTCCTGCGCCGCGCCAACGAGATCGGCGTGCGCCGCGCACTCGGCGCCTCGCGCCGGGCGATCTTCGCCCAATGCCTGGTCGAAGCCGGCACCGTCGGCCTGGTCGGCGGCATCCTCGGCCTGGGTCTGGCGATGTTGGGACTGTGGGCGGTGCGTCAGCAGCCGGCCAGCTACGCCGAGCTCGCCCACCTGGACCCGGCCATGCTCGCCGCCACCTTCGTGATCGCGGTCGTCGCCAGCGTGCTGGCCGGCCTGTTGCCGGCCTGGCACGCCTGCCAGGTGACCCCGGCCATCCAGCTCAAGAGCCAGTGAGGCCATCCATGGACATCCGCCCCATCCTGACGACCCTGCGTCGCCACAAGACCGCCGCCGCACTGATCGTGTTCGAGATCGCGCTGAGCTGCGCCATCATCTGCAATGCGGTGTTCCTGATCAGCAACCGCCTGGAATTGATGGACCGTACCAGCGGCCTGGCCGAGAACGAAATCGTGCGCGTGCAGCTGACCGGCATCAACAACAACGACGACGCCCGCGCCGTGACCCAGTCCGACCTGGCCGCGCTGCGCGGCCTGCCCGGGGTCAAGGCCGCCAGCATCACCAACCAGGTCACGTTCGGCAATTCCTCGTGGAACAGCGGCGTGCGGCTGAAGGAAGAACAGCCCTTCCCTAACCTGAGCGCGACCACCTACTTCGGCGACGAACAACTGATCGATACCCTGGGCCTGAACCTGATTGCCGGCCGCCGCTTCAACAGCGACGAGTACATCAACTTCGAAGACTTCGACAAGCTGCCCGAGGATACCGGCGTGCCTGCGGCGATCATCACCAAGGTCGTGGCGGAGAAGTTGTTCCCAGGCGAAAACGCGGTCGGCAAGGTCTTCTACAGCTGGGGTACCAAGCCGACCCGCATCGTCGGCGTGGTCGACCACATGGCGCGTCCGAACAACCGCGGCGGCGCGGCCGAGTACGAGTACTCGATGATCTTCCCGATCCGGGTGACCTACGAGGTCGGCGGCAATTACCTGTTGCGGGTCGACCCCGACCGTCGCGAGGAGACCATCAAGGCCGCGTCGGCGATCCTGGAAAAGAACGGCCCCACCCGCATCCTGCTGGAGGACGGCACCAAGACCCTGGAGCAGATGCGCCGCGAGTTCTATCAGCAGGACCGTTCGATGGCCTGGCTGCTGGTCGCGGTGTGCATCGCCCTGCTGGTGGTGACCGCGCTGGGCATCGTCGGCCTGGCCAGCTTCTGGGTGCAGCAGCGGACCAAGCAGATCGGCGTGCGCCGGGCGCTGGGTGCGACCCGCGGCCAGGTGCTGCGCTACTTCCAGACCGAGAACTTCCTGCTCGCCACACTCGGCATCATCATCGGCATGGCCATGGCCTACGGCATCAACATGGTCCTGATGAGCCACTACGAGCTGCCGCGCCTACCGGCGATCTACCTGCCGCTGGGTGCGCTGGCGCTGTGGGCGCTGGGCCAGATCGCAGTGTTCGGCCCGGCGCGCCGCGCCGCCGCTGTGCCGCCGGCGGTCGCGACGCGGTCGATCTGATACGTCGACCGACGCGTTCGATCTAGAACGCGTGGCGTAGTTCCGGGCGCGATCGCATCGCGCCCGCTAGTCTCTCCGAGTCGGTCCGCAAGCCCGTCCAGCCTCCGCGCTGGACGGGCCCGGACCGGGTCGTCTCCACTTTCCGACACGGAGCCCTAAGCCATGTCCCCACGCGTCACCCTGTATGCCCTGACCATCGCCCTGACCCTGGCCATCGGCGGCGTCCATGCCGCGCCGGCCGCCAAGACCGCGCCGACCAGCACCGCTGCCAGCGACGTCGCCACCCGCACCCGCGCCCTCAATGCCTTGCTCGACGAGCAATGGCAGACCTTCCTGCGCGAAGCGCCGGAGCAGGCCAGCTTCTTCGGCGACTACCGTTACAACGACGGCTGGAGCGACTTCTCGCTGGCCGAAGTCGCACGTCAGACGGGTGAACTCGAAAAACTGCTCGTGCGCTTCCGCGCGATCGACGCCACCGGCCTGGCCGATGCCGACCGTCTCAATCTGCAACTGATGATCCGGCGCCTGGAAAGCGATCGCGAGTTCTACCGGCTCAGGCTGCACGAGCTGCCGCTGGACCAGATGAACGGTATCCACCTGCTGCTGCCGATCATCGCCAGCGCGTTCCCGTTCAACGACGTCAAGCAATACGACGAGTACATCGTGCGCCTGCGCAGCATGCCCAAGCTGCTGGACCAGGTTACCGAGCGAGCGCGCCAGGGCGCCAAGGACGGCCTGACGCCGCCGCGCTATCTGCTGGAGAAAGTGGTCGGACAGTGCGACGGCATCGCCGACCCGACCGGCGTCGACAACGTGTTCGCCGCGCCGCTGCAGAAATTCCCCGACAGCATCCCGAGCGCCGAACGCGAGCGCATCCGCAAGGCCCTGCTGGCCGCGATCGACGAACAGGTGCGCCCGGCCTATCGCAAGCTGTCGCAGTTCGTCGCCAAGGAGTACGCGCCGCAAGGCCGCGAAGTGCCGGGGCTGTGGTCGCTGCCCAACGGCGAGGCGCTGTACGCCTACCAGATCCGCCAGCAGGCCTCAACCTCGATGAGCGCCGAGCAGATCCACCGGCTCGGTCTGGCCGAAGTCGCGCGTATCGAGAAAACCCAGACCGAGATCGCACGCAAGCTCGGTTATGCCGACCTCAAGGCGATGCGCGTTGCGGTGCGCAAGGATCCCAAGCAGCACGCGCAATCGCGCGAGCAGATCCTCGAGCTGTACCGCAAGTACGTCACCCAGATGGAGCCGCGCCTGCCGGAACTGTTCGGCCTGCTGCCCAAGACCGGCGTGGAAGTGCGCGCGATCGAGTCCTACCGCGAGAAGTCCGCATCCGCCGCCGGCTACATGCCCGGCACGCCCGACGGCTCGCGCCCGGGCATGATCATGATCAACACCAGCACCCCCACCGAGCGTCTGCTGATGCCGATCGAGGCGATCGCCTACCACGAAGGCATTCCCGGCCATCACCTGCAGAACTCGATCACCCGCGCCCTACCGGAACTGCCGCCGTTCCGGCGCCTGATCGGCGAGATCGCCTATATCGAAGGCTGGGGCCTGTACTCCGAACGCCTGGGCAAGGAACTGGGCTTCTACCAGGACCCGTACAGCGACTTCGGCCGCCTCGCCCAGGAGCTGGTGCGCGCCAACCGCTTGGTGCTGGACACCGGCGTGCACCACAAGCGCTGGACGCGCGAGCAGATGGTGAGTTGGTACCGCGAGCATTCGGATTCCGACGAGGTCAGCATCCAGGCCGAGGTCGACCGCTACATCGCCACCCCGGGCCAAGCGCTGGCGTACAAGATCGGCGAGCTCAAGATCGTCGAACTGCGCGAGCGCGCACAGCGCGCGCTGGGCGACCGCTTCGACATCCGCGCCTTCCACGACCAGGTGCTGGGCGGCGGCGCGCTGCCGCTGGACGTGCTGGAACAGCGCGTCGACGGCTGGATCGCAAGCAGCCGCAGCGGCGCCAAGGCCGTAGGCGCGCCATGACCTACGCGCCGCAACGCGATATCGGCGCCCGCGCGCCGCTGTCGTGCGGCGGCGCTGGCTATACTTCTGCCGGACCCGCGGCGGCGTCGCGCACGCCGCCGCACCTTCACATTCCCGGAGCCCTATGCGCACCGTCCTGGTGATCGACGACAACCCCGCGGTCGGCACCGCGCTGGACCTGCTGTTCGGCCTGCGCGAGATCCGCGTGCTCACCGCGCAGTCGCCTGAGGAAGGCCTGCAGACGCTGGCGCGCGAGGACATCGGCCTGGTGATCCAGGACATGAATTTCAGCGCCGACACCACCTCGGGCGAAGAAGGCGTGGCCCTGTTCCGCGACATCCGCGCGCGCCACCCCGATCTGCCGATCATCCTGCTCACCGCCTGGACCCACCTGGACATCGCCGTCGACCTGGCCAAGGCCGGCGCCGCCGACTACCTGGCCAAGCCCTGGGACGACCAAAAGCTGCTGGCCAGCGTCGAGAACCTGCTGGAACTGTCGGCGAGCACTCGCGAGGTCAACCGCCTGCACGACCAACGCCGGCGCGTGCAGCGCGAACTCGAATCGCGCTACGACCTGCGCGGCCTGGTGTTCGCGTCCGAAGCGCTGGCGCGCGTGGTCGAACTGGCCGGCCATGTGGCGCGCGCCGACGTGCCGGTGCTGATCACCGGCCCCAACGGCTCGGGCAAGGAAAAGATCGCCGAGATCGTGCAGGCCAACTCCTCGGTCAAGTCCGGACCGTTCGTGACCCTCAATTGCGGCGCGCTGCCGTCGGAACTGATCGAAGCCGAGTTGTTCGGCGCCGACGCCGGCGCCTATACCGGTGCCAGCAAGGCCCGCGAAGGCAAGTTCGAAGCCGCCGACGGCGGCACCCTGTTCCTGGACGAGATCGGCAACCTGCCGCTGGCCGGGCAGATGAAGCTGTTGCGCGTGCTGGAGACCGGACGCTTCGAGCGCCTGGGTTCCAACCGCGAACGCCAGGTCAAGGTCCGCGTGATCAGTGCGACCAACGCCGACCTGCCGGCGATGATCCGCGACGGCCGTTTTCGCGAAGACCTCTACTACCGCCTCAACACCATCGAGATCCACCTGCCGCCGCTGGGCGAACGGCCCGACGACGTGCTGCCGCTGGCGCGCAAGTTCCTGCGCGAACTCGCCGGCGACGGCGGCAAGCGACTGAGCGAGGAGGCCGAACGCGCACTGACCGCGCACTCCTGGCCAGGCAACGTGCGCGAACTGCGCAACACACTGCAGCGCGCGGTACTGTTGGCGCGCGGCGACGGAATCGGCGTCGCCGACCTGGGTTTGCCCGCACCGACCGCACATGTGTCGGCAGCAGCCGGCGGCGACGAACCCGACCGCGCCAGCATCGAGGCCGCGCTGGAACGTGCCGGCGGCGTGCTCGCGCAGGCTGCGAGCGAATTGGGTCTGTCGCGTCAGGCGCTGTACCGCCGGCTCGACCGGCTCGGCATACGACGGGACTGAGGAGATCACGATGCGCTGGCTGCGCCGTCTGCCCCTGAGCCTGAGCTTCAGCGCGATCGCGCTGGCGTATCTGATCGTGGGTACCGCGCTCACGACCTGGCTGATCACCCTGCTGCCGCAGCGCTGGATGGCGCCGGCGCTGACCGTGGCTTTGCTGCTGCCTCTGCTCATCTACCACGTCAGGCGCGCGTTCGCGCCGATGAACTCGCTGTTCCGTGCGCTCGCCGGCAGCGTCGCCAGCTACCGCGACGGCGACTACAGCTTCGGCCTGTCCTGGTCCGGCCGTGGCGAACTGGGCGAGCTGGTCGAAAGCCACAACCGCCTCGGCGAAGCCTTGCGCGAGCAGCGGCTGTCGCTGGTGCAGCGCGAACTGCTGCTCGACACGATGGTTCAGAACACGCCGGTGGCGATGGTGCTGATCGATCCGGGCCGGCGCGTCGTCCACGCCAATCTCGCCGCCCGCAAGATGCTGGGCGAAGGCCGCCGGCTCGAAGGGCAATCCTTCGAGGACCTGCTCATGCGTGCGCCAGAACCGGTGCGCGAAGCCTTCGACCGCGGCGGCGACGGCATGTTTACGGTCGGGGACGAGGACAACGAGGACATCTATCACCTCGCCCGGCGCATGTTCCGTCTCAACGGCCGCCATCACGAACTGGTGCTGCTGCGCCAGCTCACCGCCGAGCTGCGACGCCAGGAAGTGCAGACCTGGAAGAAGGTGATCCGGGTGATCAGCCACGAGCTCAACAACTCGCTCGCGCCGATCGCCTCCCTCGCCCATTCCGGCGCCGAACTGCTGCGACGCGGGCAGTACGACAAACTGCCGACCGCGCTGACGACCATCGAGGAACGTGCGCGCCACCTGGAAGGTTTCATCCGCGACTACGCGCGCTTCGCCAAACTGCCGTCGCCGCGACTGGAGGCGGTGGACTGGTCGCGCTTCCTGGCCCAGCTGCGCAGCCAGGTCGATTTCGTCTACGACGGTCGCGCGCGCGGCCAGGAAGGCATCGCCCATTTCGATGCCGCGCAGCTGGAGCAAAGCCTGCTCAACCTGCTCAAGAACGCGCACGAGTCCGGGTCCAAGCCCGAGGAAGTGCGGCTGGTGCTGCGTCGCTCGCCGGGCGCCTGGCGCATCGACGTGCTCGACCGCGGCACCGGCATGAACGAAGCGGTGCTGTCCAATGCCTTGCTGCCGTTCTACTCGACCAAGCGCAACGGCACCGGCCTGGGCCTGGCGCTGGCGCGCGAGATCGCCGAAGCGCATGGCGGCCGCATCGCCCTGCTCAATCGCGAAGGCGGCGGGTTGTGCGTGTCGATGCTGATTCCGGATTGAGCCCGGCCCGCGCCCCGCTCTGGGGTAGGAGCGGCGTGAGCCGCGACCGCGACAACTCAATTGCAACGCAAACCGCAACGACTCGGCAACGACACGCATAAACGCGGCACTTTGGCGGCCGCCGGTTCGGTCGCGGCTTACGCCGCTCTACCCCAAGGCAGATGCGCTGCAGCTTCCTATGGGAGCGGCATGATCCGCGTAGCGAGTGGAACTTCGCCTCCGCTACTTCCTCTGCGCTCCTTGCCTCAGCCTTTCGTTAGTCCTTCGGCTTCTTCACCGGCCGCTGCCACCCCTCCAGCGTGACCTGACGCGCACGCGCGATGGTCAGCTTGCCCGCCGGCGCGTTTTTGCCGATCACCGAACCGGCGCCGATGGTCGCGCCCGCGCCGATGGTCACCGGCGCCACCAATGCCGAGTTGGAACCGATGAAGGCGCCGTCCTCGATGACGGTGGCGAACTTGTTCACGCCGTCGTAGTTGCAGGTGATGGTGCCGGCGCCGACGTTGACGCCGCTGCCGATGGTCACGTCCCCGAGATAGCTCAGGTGATTGGCCTTGCTGCTCACGCCCAGACGCGCGTTCTTGGTCTCGACGAAATTGCCGATATGCACGCCATCGGCGAGTACCGTACCTGGGCGCAGGCGCGCATAGGGCCCGATATGGGCCGAGCCTTCGACCACCACGCCGTCGAGGTCGCAATGCGCGCGCACTTCCGTGCCCGGGCCCAGCTTCACGTCCTTGAGCCGGCAGAACGGACCGATGCGTACGCCGTCGGCGAGTTCGACCCGGCCTTCCAGCACCACGTCGACATCGATCTCGACATCGCGCCCGATGCTGACTTCACCGCGCTGGTCGTAACGCGCCGGATCGGCAAGACGCGCGCCTTGCTCGCACAGCGCACGCGCGGCGCGACGCTGGAACGCGCGTTCCATCTGCGCCAGCTGCCAGGGATCGTTGACGCCTTCGACTTCGAGCGGGTCGGTCACGTGCACCATCTCCGCGGCGCTGAACTCGGCCGCAGCGGAAGCGAACACGTCGGTGAGGTAGTACTCGCCCTGAGCGTTGTCGTTGCCCAGGCTCTCCAGCCAGCGTCGCAGCGGTTCGCCGTCTGCGACCAGGATGCCGGTGTTGACGGTACGGATTTCGCGCTGCTCGTCGTCGGCGTCTTTGTGCTCGACGATCTGGCCTACGCGGCCTTCGGCGTCGCGAACGACGCGGCCGTAACCGGTGGGATCGCTCAGATCGGCGACCAGCACCGCAAGCCGGCCCGGTGCGTCCAGCAGGCGTTGCAGGGTCGCGGACGTGGTCAGCGGCACGTCGCCGTACAACACCAGCACGCGCGCATCCAGCGGTACGTCCGGCATCGCCTGTTGCACCGCGTGACCGGTGCCCAGACGCTGCGCCTGTTCTGCCCAGTGCAGATCGGGCTGGTCGGCGAAGGCCGCGCGTACCTGCTCGCCACCGTGGCCGTAGACGACGTGGATGCCGGCGGAGTTCAAGGCGCGTGCGGTCGCGATCACGTGCGCGAGCATCGGACGGCCACCGATCTTCTGCAGCACTTTGGCGGTGTCGGACTTCATCCGCTTGCCCTCGCCGGCGGCGAGGATGACGACATGCAGGGGTGCGGCCATGCGGGCTCCAGGAGCGATTGCGCGTTCAGTTGCCAGTGATTCTAGCCGCGCGGGCCCTGCTAGGATGCGGCGGTGCCGAATTCGCCCGCGCTCCCCTCCCGCCGCCGTCCGCAGTCGCGCCCACGTCCCGCGCGGAGCCGCGCACGATGAGCCTGGGCCGGCAGGGCCGCCACTATCTGATCATCGGCCTGATCCAATGGCTGCTGGATTGGGGCGTGATGGTCGCGCTCAGCCACGCCGGCATGGCGGTGGAACCGGCCAACGTCGCCGGACGCATCAGCGGCGCGCTGCTGGGGTTCTGGCTCAACGGCCGCATCACCTTCGCCGGCGACGACACCCGTATAGGCCGGCGCCAGTTCGGCCGCTTCCTGGGCATGTGGCTGGCGACCACCCTGGTCAGCACCTGGGCCATGGGCGCGATCGACGACGCGGTCGGCCTGACCTGGACCTGGCTGGCCAAGCCCGCGGTGGAACTGATGCTGGGCGGTATCGGATTCCTGCTTTCGCGGCATTGGGTCTATCGGCGCTGAGGCGATACCGAGCCTTGGGGGCAGGAGCGGCGTAAGCCGCGACCGCCATGCTCCGCACTCTTGACCTGCGCGATTACCGGACTTGCCTGTCGCGGCTCACGCCGCTCCTACCCCACGGCGATAAGGCCTCTGGAAACGAAAAACGCCGGCGCGAGGCCGGCGTTTTCGTTCGCAACGCGGTGGCGCGCGATCAGTGCTTCATGCTCTTACGCAGACGCTCCAGCGCCTGCAGCTGCGCCATGGCCTCGGCCAGCTTGGCCTGGGCTTCGGCCACGTCCATCTGCGGACCGCGGTTGGCCAGCGCACGCTCGGCCTCTTCCTTGGCGGCGCGCACGGCGGCCTCGTCGATGTCCTGGGCGCGGATCGCGGTGTCGGCCAGCACGGTCACGACCTGCGGCTGCACTTCCAGGATGCCGCCGGACACGGCGAAGTCCAGCTGCTCGCCGTTGGGCAGGGTCACGACGACCTTGCCGGGCTTGAGGCGCGTGATCAGCGGGGCGTGACGCGGCGCGATGCCGAGCTCGCCGATTTCGCCGGTAGCGACCAGCAGCGTCGCCTCGCCGTGGAAGATTTCTTCCTCGGCACTGACGATGTCGCAACGGAAGGTGGATGCCATAAGAGAACGCCTTTATTCGTTGTCCCCCTCTCCCGCGAGCGGGAGAGGAAAGGGGTGAGGACCGACACGTCCTCTCCCTCAGTACGGGAGAGGAAACGCGGCTCTCTTAGCCCACGCCCATCTTCTTCGCCTTCTCGACCGCTTCTTCGATCGCGCCGACCATGTAGAACGCCTGCTCCGGCAGGTGGTCGTACTCGCCGTCGACGATGCCCTTGAAGCCGCGGATCGTGTCCTTCAGCGAAACGTACTTGCCCGGAGCGCCGGTGAACACTTCGGCGACGTGGAACGGCTGCGAGAAGAAACGCTCGATCTTGCGCGCGCGCGACACGGCCTGCTTGTCTTCTTCCGACAGCTCGTCCATGCCCAGGATCGCGATGATGTCCTTGAGTTCCTTGTACTTCTGCAGGGTCGACTGGACGCGGCGCGCGGTGTCGTAGTGCTCGGCACCGATCACGTTCGGGTCGAGCTGACGCGAGGTCGAGTCCAGCGGATCCACGGCCGGGTAGATACCCAGGGACGCGATGTTACGGCTCAGCACGACGGTGGCGTCGAGGTGGGCGAAGGTGGTCGCCGGCGACGGGTCGGTCAGGTCGTCCGCGGGGACGTACACGGCCTGGATCGAGGTGATCGAGCCGGTCTTGGTCGAGGTGATGCGCTCCTGCAGCACGCCCATTTCCTCGGCGAGCGTGGGCTGGTAACCCACCGCCGACGGCATGCGGCCGAGCAGCGCCGACACTTCGGTGCCGGCCAGCGTGTAGCGGTAGATGTTGTCGACGAACAGCAGCACGTCCTTGCCCTTGCCGGTCTCGTCCTTCTCGTCGCGGAAGTACTCGGCCATGGTCAGGCCGGTCAGGGCGACGCGCAGACGGTTGCCCGGCGGCTCGTTCATCTGGCCGTACACCATCGCGACCTTGTCGAGGA
>CAMLID010000028.1 GCA_946480055.1 uncultured Lysobacter sp. | reverse complement strand
CGCCGTCGTCGGTGACGTAGACCTCGCCGTGCTGGAACGGGCTCATCGTGCCCGGATCGACGTTGATGTAGGGGTCGAGCTTCATCATCGTCACGCGCTGGCCGCGTGCTTCGAGGATGGCCGCCAGCGAGGCTGCCGCAATGCCCTTGCCTAGCGAGGACACCACGCCGCCGGTGACGAAAATCAGGGGAGTCATGGTTTTACTGCCGCTGGAAAGCCGTAGTTTACCGGCTGGGCGGCCGGGCCGCGACTGCTTGACAGCGGCCCGGATCGGTCGGACCCGGCGCAAAGCCTGCCCTGACGGGCTTTCCGGCGGTTCGGACCCAACCACCCCCGCCCTGGCTTTAGGGTAGAAGCGGCGTGAGCCGCGACCCGCGCCGCCGGCCGGGTTCGCGGTCGCGGCTCACGCCGCTCCTACCCCAAGGCCCGGTCGGACGCCCCTCAGGCCAGCTTGGCGCCCCGCTCCGCCAGCAACTCGCGCAGCACCGAGCGATGGCAGCGCGACTCGTCCTCGCAATAGCAGCCGACCGAGAAATCGCTGTGCCGTGACAGGGTCGCGAGCAGTTGCAGAGCGTGGCTGGCGTCCGGTGCGGCCATCTCGGCCTTGTACTTGCGCACGAACGCGTTCCATTGCGCCGGTGTCTGCGCTTCCTGGGCCTGTTTGACGATCTCGGCGCTGGGTGCGAGGTTCGGGAACCAGACGTCGTACCAGTCCTTGCTGGCGAACTGGGCCTTGGGCACGCCGCGCGGCGGCCGCCGCACCGTGCCGATGCGGGTGCCCTCGCCCTTGGCGCGCGGGCTGCCGAGCCTGACGATGCGTACGGCCATGTGTCCTCCTCCGACAGGCGTCCCGGCAATCGGTTCGATCAACGCCTATTCGACTATGCCGATGATAGGCCCGAGCCGCGACTTCGCATCGCGCCGGCCCAGGTCCGGGGCGTACAGACTGGAAATGGCGCCGTCCAGGTAGAGCGCGTTCGCGCAATGCAGCTCGTCGCGGAAGTACAGCGCCAACTCGTAGAACGTCACCGGCTCGTCGCTGATGACGAAGTACGCGGTATCGCCGTTCACCCCGACCCCGTTGCGGATGTGCCGCGAGGTCGATGCGGAATCGAAGCCGGGATGGATCGCCCCGTCCTGTAGCAACAAAGGGCCGGACTGGGTCGCCAGGCGCACGTCGCGCGCCACGGCCGGATATTGCGTCGACTCGACGACCCGCGGGCCGGCATCCGACACCAGGAACACGCCGTTCGGCTTGAGATAGAAATTGCCCTTGCCGTCGGCCAGATTCAGCGGAGTCATCGCCTTCCCGTCGGCGACAAACAGCCCGACCGGCGAATAGTCGGGCTCGTACATGCCCGCGTTCATCGCGAACCGCAGCCGCTTGCCCTGCGGCTTCAACCAGGCATCGAGTTTCGCGAAACGATGGAACGGCACGCCCTGCTCGTCGCGCAGGAACAAGCGCAAGTCCTGCGTGCGCGTGTCGACGCGCACGACGGTATAGCGCGGCTCGCGCGCCTGGACGAGGCTGGAGAATGCGATCAACACGAGCGCGAGACCTGTTTTCATGCCGGCTAATCCTAGCGTGGCGTCGCGACGGCCGGGCAGATTCTTGGCTCGTCCGAACCTAACCAAGCATCGAAACGAGTCCGATCCGAATGAATCCTCCGACCAGCACCGTGTCGGCAAGCGTCGACTGGAACAGCCATCGCCGTCAGGCGCGCAACGCTCGCCGGCTCAACCCGACCGTCAGGTGTCGTAATCCCCGTCCCAGGGCGGGTTGAAGGCCATGTAGTTGCCCGGCTCGACCGTCACGGTGATGTAAGGCTCGTCGTTTCCGTCGTCGTCCTCGCCCGGATCGAAGATCAGCCCGAACGGCCGGCCGAAACGCTCGACGCTGAACGGCGCGACCCTGATGTCGGCGAACTTGTGCTTGCCCAGGCCCGACAACAGCTTCGCCGTGAACTCCTGGACCGCGGTCTTGGTGGTCAGCCCCTGCTCCTGCTCGCTGTAGATGTCCGCCTGTTTCAACAGGCCGAACTCGTCGAACAGGTACAGCGCGATGTACTCGCCACCGGTTTCGGTGCCCAGACGCGGCACGAACGGAAACGTCAGGAAGAACTGATCGCCGCTCGCGGTCTTGCCGACGTACTCGGCGTGATAGTCGTCGTGATTGATCCGCACGAATCGCGGCGGCAAGCCCGGGGCGTACTCGGGAACCGCGCTCAAGTCGCCTTCCAGATAGCCCTTGCGCTTTTTCGCCAGGACTTCCTTCTCCGCCTCGCGCACGGCCGCATCAGGCGCGTCGAAGGAAGCGCGCGTCTCGCGCGGCTTCGCACCGATCCGGCCATTGGTCGTCACCACCGAATTCCCTTGGATTTCGATCGTCCAGAATTTGTTCGACTGGTCGTCCTGCAGATAGAACTCACGCCGTTTCATTTCGCCCCCACGCGAAGAAGCAAGATCGCAGCCGAAGACCGAAGCGCGTCTGCGCGAAAGGCCTGAGCTCAGGCTGCTGTCGGCGAATGTAGCCGCAACCCGCGAAGGGACGCCAGCGGCCCGCGGTCACGCCTTCGGCTTGCGCTTGAGCGCGCTCCATTGCCAGCCCAGACCGATCCCGACGCCGGCCAGGATGATCAGCAGCGACACGAGGGCCGCAAAGGTTTCGTCCTGGATCCGGGGCGGAAAGATCAGGAGGCCGGCGACCGCGGTCAGGGCCGGCAGGTGGAAACGCCACAGGAAGACGGCGTCCAGTGCGGCGAGCATACGGCCGATCCAACTACGCATGTCTGCTCACCCCATTCGCCGGAGCCGCTCCAGCGCAGGCAGCGGCCGCGCCGCTGCATTACCGAAACAGGCACGCCCTCGCGGACGCGCCCGATCGGATGGAACTCAGCGCTTGCCGTCCTCTTCCTCGGGCTCGACGGTCGGGTCGGCGGCCTTGTCCTTCTTCTTGTCTTTCTTCTTGTCCTTTTCCGCCTGTTCGGCCTTGGCCTTCTCGGCCGCTTCGGCCTTCTTCTGGGCCTGGGCGGCGGCCTGCTCGGCGGTCGGGTTCTGGGCCGCGTCCTGCGCCATCGCCAGCGGTGCCACCAGGGCGGCGGCGATCAGACTGGGAATCCAATACTTGCGGGTGGTCATGGTGCGATCCTCCGGTGTCGTGGGGCCAACAGGGAAAGGCGGGACGCCTCAGCCGCTCCCCTCAGCGACGGCGCGACCGTAGCGGCTGCTTCCCTGCCAGCGCCTGAACGGGTAAATGTTAACGCCTGCGGGCTGACGCTGCCTTGATTGCCCGGTTGCCCGCAAAGGAGACCTGAAGCCTGGCGACTTTCGCAGGGACCGGATTGCGATTGCCGGCACCAAGGAACTCGACCAGAGGATTGGCTACTCAGTCACCTGCGAGCACTGCTTGCCGCGCACTTTCTTTTCCAGCGCATCCGCGAACCTACGCGCTATACGTTCCTCACCACCGCCCATATTGAACATGACCTTCCCTCCCATAGCTTCCGCCCATTGGGCGCGTAGCACACCACGCGGCCAGACTCGAAAGCTGCCGACGTATCCAGCCTTATCTCCACCACCCCCGCCGCCCCACCGGACTTCGCGATGGCGAATGCCTGCATCAACGAACCTTCGTGATACGAGATTTCGCCATCTAAAGCGCTTCCGATCTGCGCCGCTGCCCAAGGATGGGCCGCGTCAGCCACAACCAACGCGGACTGAGGAGATTGAGCCGCAACCGAACACGTCGCCAGGCACGCAATAAGCAGAGCAGCGATTCTCATCAGGGTGCCCTTCCGATCAATTGTCGATGCCTTGGATACGACGAGCTTTCATTGGCTGCCCAACGCCTGAATCAAGCCGAGCCGCGAAGCGACTTCGGCTTGAATGAATTGTCAGCTGCCCACCCAGCCAGCAGCTCCCCCACCAGACTCCACTCCATCTGGATGCCGGAGCGGACATCCGCCACGGGACTAACCATACGATGACTGAGACAACCGCTTGAGGCTGGGCGGAACGATCCCACGACCGCGCCAGCCAGCACCAGCCCCTGCCCGCCTCCGGCTTGACCGCGCGCGGAGCCGTCGCCATGCTCGCTGCGCTCATTCGGGGGGGGAGACCGGTTCATGCACGGTTTGCGCGTGGTTTTGGCATCGATACTGTGCGCGGCGCTGGCGGCGCCGGCCTGGGCGCTGAAGACCCTGCTGGGGGTGATGCAGCCGATTCTGGTCAGCCTGATCGGCCCGGCGGGCGAGAATATGCAGTTCTATGTGTTCCCGGGCCACACCGCGAGCGGCAAAGCCGTCGCCGACCCGCTCGGTGATGGCAAGATGCTGATCCGGCTGGACCGGAGCGAGTTCAGCTTCCGCTTGCCCCTGGGCAGCCTGCTGCCGCCGCGGCGGGACCCCGCCAACGGCGAGGTCTTTCCCGGCGACTACCGCTACAACCCCTACACCGGCGCGGCCTTGCAGCTCGCCGACCCGGGGCGCTAACCGTCTCACTACCCCATGCAGGTTTCATGAGCAGTCGCTACAACGCCGCAGACATCGAAGTCCTTTCCGGCCTGGACCCGGTCAAACGCCGCCCGGGCATGTATACCGACACCACCCGGCCGAACCATCTGGCGCAGGAGGTGATCGACAACGCGGTCGACGAAGCCCTGGCCGGGCACGCACGCAGCATCGAAGTGACTCTGCACGCCGATGGCAGTTGCGAGGTCTCCGACGACGGCCGCGGCATGCCGGTGGACATCCATCCGGAGGAGAAGATCCCCGGCGTCGAGCTGATCCTGACCCGGCTGCACGCGGGCGGTAAGTTCAGCAACAAGAACTACACCTTCTCCGGCGGCCTGCACGGCGTCGGCGTCAGCGTGGTCAATGCGCTGTCGACCCTGGTCGAAGTGCACATCAAGCGCGACGCCAACGAATACCGCATGACCTTCAAGGACGGCGACCGCGCCACGCCGCTGGAAGTCGTCGGCACGGTCGGCAAGAAGAACACCGGCACCCGGGTGCGTTTCTGGCCCGACCCGAAGTACTTCGACACGCCCAAGTTCAACCTGCGCTCGCTCAAGCACCTGCTGCGCGCCAAGGCCGTGCTCTGCCCCGGCCTGACGGTGAAGCTGCTCGACGTCGCCAGCGGCGAAACCGCCGAGTGGTACTACGAGGACGGCCTGCGCGACTACCTATCGGGCGAACTGCGCGCCAACGGACAGCAGGGCCGCGAGCTGCTGCCGCCGGACCTGTTCGTCGGCCAGCTCAAGAAGGACACCGAAGTCGCCGACTGGGCGGTGGCCTGGGTGCCGGACGGCGAACTGGTGCAGGAAAGCTACGTCAACCTGATCCCGACCGCGCAGCACGGCACCCACGTCAACGGCCTGCGCACCGGCTTCACCGACGCGCTGCGCGAGTTCTGCGACTTCCGCAACCTGCTGCCGCGCGGCGTCAAGCTGGCGCCGGAAGACGTCTGGGACCGGGTCGCGTTCGTGCTCAGCGTCAAGATGACCGACCCGCAGTTCAGCGGCCAGACCAAGGAGCGGCTGTCGTCGCGCCAGGCCGCCGGCTTCGTCGAAGGCGCCGCGCACGACGCGTTCTCGCTGTGGCTCAACCAGCACACCGAACTGGGCGAGAAGATCGCACAGCTCGCGATCGAGCGCGCCGCGGCGCGCCTGAAAACCGAGAAGCAGATCGTCCGTAAGAAGATCACCCAGGGCCCGGCCCTGCCCGGCAAGCTCGCCGACTGCACCTCGCAGGACCTCTCGCGCACCGAGCTGTTCCTGGTCGAAGGCGATTCGGCGGGCGGCAGCGCGCGGCAGGCGCGCGACAAGGATTTCCAGGCGATCCTGCCGCTGCGCGGCAAGATCCTCAACACCTGGGAAGTCGCGTCCGGCAGCGTGCTGGCCTCGCAGGAAGTGCACGATCTGGCGGTGGCGATCGGTTGCGATCCGGGCAAGGACGACATCAGCGGTCTGCGTTACGGCAAGGTCATCATCCTCGCCGACGCCGACTCAGACGGCCTGCATATCGCGACCCTGCTCAGCGCGCTGTTCCTGCGGCACTTCCCGGCCCTGGTCGCGTCCGGCCATATCTTCGTGGCGATGCCGCCGCTGTTCCGCGTCGACGTGGGCAAGCAGGTGTTCTACGCCCTGGACGAGGAAGAGAAGCGCATCCTGCTGGAGAAGATCGAACGCGAGAAGATCCGCGGCGCGATCAACGTCACCCGCTTCAAGGGCCTGGGCGAGATGAACGCCTCGCAGCTGCGCGAGTCGACCATCCACCCCGACACCCGCCGCCTGGTCCAGCTGACCGTCGACGACGGCACGGAAACCCATTCGCTGATGGACATGCTGCTGGCCAAGAAGCGCGCGGGCGACCGCAAGCAGTGGCTGGAAACCAAGGGCGATCTGGCGACGCTGGAGGTTTGAGCGATCTTGCGGCGTCGCGCGTCGTGCCCGGATTGGGGCGCGCCCGCGCGACGCCGCAGTCTTATGGGTCGATGTGCTCAACATCCTCGTCGAAGCTTCCGCCGCATGCGTAGTGGCGTGGTCGCGGCTTGCGCCGCTCCTACCAAAAGCCTAGGCGGATTGGAGAGCACGCAACGCGGCGCGCAGCGGCGTGCGCAGGGCCGCGGGGCGGCAACGGACCAGATCGACCTTGGGCGTGGCGTGCCAGCGCGCGCAATCGTCGATGGCGCGGGCGATGTCGGCGATCAGCGCGTCGTCGGGCGCGACGTCTTCTTCCAGGTACAGCGCTTTGACCTCGAATACTCCCTCGCGGCGATGCGCCTTGGCGTCCAGGCGTCCGACCAGGCGCCCGCGCGCGAGGATCGGCAGCACGAAATAGCCGTAGCGGCGCTTGGGCTCGGGCGTGTAGCACTCCAAGGTGTAGTCGAAGCCGAAGAACTCGCTCGCGCGTTCGCGATCCCAGACCACGGGGTCGAACGGCGACAGCAGGGTCGCATGGGTCGCGCGCAGGCGGCCGGCGCCGGCCAGCGCCAGGGACTGGGCGTGATCGGCGTGGACGTAGCCGGGCGCGTCCCAGCCCTTGACCGGCACGCGCAGCAGCGCGCCTTCGGCGACCAGCGCGTCGAGATCGGCGTCGCGCAGGCGCGGCTTGGTGCGGTAGTAGTCGGCGATCCAACGCGCCTGGGTCAGGCCGAGCGCGCGCACCGATTTGAGGATGGTCTCTTGCCGCACCATGGCGGCGTCGAGGCGGGCCGTGTTCCAGTCGGGCACGACCGCGCCGGCCACGCGTTCGGCCAAGTCGTAGACGCGGTGAAAGTTCTCGCGCCGCGCGACCATCAGTTCGCCCAGCGCGAACGCGGACTCCAGCCAGCGCTTCTCGTCCTTCCAGCCCCACCAACTGCCGCCGCCCGCCTGCTCGCGTTCGAAATCCGAGGATTTGACCGGGCCGAGTTCGCGGATGTGCGCGAGCAAACGGTCGATCTTGGCGCCGCTGGCCTGTCGATGGTGCTGGGCGTTGCGGATCGCCCAATGGTGGGCGCGCTGCGAATGGGCGCTGCGATGCAGCAGGTAGTCGCTCATCGGCGCGAAGCAGGCTTCGTGGGCCCACAGCTCGAAGATCTCGCGCTGCGCCAGCAGTTCTTCCAGCCAGGTCTGCGGATAGGCGCCCAGCCGCGAGTACAGCACCAGGTAGGGGCTGCGCGCGACGATGTGGATCGTGTCGATCTGCAGCAGCTGCATGCGCGCGATCGCGTCCAGCACATCGGCCTTGCGCGCGCGCCGGCGCGGACGCGCGAGCAGGCCCTGCGCGCTCAAGTGCAGCACGCGCGCCTGCGACAAACTCAGCGCGGGCACTGCGGTCGTAACGTTCATCCGGCCAGGCAGGTCCGCAGCAGTTCGGCCAGCAGCGGCTGCAACTTCGCCGCCTTGGCTTCGTCATAGGCGAAGCTGGTCTCGTCCATGTAGTTGCGCTGACTCAGCTCCAGTTGCACCGCCTGCACACCGGTGTCGGGCGAGGCGTAATGGCGGGTGATGTAACCGCCCTTGAAGCGGCCGTTGACGATCCAGTCGTAGCCGCCCTGCCCGGCCAGCGCCGCTTCCAGCCGTGCCTGCAGCTGCGGCGAGCAACTGACGCCGCCCGAGGTGCCCAGGTTGAGATCCGGCAGGCGGCCTTCGAACAGGAACGGCAGCTCGCTGCCCTTGATCGAATGGCCTTCCCACAGCACCACGCGGCCGTGCTCGCCGCGCAGGCGCGCGAGCTCGGCGTCGAGGTTCTCGTGGTACGGACGCCAATACTTCTCGACGCGCTCGGCGACTTCTTCCGGCGACGGCGCCTGGCCATCGAGGTAGACCGGCTCGCCGGTGAACTGCACCGCCGGGCACAGGCCGGTGGTGTTTTGGCCCGGGTACAGCGAAGTGTCGTCGGGCGGACGGTTGAGATCGACCACGTAGCGCGAATAGCGCGGCACCAGGATCGAGGCGCCGAGCTCGCGCGCGAACGCGTACAGCCGCGACACGTGCCAGTCGGTGTCGGGCGCGCGCCGCGCCGAAGGCTGCATGCGCTCGGCCAGCGCCGCCGGGATCGCGCTGCCGTCGTGGGGCAGGCTGATCAGCAGCGGCGCGCTGCCGTGGTGGAGTTCGAAGACCGGTTCGGTCGGCGCGGGGACGGTGCTCATGTCGGTTCAGGGTTTCAGCTGGCGCTCGAAGAAGGCCATGGTACTGCGGTGCACCTGCATCCAGGTCGCGTAGCGCAGAAAGAAGTGGTCCTCGTCCGGAATCACCAGGGTTTCCACCGGCGCACCGCGCGTGCGCAGGCGCTCGACCAGATCGATGCTCTGGCTGAACTTGACCGCGCGATCGTCGTCGCCGTGCACGAACAGCACCGGCGAGCGCCAGCCGTCGATGTGCGCGACCGGCGAGGACGTGCCGGCGACTTCGAGCTCGTCGGGCTTGAGCCCCCACAGGCCGCTGTTGTCGCCGCCCTTGGCGCTCTCGCGCCAGTCGTGCACGCCGTGGCGGTCGACGCCGGCCGCGAACAGATCGGAATTGCGCGACAACGCCTGCGCGGTCAGATAACCGCCGTAGGAGCCGCCGTAGATGCCGATGCGGCTCGCGTCGACGTCGGCCAGCCCGGCCAGGTGCGCGCGTGCGGCCAGCACATCCTGGTACTCGCTGGCGCCGCGCGGGCCCTGCTTGGCCGCGCGCCGGAAGGCCTGGCCGTAGCCGGTGCCGGCGCGGTAGTTCAGCGCCAGCACCACGAAGCCGCGGCTGGCCAGCCATTGGTTGCCGGCGTAGTCGTTGTAGTAGTAGCTGCTGTAGTGCCAGCCGGGCAGCATCTGCCGGATCGGACCGCCGTGCACGTAGACCAGGGCCGGGCGCTTGCCCTTGTAGCTGGCCGGCGGCATGAACACCGTCGCGTGCGAGATCACGCCGTCGGCGGCGCGCAGGGTCACGAGCTTGGGTTCGACCAGGGCATCGGCCGGGAACGCGGCCGGCAGCTGCGCCGGGAAGATCCGGCGCGGCTCGCCGCCGCCGGCCGGCATCACCGCGATCGCGGTCGGACGGCGCGCGTCGGCGTGGCGGAACGCGATCCACTGCGCGCCGGACAGCGGCAACGGGTCGGTGGCGATCTGGCCGTCGCCGCTCAGCCGCTTCGGCGCGGCGCCGGCGGAGGCCGCGTACAGCTGGCGGCGTTCGATGTCGTCGCAGTTGGCGCTGTAGACCAAGGTGCCGGTGTCGCTCAGGCTCGCGGTCTCGACTTCGCACTCGCCACGGCTGATCGCGACCGGCGCGCCGCCGTCGGGCGACAGCGCGTACCAGTGCAGCCAGCCGTTCTCTTCCGAGCTGAACAACAGGCGTCCGTCGCGGCTCCAGCGCAGCGGCTCGGGCACCGCGAACTGCGCGTGGCCGCCGGCGTTGGCACCGGAGCGATGCAGGCGCCGCGCCAGGCCGCTGTCGGCGTCCGCGACCCAGATCTCGAACGGGTTGACGGTGGTCAGATCGAACGCCTGGCCCGGGCGCGTGCCGGCGGTGCGCAGGAAGGCGATGCGCTTGCCGTCCGGCGACCACACCGGTGCGCTGTCGTTGTTGTAGTCCGGGGCGATCCAGCGCACCGAGCGCGCAGCCAGATCGAGCACGCCGACGAAGCTGTGATCGCCGCGGTTGCTCACGAACAGCAGGCGCCCGCCATCGGGCGAGAACGCGGCCACGCTGTTGGCGCCGCGCGTCTTCAGCAAGCCTTCCACGCACCAGGTCGGCGCTTTAGCGAACGCATGCGGATAACAGCCCACGCCCTTGCCTTGCACGATCAGAGCGTCGCCACCGGGTACGAACGTCACGTTACGGCCCGCGGCCACGCGCTTGGGCGCGCTGGAACCGTCGGTGGGCACGGCCCACACCGCCTGCTCGGCGCCGTCGGGATCGCCGGTGGGGTTGCTGGCATTGCCGGCCGCGTCGGGGCCGCCACCGCGTACATAGGCCAAGGTGCGGCCGTCGGCGCTGAGCGCGAGCGAGCTCAGCAGCTGGCCGTCGTCTTCGTCGTAGGCGCTGAGCTGACGCGACACGAACTCCGGCGCGCGCGCGACCCAGAGGTTGCGCACGCCGCGCTCGTTCGCCACCCACGCGATGACCGGCGCCCTGGCCGCGGCCACCGGCGCTTCCGGCTGCGGTGCGGAGAGCAAGTCGGCGATCTCCATGCTCTGCGCGACCGGCGCGGCGACCAGCGCCCCCACCAGCATCCAAACCTGCCACCGCTTCTTCATGCGTTTCGCTCCCTGATGGATGGATCTGCGTATTCGGTCCGCACGGTCCAGGCAGCGACTCAACGCATCAGCACCACTTCCTCGGCGCTGGTGGGATGGATCGCGACCGTGTCGCGCAAGTTGTCGAGGGTGATGCCGCGTTTGAGCGCGACCGCGAAGCCCTGCAGTATCTCGTCGGCGGCTTCGCCCATCAGGTGGATACCGACCACCTGACGCTCCTCGCCGACGCAGACCAGTTTGAACAAACTGCGCTGCGGAGAATTTGCCAAAGCGTGCAACATCGGCCGGAACCCGGCCCGATACACATACACCTGGTCGCCGAAGCGCTCTCTCGCCTGCGCCTCGGTCAGGCCGACCTTGCCGATCGGCGGATGCGAGAACACCACCGATGGAATGTCGCGCTGATCCAGCACCGCGCTGGCACCGCCATAGAGACGGTCCATCAACCGGCGCGCGGCGGCGATCGCGACCGGGGTCAGGGCCGGATCGGCGGTGACGTCGCCGACCGCATGGATGCCGGCGACGTTGGTGGCATGGCGCGCATCGACCTGCACGTAGCCGCGCGCATCGGTGGCGACGCCGGCCGCGGCCAGATCCAGCGAGGCGGTGTTGGCGCGGCGGCCGGTCGCGAACAGCAGGCGGTCATAGCGCTCGCCGAGGCGGCCGTCGGCGTCGCGCAGGCGCACGCCCTCGCCGTCGCGCTCGACCGCGGCCAGCCGATGCCCGAACTGCAGGTGCACGCCGGCGTGGCGGTAGTCCTCGATCAGCTCCTCGACCAATTCGACATCGAAGCCGTCCAGCAGCTTGCCGCGCACCAGCAGATCGACGCGGCTGCCCAGGGCCTGCAGCAGGCCCGCCAGCTCGACCGCGATGTAGCCGCCGCCGACGATGGCCACGCGCTCGGGCGCGGCGGTCCATTGGAAGAAGTCGTCGGAGACGCCGCCGAGTTCGGCGCCGGGCAGTTGCGGCCGCAGCGGATGGCCGCCGGTGGCGATCAGGATGTTGCCCGCGCTCAAGCGCACGCCGTCCATGCATTGAATGGTGCGCGCGTCGATGAAGTGCGCGCGCATCGGCGCGACCACGATGCCGGCGGCGTCGAGCCGGCGGCGGTAGCTGTCGTGGATGTTGGCGATGTAGCGCTGGCGGTGGGCGATGAAGGTCGGCCAGTCCAGGCTCGACGACTCGGCCACGTCGAAGCCCAGGTCGCGGGCCATGCGCAGCCGGCCGGCGACGTCGGCCGCCAGCCACATCGCCTTCTTCGGCACGCAGCCGACGTTGACGCAGGTGCCGCCGAGCAGATTCGGTTCCAGCAGGGCGACGCGGGCGCCGTGTTCGGCGGCGCGGAAGGCGCCGGCCAGGCCGCCGGAGCCGCCGCCGATCACGATCAGGTCGAAGTCGCGTCTGTCGGCGTTCATGCGAAACGCTCCGGGCGATAAGGCGTGGGGTCGATCGCGGGCGCGCGGCCGGCGATCAGGTCGGCGACGAGCTGGCCGGTGCCGGCGCTCATGCTCACGCCCATCATGCCGTGGCCGGTGGCCAGCCACAGGCGGTCGCGGCCGGGCACGCGGCCGATCAGCGGGACGTCGTCGCTGCTCATCGGGCGCCAGCCGTACCAGCGCTCGCGTTCGACCGGACCGACCGGCTGGTGCAGGTATTCGGCGGCGCCGCGTTCCAGCGCCGCCAGGCGGCGCGGGTTGAGGCTGTCGTCGTAACCGGAGAATTCCATGGTGCTGCCCAGGCGGTAGCCGCTGCCCCACGCGGTCACGCAGACCTTGCGCTCGCGCAGCACCACCGGGCGCCGCGGCACCAGGGCCGGGCGGTCGTACGTGATCGAATAGCCCTTGCCGGGCTGGATCGTGCGCCGCAGCGACGGCAGGCCGATCGCATCGGACAGCTTCGGCGACCAGGCGCCGAGCGCGAGCACGACTTCGCGCGCACGCAGCGGGCCCTGGGTGGTGTCGAGCGCGACGCCGTCGGTGCCGTTGTCGAGGCCGCGCAATGCGCAGCCCTCGACGATCACGCCGCCGCGTTCGCGCACCGCGTTCGCCAGCGCATCGACGTAGCGATCCGGTCGCAGCACCGCGTCGTGATCGAAACAGATCGCGCCGGCGACGCCGGGCTTGAACGCCGGATCGCGCGCTTCGTAAGCGCGGCCGTCGATCAGCTCGATGCGGATGCCGAGTTCGCGCAGCAGATCCAGTTCGATCTGACCGGCAGCGAAGGCGCGCGCGTCGCGGAACACGTAGTCGACACCGGTCTGTTCGAACTCGCACTGCAGGCCGTAGTCGCGTACCCAATCCTGCAGGCGTTCGCGCGAGTCGCTGAGCAGCGCGGATTTCGCCAGCGCGCTCTGGCGCCAGTCGCGCGCATTGCAGCGCAGGGCGAAGCGCAGCAGCCAGCTCCACAGGCGCGGGTCCAGGCGCGGATGCACGTACAGCGGCGCGTCGGGCGTGAGCATCCAGCGCAGCGCCTGGGTGATCACGCCGGGCGCGGCCAGCGGGGTCGCATGACTGGGCGTAATCGTTCCACAGTTTCCGTGCGAACTGCCGCTGCCGAGCGTGTTCGCTTCCAGCACGCAGACGCGGCGACCGTCGTTCAGCAAGGCCAGCGCCGTGGCCAGACCGATCACGCCGCCGCCGACGACCGCGATGTCTGTATCGCGCGGTGCGTCGCTGGGCGCGGTTTGCAGGGATTCACTCGACAAGGCTGTGCTCGGCTCGAACGAAGATCCGGAAGTGTGACCGCAATCCGACGGCGGGCGCTATTCACCGTTTCCGCATTTCGGAAACGCGCGGTAGCGGCACTTACGGTTGAAGAACTCGGCGACGGAACGCAGACCCAACGCGATCGATCGCATGAGTTGTGGAACGAAACAGTAACGGATGTGGCCGTTTTGCACCAACCATCTTTCGGCACTTCGGCGACACACGCACACGCAAGCGAAAACCGCCCTACTCGCCGCCATTGTCGGCACCCTGAGCCTCCTGGCCAGCCGGTCCGAAACCCTGTCCGGGCTCGCCCGTCGCCCGACCCCTGCCGACACGGCCGGCGCCCCGGCGCTGTCGGCATTGGCCCGCGCCGCCGGCGCCCGCCCCGGCAGCGACCTGGTCGGCGACCGGATTGAACTGAGCCACGTTGCGCGTTGCGCGAACGGCCCGCCGCGGCGGGCCGTTCCTTCCGGTCAGGGCGAGGTCGGCACCACCGCGCGACGCAAGCTCGGCCGCCGGGCGTAGGTGAACCAGCGCCACAGCCATTCCACCGGTCCGTAGCGGAAACGCGCGAACCAGGCTTGCGCGAACGCCGCCTGCAGGACGAACAACCCGCAGGCGCCGAGCACCTGCGGCTCGCGCGAGACCTGTCCCCACAGGCCCAGGCCATAGCCGTAGAACACCAGGGTGCCGGCCAGCGACTGCATCAGATACAGCGTCAGGGCCATACGTCCGGCCGGCGCGAACAGCAGCGGCCAGCGCGCGCCGCGTTGCAGCGTGCGTACCAGCCAGGCCAGGTAGGCCAGCGACATCAGCGGCGCGGCCGCCAGTTCCATCGTCGCCGAGAGCATGTCGGCCGCGCTCAAGCTGCTCCCGACCAGCACCGGCTCGCTGTCGACCGCCAAGCCGCCCAGGGTGATCGCCAGACCCAGCGGGCCCGCGCCCCACAGCAAGCCGGTGTAGAGCCGGCGGTAACGCGCCGGATCGACGATGGCGCCGCTGCGCACGAACCAGGCTCCGATCGCGAACATGCCCAGCGCCATCGGCACGAATACCCATAGGGTCCTCAGGTTCTGTTCGAAGAAGTACCGCCAGCGCAGCGCGGTCGCTTCGGCATAGCTGCCGTGGGCGTAGGCGGCGATCTCGGCGCTGCGCAGCGCGTTTTCGGCCGTCGTGTTGCCGACGCCGTCGGCCGCATTGCCGGCCACGGCGATCTCTGCGGTCGCCATCAACAGCGTCGCGACGATGGTCAGGTGCAGCAGGCCGCCGATCGGCCACAACGCGCCCTGCGGTGCGTTGCGCAAGGCCAGCAAGGCGAACGAAGCCAGCGCGTAGCAGAACAGGATGTCGCCGGACCACAGCAGGAGCGAGTGCGCCAGCCCGATCGCCAGCAATCCGCAGGTGCGGCGCAGATAGACCGGTGCGAAGTCGGCGCCGGCCGCGCGCGCGCGTTCGCTCATGGTCGCGAAACCCATGCCGAACAACAGCGCGAACAGGGTCCAGAACTTGCCCTGCACGAAAATGTAGACAAAGCCGTCGGCGAACCGGTCCAGCCGAGCCTGGTGCGGATCGATGCCGGTGCCGGCGTCGAGCATCGAGGAGGTGAAGGACTCGACATTCATCAGCGCGATGCCGAGCAAGGCGATACCGCGCAGGACATCGAGCGCGTCGATGCGTTCGCCCAGCGGCAAGGGGCCCAGGGCAGCGACGGGCGGAGCGGGGTTCGGGGTCATGCGGGCACTCTACCCGTCGCCAACACGCTTACGGACGGGCTCAACGTTGGGCGACTGCCCTCGCCCGCAAACGAAAACGGCCCGCATCGCGCGGGCCGTTTCCTTGTCGCGTTGCAGCGCAGCTTAGTGCTGGTGGCCGCCGTCGCCGTGCACGTGGCCGTGCTCGACTTCCTCGGCGCTGGCTTCGCGCACTTCCACGATCTCGACCGCGAAGTGCAGATCCTTGCCCGCCATCGGGTGGTTCAGATCGACATCGACCACGCTCATGCCGACCTTCAGGATGGTCACGGCGCGCGGGCCGAAGTTGGTCGGCAGCACGGCCTGCATGCCCGGCTCCAGGCGCGCGTCCTTGAAGTACTTCTTCGGCACGCGCTGGGTCAGGCCGTCCTGGCGCACGCCGTAGGCGTCGGCCGCGACCACGTCGACTTCGAACTTGTCACCGGCCTCGCGGCCGTCCATCGCGTTTTCCAGGCCCGGAATGATGTTGCCGTGGCCGATCAGGATCGCCAGCGGACCGCGGCCTTCCGAGCTCTCCAGCGGCTCTTGGCCGGCTTCGGAGACGGTGTAGTGGAAAAGGACGACGCGATCTTTCTCGATTTTCATTCTGGGACTCGACTGGCGGCCGACAGTGCGGCGCGGATGGGTAAGACGGCGGCCGCGGCAGCGGGACCGGCGCGGCGGAGGCTTGTCGCCACCGGCGCCAGCGGCCAAGCTAACGGCATGAAGAAGGCCGCGCATTATCCCGGCAACACCGCCCTCGCGCCAGCACGCAGTACCAGCCTGTTGCCGATCTCCGGCGCGCGCCGGTTGTTGATCGGCGCCGCCTGCGTCCTGCTCGCGTCCTGCGGCGGCGGCCGCGAAACCGTACGCCGCCCGGTCCCGTCGCCGGTGCCGCGGGTCTGGCCGGTGGTCGCACCCGCCGACCCGGTCTCGGCCAACTCGGTGCTGATGCGCGCGATCAGCCTGGTCGGCACGCCCTACCGCTACGGCGGCAACACCCCGGAAGGCGGCTTCGACTGCTCCGGGCTGGTCAACTACGTCTACCGCGACATGCTGGCGCTGAACCTGCCGCGGACCTCACGCGACCTGGCCGGCTTCCAGGGCCCCAGGATCGCGCCCGAGCGTCTGGCCGCTGCCGACCTGGTGTTTTTCGGCAGCTCCGGCAACGTCAGCCACGTCGGCATCTATGTCGGCGAAGGCCGTTTCGTGCACGCCCCCAGCACCGGCGGCACGGTCCGTCTGGACCGCCTGGACGGGCCGTACTGGCGCGACCATTACAGCGGGGCGAAACGGGTTCTGAAGTAGCCGGCGGCTAAAATGTGAACAAAATCACAGGCTTGTTAACGAGCTGCTAACGAAATTTGAACCTTCTGCTCCGCTTTGGCAGGCATCATCGGTCGGTCTTGATTCAGTGATGACCGCGTGACGACCCAGCTTTCCCGCCAAGGCCGCCCAGCTGCCACCACGTCCCCCCGCCTCGCGCGGGCAGCGCTCCGTATTTCTCTGGTCTTCGCCCTGGCCGCTTCGGCGCTGCCGGCGTTCGCGCAGGAACAGCCTTCCGCCGTGGCCGCGCTGGCCGGCGGTTCGTCCATGAGCGGCGACTCGGCCGACGGCCCGGCGCCCGCCACCCGCCACCTGCTGCCCGACGCGATGACCCTGCCGGATCGCGCCCTGCTGCTGGCGACCGATCTCAACCGTCTGCTGGCCTATTCCAACGCCGCGGGCGACAGCAAGAACGCAACCGCCGCCGCACCGGCCGGCGAAGGCCGCATCAAGGGCATGCTCCAGCGCGCCCTGGCCCTGCTGGGCACGCCCTACCGCTGGGGCGGCAACTCCCCGGACAAGGGTTTCGACTGCAGCGGCCTGGTCGGCTACGTGTTCCGCAACGCCCTGGGCATCGAACTGCCGCGCGTCTCGCGCGAGATGGCCAAGACCGGCGAACTGATCAGCGACCGCGACGACCTCAGCGAAGGCGATCTGGTGTTCTTCGGCCGCAAGGGCCGGGTCGACCACGTCGGCATCTACCTGGGCGAAGGCCGCTTCGTCCACGCCCCGCGCACCGGCAAGGACGTGACCGTGTCCAGCCTGGACACCGGCTACTGGAGCGGCAAGTTCATGGAAGCGCGCCGAGTCGAAGGCATCTGAGCCACCGCGCCCGCATCGAATAAAGGAAGGCCGCCCCTGGGCGGCCTTCTGCGTTTCCGGGGCTGTGCGCGGCCTCAGCGCTCGATCAGGATCAGCTTGCCGGTCTTGGGATCGCGAAACACCTGGCCCACCGCTTCGTAGCCGGGCCCTGCCTGCTGCTGACCCTGCAGCGGACGCTCGATCGCGCGGCCTCCGCCGGCACACGCTGCTGTGCGACCGCGCCGATCGCCGCCAGCAGGCCGCAGGCCGCAGGCCGCAGGCGAACACCAGCATCACGTCCACCAGGTTGACCAGGCTGGCGCGCGCATCTTCGTCGTCGTGCGCGCAGTGGAATCGATCGCCGCGACGCTCAGTGGCTGTCGCTCACGTAGCGCTCGACCGTGGCCTCGATGCCCTTGCTCAGCTCCATCACCTTCAGCGCGTACTCGGCCAAGCGCTTGTCGTCCTCGCTGGTCGGGGTCCACGGCGGCACCGGGGTCGGCTTGCCCTCGACCTGGTCCATGGCCACAAACACGATCACACAATGTGTGCACAGCCGCTCTTCCGACTCGCCGTCGTCCAGGCCCGGGTCGCGCGCTTTCACGTCCACCGCGAAATGCATGCTGGTGGTGCCGGTGTGGATCAATTTGGTATGCACGGTGACCAGGTCGCTGATCCGGATCGGCGCCACGAAGCGGATGCCGCCGACCGCGACCGTCACGCTGTACTTGCCGCTCCAGCCGACCGCGGCGGCGTAACCGGCCTGGTCGATCCACTTCATCACCATGCCGCCGTGGACCTTGCCGCCGTAGTTGACGTCGGTGGGCTGGGCGAGGAAACGCAGGTTCAGTTCGCGCTGTTGGCCCTTCATGCCACGACTCCCTTGAACAGATGGCGGACCACGGCCGCGCCTACGCCGAGCACGGCATGGTGCAGACGCTCGTCGGCGAGCACGCCGGTGTCGGGCAGGCGCTCGGCGGCGTTGCCGACCGCGACCTGCTGCGGCACCACCAGCAGGCCGAGTTTGGACAGGGCGTCGCGCAGCACGATCAGCGAGCGGATCCCACCCAGCGGGCCCGGCGAGGCCGAGACGATGCCGGCCATCTTGTCCTGGAACAGCAGAGTGCCGGACTTGCCGTCGGCGGTCGCCCGCGACATCCAGTCCAGGGTGTTCTTGACCAGCGCCGGCATCGAGCCGTTGTACTCGGGCGTGCTGATCAGCAGGCCGTCGCAAGCGGCCATCAGAGCCTGCAGTCGGTGCACGTTGTCGGGCATGCCGGCGGCTTCGATGTCGCCGTCGTAGACCGGCAGCGGGTAGTCGCGCAACTCGATCAGTTCGACGTCCGCGCCGGCGGCGCGCGCGCCTTCGGCCAGCAGCGGGATCAGACGGCGGTTGTAGGAGCCCTGGCGCAGGCTGCCGGCGAAGGCGAGCAGGCGCGGCCGAGGCGGCGGATTGGCGATGTAGCGATCGGCTTCGGGCGAGCGCGGATCGGAGGGGCTGGCAGGCATGCGCTGGCTCCGTGGGTCGGGGCGCCGATTATGCGCACAGCGCTGTGCTTGCGACGATGCGCACGGCGCGCGATGCTCCCCGCGATTGCCTGGGGAGAGACGACATGGGACGCACGATACTCGCCGTACTGGCCGGCCTGGTGGTCGCCTGGATCACGATCACGTTGTGCGAATTCGGCGGCGTGGCGCTGCACCCGCCGCCGCCGGGCACCAATCTGGCCGATCCGCAGGCGCTGGCCGCCTTCATCGGCACCGCGCCGGCGAGCGCGATGGCGCTGGTGCTGCTGGGCTGGATCGCCGGCGCCTTCGACGGCGGCCTGGTCGCGGCGCTGATTTCGCGCCGGCACAAAAACGGCGCCGCGCTGACCATCGGCATCCTGGTGGTGTTGGGCGTGATCGCCAACAATCTTATGATCCCGCACCCGCTGTGGATGACCGTGGCCGGCGTGCTGTTGCCGATCCCGGCCGCCTGGCTGGCCGTACGTCTGGTCGGCGGTCGCAAGGTGGAGCGCGCATGAGCGAGCTGCGCAACTCCAGCAAGGCCATCCTCTACACTGTCGGTCTGTTCGCGGCGACGTTCGCGATCGGCGCCTGGCTCGCCGGCTACGCCGCGCCCGGCCACGAGGCCGCTTGGTGGATCAGTGGGGCCTTGCTCGCGGTCGGCCTGGTGGTCGGCCTAAAAGTATTGGAAGCCGCGGCGCTGCTGGCCGCACCCTTCCTGCTGGCCAAGATGGCCGCGCGCTGGGCGGTCACCGGCAAGCCGCTGGACACGCGCAAGGACGGCGACCGCCACGACTGGATCGCCTATCTGCTGTTCATTCCCTCCTATGCCCTGTTCGCACTGCTGACCGGCGCCGGCATCGGCTTAGTCAACGGCGGCCTGGGTTTCTTCCTGAGCGCGCTGCTGTACGGCGCGGTCGGGGTGGTGCTGGGCGCGGTGGCCGCGAAGGTTTTGTTGAAGCATGCGTTGGATGTGGGCTGACACGCGACGATGCGGTTCGCCTTCGGCTCACCACATCCTACGGCTGAGGCCAATGACGTCGGCGCTCCAACTACGCGCTGAAGTCCCTGGATCCCCGCCTTCGCGGGGATGACGGCAAATCCGCAGTTGCCGTTGCCGTTGCCGTTGTCGCGGCATTCAAATCCAAAAGCCCCGCACTCCTGACGGAAGACTTACCGGAAACCGTATGATGCGGGCGCGAGCGCGGACGTCCGATCTCGCACCATGGATCACACTCACACAGGGGATGTTGCAGATGAACATGGCAAGTCGCGGATTGTTGTCCCTTCTGGTCATCGGCTGCCTGTCGGCCTGCTCCGGCGAGAACGCCGAGAAGTCGGCCGCCGGCGCCGTGTCCAAAGCCGTGGAACTGGCCAAGGGCGCGGCCACCGGCGTCGGCAAGGGGGTGGACGAGGGGCGCAAGGCCAGCACCAGCGCGGACGGCGCGCAGATCGTCACCAACGGCGGGGAACTGCGCGCGGCGCTTAGCGGAAAAGTGCTGGAGGCGACGCCCACCGAAGGCGGCGTACGCGTGACTCTGGGGTTCGAGAACGCGGGCGCGGTGCCGGTCCGGGTGACCGAGCTTGGCAGCCTGAACAACGTCACCGCGCTCGACAAGGACGGCTACGCCTGCACGACCCAAATGGTCGAACGTGAATTCACCGTGCCAGCGAAAGCCAAGCTCAAGGTCGATGCGAGCTTCAGCTGCTCCGGCACGAACTTACCGGCGAAAGTCCGGGTGTTCGACGTCGAGTACGCGGTCACGGGCAAGTCCTGACGAGAACCAGGCTTGCGGGGTCCGACTTGTGTTCGCCTTGAAAACGGACAGGCCTCCGGAAACCGAAAGCGCCACGGCCAATTTGGCCGAGGCGAAGGTCGTAGCCTGACCAGACGCAAGAGAACGCGAACGGCGCGTACCGCTCTCGCCCAGCCCCTCTCCCGCACGCGGGAGAAGGGTGGGATGCGGAGTACGCAAGCAGCGGTGAGCGCAGCCGGGCGCCAACTCACTTCGCCGGCGCGACGAACTCCCCGTAGGCCTTGAGCTGCTCCGCCACCGCCTTGCCGTCGCCGACCACAACGATCGACTGCTCGGCCGGCACGAAGTACTTCTTCGCGATCGCCTGCACCTGCGCGGCATCGACCGCGCGGATTCGCGGCACGTACTGACCGAGGAAATCCGACGGCAGGCCCATCAGCCATTGGCTGGCCAGCGTCGCGGCGACCGAACCCTGCTGCTGGTTGCCGATCATGTAGCCGCCGGCGATGTAGCGCTTGGTGTCTTCCAGCTCCTGCGCCGGCACCGGTTCCTTACCCAGGCGCTCGAACTCGTGGAAGAACTCCTTGAGCGCCGCACCGGTCACGTCGTTGCGCACGTCGGCGCCGCCCTGGACCCGGCCGCCGACGCGTCCGGTCTGCAGACCCGCGCTGGCGCCATAGGTGTAACCCTTGTCCTCGCGCAGGTTCTGATTGACGCGGCTGCTGAAGCCGCCGCCCAACACGGTGCTGGCCAACTGCATCGGCACGTAGTCGGGGTCGGTGACCGGAATCGCCGGACGTCCCAGGCGCAGGGTCGACTGCACGCTGCCGTCGCGCTGGATCAGGACGAAGCTCGGCTTGGCCTCGCGACGCGCGGATGCGGTGTCGGCGATCGGCTCGCCGCTGGCCTTCCAGTCGCCGAAGGAACGCTCGGCGAGCTTGAAGCCGTCCTCGGGCGAGACCCGGCCGGTGATGACCAGCAGCGCGCGGTCGGGACGGAAGCGGCGCGCGTGCTCGGCGCGCAGCTTCTGCGGCGTGATCGCAGCGATCATGCTCTCGGTCGGCTGGGTGCGTGCGTACGGATGATCGCCGTAGCTCGCCGCCAGCAACGCGCGCGAAGCCTTGAACGAAGGCTGCGCCTCGGCCGCCTTCAGGGCCTGCTGCGCGTTGGCCTGGGCCAGCTTGACCTCGCCGTCCGGGAACGACGGCGTGCGAGCGATCTCGGCCAGCAGGGCCAGCATCGGCGCGGCGTTGGATACCAGCGCGTCGCCGTAAAGATTGATGCCGTCGTTGTTGGCCGAGGCGCCGACGCTGCCGCCATAGCCCTGCGCGGCTTCGGCGATCGCCTTGGAATCGCGCTGCGCGGTGCCTTCGTTGAGCAGGCTCGCCAACTGCGCGGCGAAGCCGGAGGCATCGGCGGCATCGGCGGCGTAGCCGGCGTTGCGCACCGCCAGCACGTAGTCCACGCGCGGCATGCCGTCACGCGGCAGCACCCACACTTCCAGGCCATTGGACAGGGTCTTCTTGACGATATTCGGTATCGGCAGCGGCCGGTCGGGCGCGTACGGCGGCAATTGCGCGGGCAGTGCGGCCTTGGGACCGGCGTGGGCGGCGCCGGCGAAGGCGAGCGACAACGAGATCGCGACGGCGATCAGGTTCGGATGCGTCTTCATCGTCGTCTCCTCAGTTCTTGGCGGCGGCGGGCGCGGCGGCCGGAGCCAGCATCGCTGCAGGCTTGCGGTCGATCACGGTGCGGTTAGCCGGGGTCAGATAAGTCTTGGCCACACGCTGGACATCGGCGGACGTCACCCCGTCGATCCAGCCCGGAATCTTGTTGACCACGGCGGCATCGCCCCACAGGGTCTGCAACTTGGCCAGCGCGTCGGCGCGGTCGATGAAGGTCTCCAGGCCGTTGTACCAATTGGCCAGCAGCTGTGTCTTGACCCGCTTGAGCGTGGCCTCGTCCACACCCTGCTCGGCGACCTTGGCGATCTCCTCGTCGAAGGCCTTGAGCAATTCGTCGGCGCTGGACGTGGGTTTGTACAGCGCATTGACCACGAACAGGGTCGGGCCGTCGTATTCCCATTCGCTGGTCAGGCCGTACAGCAGCTCCATGTTGAGCGCGAGTTCGCGGCCCTTGACCGTGCCCTGGTAGAAGCGCGAAGCGTCGCCGTCGGCGAGCAAGGCGCCCAGCACCGCCATCGGCGCCTGGTCCTGGCTGCCGCGGTCGGGCATCTTCCAGCCGACCGCGATCGCCGGCACCTGGGCCAGCGCGTCGGATTGAACGATGCGCTTCTCCTTCGTGTTCAGGCCTTCGCGGTAATCGGGCGCGGCCGGGGTCTTGCGCGCCGGGATTCCGCCGAAGTACTTCTGCGCCAGGGCGAAGCCCTGCTCGGGCGTGATATCGCCGGCCAGGCCGAGCACGGCGTTGTTGGGGCCGTAGTAGTCGCGATGGAACGCGGCCACGTCCTCCAGGCTGGCGTTCTCCAGATCCTGGAAACTGCCGTAGCCGTCGTGGTTGTTCTCCCACTTCTGGAACGCCTGCTGGCCGATGTCGATCCACATGAAGCCGCCGTAGGGCTGGTTCTTCACGTTGACCCGGATCTCTTCCTTGACCACGTCCTGCTGGTTCTTGAGCGTGGTCGGGTTGAAGTCCAGGGTCTTCATGCGATCGGCTTCGAGCCAGAGGATCGGCTCCAGCGCCGACGCCGGCGCGACTTCGATGTAGTTGGTGAAATCGGCGCGGGTGGAACCGTTGTTGCGGCCGCCGCCGCCGGTGATCACGCGATCGAACACGCCTTCCTTCGCGTTCGGCGTGCCTTCGAACATCAGGTGTTCGAACAGGTGGGCGAAGCCGGTGCGGTTCTTCGGTTCCAGGCGCATGCCCACGTGATAGACCACGCTGACGCCGACGGTCGGCGAGGTATGGTCTTCGGACACGACCACGGTCAGGCCGTTGTCGAGTTTCTTGACCGCGACCGGCAAGGTCCAGCGATCAGCGTCGGCCGCGAGCGCGGCCGAGGTCGTCGTCAGGCCGGCCAGCAGCAGCGCGAAGTGGCGCAAGCGCATGGAAGTCTCCATTTTCCAGATAGAGACACACCCTAACCCTGCGCCGGCGCCGGCATACCGGCCAGAAGTCACGTGAGGGCGTGATCAGGCGCAGCGCGCGGCCGCACGGGCGGCCGCGCGCCAGGCATCACTTGGCGACGAACTTCAAGGGACCCTTGTAGTTCGGCCAGGCGATCGAGGCGTCGCCGCGTACGTTCAGCGCCTTCTCCGCGCTGGTGCCGGCCTCGGTGGTGACGCTGGCCATCATCGTCGGCATCCAGAAATCGACCACGAAGGCCCCGTCGCGCTTGATGACCGGGTTGATGTGCAAGGTGGAGGTTTTGCCCGGCTCGATCTGGAACACGACCACGTCGTCGTTCACGAAAGCGCCGCGGTCGAGGATCTTTTGCACGCTGAAGCCGGCGGTCATTTCCAGACCGATGCCGGTGATGCGGTATTCGCCCGCGGGCAGCACCAGGGTCTCGCTCTGGCCGTAGCGGGTCATGTGGCTGATCGGGAAGTCCACGAACTGCTTGCCGACCATCGTGAACACCAACTGCCGGTCGCGGATGCCCCACTCCAGGCCGCCGCTGCGCAATTGCTTGTCGACCTTCTTCGGCAGCTCCTTCTCGCTGGTGAAGGGCTTGATATCGACGATCAAGGTGCCGGTCGCCGAAGGCGATGCGGCGCCAGCCTCCTGGGCCGGGACCGGCGCGGCGACCAGCGCGGCGGCGCACAGCAGCATGCTTGCGAAAAATTTCATCCTTCCCCCTGTTGCGGTTGTGTGCGAATGCCCACGCATTCTGGCTGCCGTAGCAGTCGCCGACAACGGCAAACCGGCATTCACGGCAAAGCTTGATGCGAACCGGTGCACCGATGCGCGGGCCCGCGGTCGTCGCCTCACAAATCCGGCTTGCTTCCGCCGCCGCGGGCCCTGGCTGCGCCGACCCGAATCGCCGACACTTGCATACCCCCGCAGTCCCCATCACCGCTCATGCCTTCGCTTCGCCCTGCCCTGCTCGCCCTGTCCCTCATCGCCGGCAGCGCCACCGCCGCCGAGCCCCTGCTGCCCGAAGCCCGCGCCTATTCGAGCCAGGACGCCTGGCGCCAACCGGTGGCGCCGTTCCGCGTCGGCGAACGCAGCTGGTACATCGGCACCGCCGGCCTGAGCGCGGTCCTGGTCAAGACCGACGCCGGCGCGGTGCTGATCGACACCGGCCTGCCGCAGGCCGCCGACATGCTGCTGGCGCGGATGCGCGAGCTCGGCATCGAGCCCTCGCAGCTAAAACTGATCCTGCACAGCCACGCCCATATCGACCACATCGGCGCGCTGGCGCAGATCCAGCGCGCGACCGGCGCGCAGGTGGTCGGCAACGCCGAAGCCGCCGTGCTGCTGGCGCGCGGCGGCAGCGACGACATCCATTTCGGCGAAGACATGCTGTTTCCGCCGGCGCAGGTCCAGCGTTTCATCATGGACGGCGAGACCGTCGAGCTGGGCGGCATGCGCTTCACCGCGCATTTCACCCCCGCGCACACGCCCGGCAGCACCAGTTGGACCTGGGACGACCGCGTCGACGGCAAGACCGCGCACATCGCCTACGCCGACAGTCTCAGCGCGCCGGGCTACCGGCTGATCGACAACCCGCGCTATCCGCATATCGTCGACGACTACCGGCGCGGCTTCGCCACGGTGCGCGCCCTGCCCTGCGACCTGCTGCTGACGCCGCACCCGGACGCCAGCGGCTGGAGCCCGGCCGACACCGCCGCCCCGCACAAGAGCCCGCTGACCTGTCGCGCCTACGCCGACAAGGCCGAAGCCGCGTTCGACAAAACCCTCGCCGAGCAACGCGCCAAAGCGGCGCCGCAGGAAAAGCGCTGATGCCTTACACCCCGATCGTGGCCACCTTGGGCTACGTACTCTCGCCCGACGGCCGCGAAGTGCTGATGGTCCATCGCAACGCGCGCCCGGACGATCACCAGCTCGGCAAGTACAACGGCCTGGGCGGCAAGCTCGAGCGCGACGAGGACGTGGTCGCCGGCATGCGCCGCGAGATCCTCGAGGAGGCCGGCATCGACTGCGACGAGCTGCACCTGCGCGGCACCATCAGCTGGCCCGGCTTCGGCAAGCACGGCGAGGACTGGCTGGGTTTCATCTTCACCATCACGCGCTACAGCGGCACGCCGTACGCGAGCAATCCCGAGGGCACGCTGGAATGGGTGCCGCTGGAGCGCTTGCACGACCTGCCGATGTGGGAAGGCGACCGCGAGTTCCTGCCGCTGGTGTTCGACGCCGACCCGCGCCCGTTCCACGGCGTGATGCCCTACCGCGACGGTCGCATGCAGTCCTGGCGGTACACACGCGCCTGAAGCGAGCGCGCCTGAGCCTCAGCGCCGCGCTTCGGTTGCCATCCGCACCGCCAGCGCGGCCAGCACCGTGCCCATCAGCCAGCGCTGCACCGACAGCCAAGTCGGGCGGCGGCCGAGGAACGCGGCCAGCGAACCGGCACTGATCGCGATCAGCGCATTGACCATCACGCTGATCGCGATCTGGGTGCTGCCCAGCGCCAGCGACTGGCCGAGCACCTGGCCCTTGGACGGGTCGATGAACTGCGGCAGCAGCGACAGGTACAGCACCGCCGCTTTGGGATTCAGCAGGTTGGTCATCAGCCCCATCGCGAACAGCCGGCGCGGGCTGTCCTTCGGCAGCTCGCGCACCTGGAACGGCGAACGCCCGCCCGGCTTCAAGGCCTGCCAGGCCAGATAACCCAGATAGAGCGCGCCGCACAGACGCAGCGCGTCGTAGGCGTACGGCACCGCCATCACCAGCGCGGTGATGCCCAGCGCCGCGCACAGCATGTAGAACACGAAGCCGAGCGCGACACCGCCCAGCGAGATCAGACCCGCCTTCGGCCCTTGGCAGATCGAACGCGAGATCAGATAGACCATGTTGGGCCCGGGAGTGAGCACCATGCCCAGCGCGATCAGGGCGAAGGCGATCAGGTTCGAGGCTTCGGGCATGGTGCGGTCTCCGTGGGCGCGGTCTACGTGAGCGCGTTACGTTGGCGTGATGTCGCGCGGCGCACGACGGACGAATCAGGCGTCGCGGGTTTCGCCCACGACGTATTCCATATTGACTGCGTGCGGTGCGCTCTCGGCGAACCCGTACTTGGCGTACAGATGTTTGGCGTCGCCGTCGGCGACCAGGGTCACGAACGCCGACGGTTGCGCGTGCGCGCGCAGCCAGGCGTCGAGCGCTTCGAGGATGCGCTTGCCCAGGCCGCGACCCTGCAATTCCGGCACGACCGCGATGTCGACCACGCTGTAGAAGCAGCCGCCGTCGCCGATGATCCGGCCCATGCCGACCACCACGCCGTCGCGCAGTAGACTGACGCCGTACAGCGTGTTCGGCAGACCCAGGCGCGCGGCCTCGCGCGTGCGCGGCGACATGCCGGCGGCCGCGCGCAAACGGCAGTAGTCGTCGACTCCGGGGAAGCGTTCGAGCAGCTCGATCGCGTCGCCGGCTGCGCCCATCTCAGCTGCGCCCGTCCCGGAAACCGCGCTCATCTCAGCCGTGGTCCTTGGCGATCGCTTCGGCGGACTCCAGGCCGGCGTTGGTCGGCGCGGCCTCGTACACCGCGCCATCTAGCAGGCCGGTTTCCTTCGCCACCAGCACCGGCACCAGCATCTGGCCGGTGACGTTGGTCATGGTGCGCATCATGTCGAGCACGCGGTCGATCGCGTACAGATAACCGATGGTTTCCAGCGGCAGGCCGGCAGCGCTGAGCACCACCGTCGCCATCACCACCGCCGTGCCCGGGACGCCGGCGGTGCCGAAGCTGCCCAGCACCGAGGCCAGCATGATCACCAGGTACTGCGCCAGCGACAGGTCGAGGTCGGCGTATTGAGCGATGAACACCGCCGCCATCGCCGGATAGATCGCGCCGCAGCCGTCCATCTTGATGGTCGCGCCCAGCGGCACCGCGAACGCGGCGTAGTTCTTGTCCACACCCAGGTTGTGGGTGACGCTGCGCAGCGAAGCCGGCAGCGCGGCGAAGCTGGACGAGGCCACGAACGCGACCTGCATGCCCGGGAACGCGCCGCGGAAGAACTTCAGCGGGTTCAGCCCGTGCGCCAGCAGCAGCGCACTGTAGACCACGGCGATGTGCAGGCCGCAGGCCAGGTACAGCGCGATCACGAACTTGCCCAGCGGCAGCAGTTTTTCGAAACCGTAGCCGCCGATCAGCGCCGCGATCAGGCCGAAGGTGCCCAGCGGGGTGAACTCCAGCACGAAGCGGGTGATCTGGATCATGGTGTCGCTCGCTTCGCCGGCGAGCTTGCGCAGACCGGCGACGCGGTCGCCGAGCTTGACCAGGGCGAAGCCGACCAGCCCGGCGAAGAAGATCACCTGCAACACCTTGCCTTCGGCCATCGCCTGGAAAGGATTGGCCGGCACCACGCCCAGCAATACGTCGATCGGCGGCGGCACGTCCTTGGGCTTGTAGTCGCCGGCGATCTGCAGCGTGCCTACGCCCTCGCCCGGCGCGACCAGGTGCGCGACCGTCAGGCCGACGCCGACCGCCAGCACCGCGGTGAACGCGAACCAGGCGAAGGTGCGCCCGCCGAGCGCGGCCACCGATTTCTGCCCATGCAGAGATGCGACCGCGTTGATCACCGCGAACAGCACCAGCGGCACCGCGATCATCTTGATCAGGGTCACGTAGAGCTTGCCCAACGGACCGAACCAGGTCTCCGCCGCCGGCCCCATCAGCCAGCCGGCGAGCGCGCCGAGCACGAAGCCGGCCAGCACCCGCTGCCAGAACGGGATCTTGAACCAGGCCGACACCAGCTTCATGCGGACACCTCGCGCCTACGAGTGGGCACCTTAGCCGAGGCGCCCGGTCGCTGCGACCCCCGCCGGTGCAACACCGGTATCCCATTCCAGCAACAACCGCAGGTCATAATCGCGGTTTCGTCCGCCACCGGTCCCCAAGATGTCCCGAACGCGCACCGCCTGCCTCGCCCTCGCCGTCACCCTGAGCCTCGGCGCCTGCGCCAGCACACCGGCAACGCGCGCCGCCGCGCCCGCCTCCAGCGGCGCCGCCGCAGTCGCGGTCGACGTGCCGCAGATCCGCCGCCCGCAGGACGAAACCCCGCAGTGGTGGTTCCGCGACGGCGCCGCCCAGGCCGCGCAGCGCGGCGCGATGGCCGGCAGGGCCAGGAACGTGATCCTGTTCGTCGGCGACGGCATGAGCCTGACCACGGTCGCCGCGGCGCGCATCTTCGAGGGCCAGAAGAAAGGCGGCCCGGGCGAGGAGAACCGCCTGAGCTGGGAGCGCTTCCCGTCGACCGCGCTCAGCAAGACCTACAACACCGATTCGCAGACGCCGGACTCGGCCGGCACCATGAGCGCCATGGCCACCGGCGTGAAGACCCGCGCCGGCGTACTCAGCATCGGCCAGCAGGCCCCGCGCGGCAACTGCGCCGGCGCCCTGGCCGCGCCGATCCTGAGCCTGTGGGAACTCGCCGCGGGCAGCGGACTGGCCACCGGCGTGGTCACCACCACCCGCGTAACCCACGCCACCCCCGGCGCGACCTTCAGCCATTCGGCCGACCGCAACTGGGAGAACGATGCCGACCTGCCCGAGGACGCCAAGACCGCCGGCTGCCAGGACATCGCCCGGCAGATGATCGAATCGCCCTACGGCACCGGACCCGACGTGCTGATGGGCGGCGGTCGCGGCAACTTCATGACGGTCGAGCAGCGCGATCCCGAATACGACGATAAGGTCGGCCAGCGCCTCGACGGCCGCGACCTGATCGCGGCCTGGAAGCAGCGCCACCCCGACGGCGCCTACGTCTGGAACGCCAAGCAGTTCGCGGCCGCGCCGGCGGGCAAGCCCTTGCTGGGCCTGTTCGAACCGGACCATATGCAGTTCGACCACGACCGTCCCAAGGACGGCGCCGGCGAACCGACCCTGGCCGAGATGACCCGCGCCGCGATCGCGCGCCTGAACGGCCTGAGCGCCGACAAGGGCGGCAACGGCTGGGTGCTGCTGGTCGAAGGCGGCCGCATCGATCACGCCCACCACTACGGCAACGCTTACCGCGCTCTGACCGAAACCGTCGCCCTGAGCGACGCGGTGCGCGCGGCCAGCGAGGCGACCTCGGCCGACGACACCCTGATCCTGGTCACCGCCGACCACTCGCACACGCTCAGCTTCGTCGGCTACCCGGTGCGCGGCAATCCGATCCTGGGCAAGGTGCGCGGCACCAGCGGCGAAGACGGCGACGCCGCCGACTACGCGCGCGATTCGCTCGGCATGCCCTACACCACGCTCAGCTACAGCAACGGTCCCGGCTACGTCGGCGCCAGCGCACAGCAACCGGAAGGCCCGAAACGTTTCCTGCATACCGCCAGCGGCACCCAGCAGGCCGAGCGCGGCCGTCCGGACCTGACCAAAGTGGACACCGAGCAACCCGACTACCTGCAGGAGTCGCTGGTCCCGACCAGCAACGAATCCCACGGCGGCGACGACGTCGGCATCTGGGCGCGCGGCCCCGGCAGCGACGCGGTCCGCGGCAGCGTCGAACAGAACACGATCTTCCACTTCATGCTGCAGGCCATGCCGAAACTGCGCGCGGCGCTCTGCGCCAAGGGCGACTGCGACGCCCAGCAGGTCCCGGTTACGTTGCCGAAGCCAGACGATTTCAAGAGCCGCTGAGTTCGAACGCGACGTATCGGGGCCGCGGGACGTTCGATGCGACGCGATCGTTCCCACAGTCGAGGCGACCGCGACCGAGGCGCCGCGCGTCACACGTCGCGTCGCGTCGCGTCGCGTCGCGTCACGTCACGTTGCCGTTGCCGTTGCCGTTGCCGTTGCCGTTGCCGTTGCATTGGAATCCATAGCACCGCACTACGACGAACAACCGTAGACCCGAAGGGCGGCGCGCAGGATGCGCGGCGTTTTTCGATGGGACAGGGATGTCCCGTCGAAAAATCCCGGCGCACGCACCGAACTCGCAGGGGAGGTTTGTCTAGGCAAGCCCTTCTCTTTGGTTACTTTTGACCGTAGGGAATCCAGGCGGACTCTTGGGCTAGCAAGAGAAAGTGACCCGCACGCGCAGCGGGCGGAAGCCTTTGACTTAAGAATCGAAACCTTCGCCGAACCTCGGAGGTCGCGGTCGCGGCTTACGCCGCTCCTACCCCAAAGCAAGAGCGAAGCGGGCGCGGACGCGGGGCTGGCGATCGCGGCTCACGCCGCTCCCACAGAAAGCAGAAGGCGAACTCGAAACGAAACCTCCGCCGGCAGACGAAGTTCGCGGTCGCGGCTTGCGCCGTTCCTACCCAAAACCGGCGCTTGCCGAAGCAGCCGATGCTGCATGCCCGGACCGCAACGGCCGCGCTCGCTCAGAACGGCTTCGCCAGCACCAGAAACACCACCCCGATCAACAGCAGCACCGGCAACTCGTTGAACCAGCGCAGCGTCGTCGCCCCCGGCAGCGGCCGCCCGCGCTCCACGCCCTTGAGCCAGCGCCCCGACATCACGTAGTGCGCCAGCATCAGCACCACCAGGGTCAGCTTCGCGTGCAGCCAACCGCCGCTGATGCCGAAATGCAGCCACAGGGTCAGGCCCGCCAAGGCCGCCAGGCCGAACATGATGTGGCCGAAGCGGTACAGCCGCCGGCCCATCAGCACCAGGCGCGCGCGCACCGCCGGCTCGTCGCCCGCCTCGGTCAGATTGACCAGGATCCGGGGCAGGTAGAACACCCCTCCCATCCACGCCATCACGAATACGACATGGGCGGTCTTGGTCCAGAGATAGGCATTCATCGCAGGCTTCCTGTGGGTGGCGGTTGCGGGCCGGGCGCGCGGCCGCGCTAGGATGCCACGCCGCCGCCCGCGGCCGATGCCGACGAACGCATGCAGGACACGATGAGCAAACAGTACGACCGCGACTACTTCCAGCGCTGGTACCGCGATCCCGAGATCGGCGGCCGCGCGCGCCTGCAGCGCAAGGTCGCGCTGGCCGTGGCCAGCGCCGAATACCACTTGGAGCGCCCGATCCGCAGCGTGCTCGACGTCGGCGCCGGCGAAGCCGCCTGGCGTGCGCCGCTGCTGAAGCTGCGACCCAAGCTGCGGTATCTGGGCTTCGACAGCAGCGAATATGCCGTCGCCCGCCACGGTGCGCGCCGCAACCTGCACTACGCCCGCTTCGGCGATTTCGAAGCGCTGCGGCCGTGCCCACCGGTCGATCTGCTGATCTGCAGCGACGTGCTGCACTACGTCGACACCCGCGAGCTCGAACGCGGCCTGCCCGGACTGGCCGAGCTCTGCGCCGGGGTCGCGTTCCTGGAGACCTTCACCCGCGAGGACGGCGTCGACGGCGATACCGTCGGCTTCAAGCGCCGCCCGGCGCGGTTCTACCGCGACCGTTTCGCCGCCGTCGGCTTCGCCCCGCTGGGCTCGCACCTGTGGCTGGCGCCGGGCCTGAGCGAGGGCGCCGCGGCGCTGGAAACCCCAGGCTGAACATCCGCGCCGGATTAACGCCGGCGCCCGCGCTATCGGCTATGCTGCGCCGCAGCAAACTGTCGTTAGCCAACCGTCGTTCCTTGGGATCCGCCCGATGCTGCTTTACCAGATGCACGAACTCGGCCGCGCCTGGCTGGCGCCGATGACCTACTGGGCCGACGCCGGCTCCAAGATGTTCGCCGCTCCCGGCAGCTGGCTGTCGACCGTGCCCGGCGCCTCGCGCGTCGCCGCCGGCTACGAACTGCTCTACCGGATCGGCAAGGACTACGAGAAACCCGAGTTCGGCATCCACTCGCTGGAGATCGACGGCGACACCTACCCGGTGATCGAGCGCGAAATGAAGCGCAAGCCGTTCTGCCGTCTGCTACGCTTCAAGCGCTACGCCGACGACGCCGACAACATCGCCGAGCTCAAGGACGATCCGCCGGTGCTGGTGGTCGCGCCGCTGTCGGGCCACCACAGCACCCTGCTGCGCGACACCGTCAAAACCCTGCTGCGCGACCACAAGGTCTACATCACCGACTGGATCGATGCGCGCATGGTGCCGGTGAGCGAAGGCGCGTTCACGCTCGACGACTACGTCGCCTACATCCAGGAGTTCATCCGCCTGATCGGCGCAGAGAACCTGCACGTGATCAGCGTCTGCCAGCCGACCGTGCCGGTGCTGGCGGCGGTGTCGCTGATGGCCGCGCGCGGCGAACCCACGCCGCGCTCGCTGGTGATGATGGGCGGGCCGATCGACACCCGCGAAAGCCCGACCCAGGTCAACGACCTGGCCGTGCACAAGCCGCTGTGGTGGTTCGAAGGCAACCTGATCCACCACGTGCCGGCCAACTACCCCGGCGGCGGTCGCCGCGTGTACCCGGGCTTCCTTCAGCACGGCGGCTTCGTCGCCATGAACCCGGAACGCCACTTCCAGTCGCACTGGGATTTCTACCAGGACCTGCTCAAGGGCGACCTCGAAGACGCGGCCTCGCATCGGCGCTTCTACGACGAATACAACGCCGTGCTCGACATGCCGGCCGAGTACTACCTCGACACGATCCGCGTGGTGTTCCAGGAACATCTGCTGCCGCGCGGCCTGTGGGACGTCGCCGGCGAGCGCGTGAACCCGGCCGCGATCGGCAAGACCGCGCTGCTGACCATCGAGGGCGAACTCGACGACATCTCCGGCCAGGGCCAGACCCGCGCCGCACACCGCCTGTGCACCGGCATCGCCGAAGCCGACCGCCAACACATCGAGGTCAAGGGCGCCGGCCACTACGGCATCTTCAGCGGCCGCCGCTGGCGCGAGCAGGTCTATCCGCAGGTGCGCGACTTCATCGCCAAGTACGCGGCTTAGGCAGCCCTCCCTCCTCTCGCGCAGGCGCGAGAGGGGCTGAACGACGAAGGCCCGGCGGAGCGATCCGCCGGGCCTTCGCGTTTGCGTGGTATCCCGCTCAGCTGTACTGCGACGACTTCACCAGCAGATGCTTGGCCAGCGCGCCGTGGAAGATGCCGACGCCGCGTGCGATGTGCAGGGTCACGAACAGCAGCACGATGCCCAGCGCCATCGCCAGCGGCCAGGTCCAGGGCGCCGACATCACATTGACGTCGTCGACCCAGAAGCCGGCGCCGAAGCTGCCGAACAGCATCGCGATCGGCGCCAGGATCAGCGACAGCGACACGCTCAGCCCGGTCACCGCGATCGTGAAGTAGAGGATGCCCAGCGGCATCATCAGCACCATATACAGCAGCGTGCCCCAGGTGCGCGGGTCGACGAACATGTCCTTGATACGGTCGAACAGCGGCTTGCCGCGGCCGCTGTACAAGGGTCGGCGCGGCATGCGCTCGCCCAGCATCACCTCGACCAGGCGCCCTTCGACCAGCGACAGCACCCGCACCGAACCCAGGAACAGGATCACGAACGGGATGCCGATGATCAGCACCGCCAGGCCAGCCGACAGCGAGGCGCCGGTGACCACCCAGGTGAAGTAGAAGATGCCGGTGGCCAGCGACAGCAGCATGTAGAACAGCGCGGCGTAGGTGCGCGGCTCGGCGGCGACGCCGAAGAACTGCCCCAACACCGACTTGCGCGGCCGCGGCGGCGGCGTGCGCAACGCGGTCTGCACGGTGACCTCGGTATCGCGGTAGATCTCGGCGACCTCGTCGGGCGCGCCGTAGCTGCCGGCGACGGCGGCGATCACTTCGGCCTCGCTCTTGCCGGGGTTCTCGGCCAATTCCGAGCGCAGGTACTCCTCGGCGTCGTAGAGCGCGTCCTGGACCAGCGCCGGATCGGCGCCGGCCAGCGCGGCGCGCAGGCGGTCGAGGTATTCGGGGATCGAATGCGGCAGCGGTTTATCGGTGGTGGCGTTCATGCGGTCGGCCCTTCAAGGACGGAATCGACGGAATCTCGGGTGGCCCGCCAGGCCGAAGTCCATTGCTGCAGGACTTCGCGGCCGGTGTCGGTGATGCGGTAGTAGCGGCGCGGCGGCCCGGTCACCGAAGGCTCGACATGACTGTCGAGCAGGCCCGAGGCACCGAGGTTGCGCAGCACCGGGTAGAGCGCGCTCTGCTTGCCGCTGAGCACGCCCTCGCCTTCGCGCTCCAGGCGCTTGGCGATCTGGTAGCCGTACATCGGCTCGGCAGTGGCGCCGAGTACGGCCAAGAGGGCCAGCGACACGGTGCCTGCGCTGAGCTCTTTCTGGAACTTCCTGAGGTGGCTTTCGATGTCGGTCATGGTCCGGTCCCGCTAGCTTGGAGACCACAGTAGTATTAAGTTCGCTATACCGCGCATGCCATTAGTAACTAGGCCGTACTACCGGGTCCCGGCACCGACGGTGCGGCCTGCACGCGCCCGCCTGGAGGGCCACGCTACGCTGCCGGTCCCACCGCAGCCGGAACTCGCCATGGACATGCCCCGCCCCGGTCCCGCGCATGCGCGGTTGATGCGTTTCGCCGGCCACTGGCAAGGCGACGAACGGCTCTCGCCTTCGCCCTGGGGCTCTGGCGGCGCGGGGATCGGCCGCACCGTATGCCGGCCCTCATTGGACGGCATGGCCCTGATCCAGGAGTACGAGGAAGAGCGCGATGGCCAGGTCGTGTTCCACGGTCACGGCGTGTTCCTGATCGAGCCCGACAGCGACACCGTGCTGTGGTGGTGGTTCGACAGCCTCGGATTCCCGCCCGAACCCGCGCGCGGCCGTTGGGATGGCGAGGTGCTCAGCTTCGAGAAGGTCACCCCGCGCGGCGAAGCGCGCTACCGCTACGAATTCGACGGCGACCGCTATCGCTTCGTGATCGAGAACCGGTTCCCGGGCCAGGACGACTACACCGAGTTCATGCGCGGCGACTACACTCGCTCGACCTGAAGGGGAGATCCACCGATGCGTTCGAAGCCGTCCTCGTCCAAGCCGGCAGCATGGCTGTCGCCGCTGCTGATCGCCGCGACCCTGTTGTCGCTACCGCTGGCCGCCGCGGCCGCCGACGCGGCCAAGCCGCGCTCGATGCAGGAGATCCTCGACGCGACCAAACCCACCGACTGGCGTGCGCTCGACCCGCGCGACACCCTCTACCTCAGCCTGCCGCGCGGCCGGGTGGTGATCGAGCTCGCGCCCGACTTCGCGCCCGCGCACGTCGCCAACATCCGCGCCCTGGCCCGCAACGGCTATTGGAACGGGCTCAGCATCAACCGCTCGCAGGACAATTTCGTGGTCCAGTGGGGCGACCCGGCCGAGGACGACAAGGACCGCAAGCCGCTGGGCAAGGGCACCAAGGCCAAGCTTCCCGCCGAATTCGCACGCAGCAGCGACAAACTGCCGTTCCACGTGCTGCCCGATCCCGACGGCTGGGCGCAGCAGGTCGGCTTTTCCGACGGCTTCCCGGCCGCGCGCGACACCGACGCCAAGTCGGCCTGGCTCGCGCACTGCTACGGCATGGTCGGCGCCGGCCGCGACGTCGCCGCCGATTCCAGCAACGGCACCGAACTCTACGTCGTGATCGGCCAGTCGCCGCGCCAGCTCGACCGCAACATCACCGTGGTCGGCCGCGTGGTCCAGGGCATGGAACTGCTGTCGGTGCTGCCGCGCGGCACCGGCGCCCTGGGCTTCTACGAGAACCCGGCCCAGCGCGTGCCGATCGCCTCGATCCGCCTGGCCGCCGACGTGCCGAAGAAGGACCGGGTCGCGATCGAAGTGCTGCGCACCGACAGCGCCGCCTTCGACGAAATCATCGAATCGCGCCGCAACCGCCGCGACGAGTGGTACAAGCAGCCGGCCGGCCATATCGACC
>CAMLID010000027.1 GCA_946480055.1 uncultured Lysobacter sp. | reverse complement strand
GATCCGCCGGCCACCCCGCCCGCCCCGCCGCCGCCGAGCGTGCTGGCGACGATGAACACGCAGATGCTGGCCCAGTCCGCCGCCGCCAGCCCGCCGACCGATGCGCTCAATCAGAAGATCGTGCAGGCGGTACAGCTGAGCAACGCCGAGACCGCGCAGTACGCGCCGTCGCAGATCGCGATCCCGCCGAACATGATGATCACCCAGGCGGCCGGCCTGGTCGCGCAGTCGGCCGCAGCCTACTTCGACGGCGTCAGCAAGCTCGCGCTGGCCAGCCAGGGCATCCTGCTCAAGGAAATGACTCAGAACCTGGTCGAGAACCAGCTGGAGAAGGCCGCCGAGGACGCACTCGGCGTGCTCGCCACCGACATCCTGATGGGCGCCGCCGCCGCGGTCGCGGCGGCCGCCGGCGCGATGGAGGCCGAAGCCGCGAGCTTCGCCATCGATCGCATCGACCAGAGCATCTCCAAGTACGCCAGCGTGCTGCAGAACCACAAGAGCGCGTCGTCCTGACCTAAAGACCACCGCGAGAGCGCGTCGCCGCGATGCGCTCCGGACCCGAATGCCGCCTTGCGGCGCAGACCAGAGGAGCCCCGTCCATGGCCTTTTTCGAATTGATCTCGCCCGTGGCGATGCTGCGGTACCCGTTCGACTACCACAGTCACTTCGGTGGAATCCTGCCGGTCGAAGGGCGGCTGGATGCATCCGTCGAATACAAAATCCCGTACACGCCACCGACAGGCGCGCCGATGGAGGTGATCGTGCCCAAAGGCCTGCGCCTGTCGCTGCTCGGGATCATGGGCGGCGGAACCGGGGACGAGGCGATCGTGGAAGGCACGATCGCGCTGTTCGATCTGGCCCTGCAGATGATGATCGAGAACGGCAATCCGCTGAATTCCCTGGCCAGCAAGGTCAACAAGGCCCAGTACGAACGCGGCGAATGCGCGGCCGAATCCATCTACGTCGCCTGCGTGGTGCTGGCGCGGCGCTGGGCGTTGTCGCCGAATCTGGTCAATGCCTTCGCCACCAGTCCCGAACTGTACGAGGAGATCCGCGGGCAGTTGCGCACGCGCGTGCAGGGCAATCCGGAACTGATCAAGGTGCTGCGCTACTTCAACAACAAGATCTACAGCGCCAACAAGTACACGCCCTTCGACGACTGCTACAAGACCCGCTCCAGCCTGATGAAGGCGGTGAGGCGCGATCCCAAGTACGCGGGACGCTACGAACAATGGATGCTGGCGACCTACGCTTTTCTGTACGAGAGCGGGGTGCGCTGCAACCAGGCGGCGATTGGCGCCGACGAGATCGTGGCCGCCGACCAGATCGCCCAGGCCTTCAATAAGCTGAATCCGGACGATCAGAGCAGCTATCGCCTGCTGGTGCACACGTCGGCCGGCTACATGCCGGGCGATAGCCTGAGCAAGGAGTTGAAGGACGTCATCCTGCCGCTGCTGACCAAGCCCGGCCCCAGCACGGTGATCGGCATCGACCTGCTCGGCACCGAGACCAAGGTCGCCGACTTCAGCCAGTTCTTCCGGTTCCTGTTCGAGAACCAATCGGGTCTGGGCAAGAACTTCGGCGGCGAGGGCGCGCGCTCGCAACAGTTGATCTGCCACATCCACTGCGGCGAGGGCGCGGCTTCGACCACCGACAACCGATCGATGATCGGCTATTACTACGTCAATGCCGCTGAGCCGCCCGGCGAAGACTTCTATCGCGCCTACTCGGCCTACATCGCGCGGGGCGTCGCCACCGCCCAGGGCCGCCTCGCCGACGAACCGCGCGGCAGCCGTGGCGCCGCGCCGCGCAAGAAGAGCGACGTGTCCGGACTGTTCGACGAGCTGTTCCGCAGCGATTCGCTGACCCACGGCGGCTGCACCCTGCGCCGCTTCGACATCAACAGCCCGGCCAGCATCGCGATCGTCGCCTACAACGGCAAGCGCAGCGAGATGGCGATGAGCGAAACCCTGGACAGCACCATGAAGGGGCAATCGCAGAACTGGTACGCGTTCTTCTCCGGCAGCCAGCAGTTCGCGTTCCGGCTCGGCCATGCCTACTACTACCGCAACTACATGGCGGCGCGCTATCCGCTGATCGCGTTCGACACCAACATGGGCAGCAACGCGATTACCGGCGCCTCCGGCCTGTTCGATTCGGTCGAGGGTTACCGCATCAATCGCGGCTTCCGTCATCTGGACGGCTACATCGATACCGACGTGTTGCAGCAGGCAGGTAACGCCGTGGCCTACTTGGGCGAGGGCGCCCTGACTCAGCCGCAGATCAGTCAGTTCGCCGCCATGGTGATCGGCCAGGCCAGCGTGAGCGACGTGCTGAAAAACGATGCGAACCAACGCTGGATCTGCGACCAGCTGACCGCGGGAATGGCGCCGATCTGCAACGATGAAAACGTCGGCGTTTACTACAAACTCTATGCCTATCTGGTGGCGCAGCTGGCAGAGCAGAGCCCGTCTCGGTTCTATTGGTACGAGGCTCTGACGAGCGTGCTGACCCTGTTCAGTAACTGGCGCTCCTACCTGCTGGGTGCCGACGGTCAGGGTGTGGAGCACACCGACGTCCAGGACGAATTCCTGCGCATGGTGATCCTGCTCGCTTACCAGCTGTTGCCCCCGGGCCAGACCCGAGTGCTCGACAAGACCATGCTCGCATTGCAGAAGCTGGTGTTTTTGATCGCCGCCGACTACTGGAAGACCACGGTCGATCCGACGCTCTCGGTGGTATCGGCCAATGCCCAGGTCCTGGAGACGATGTACGGTTTCAAGTCGCCGGCCTCGGTGGTCACGCTCAGTCGGTCCAAGCCGGCCAACACCTGATCGCGGCGCTCGCATCCGCCGCATACGAAACCCATCCCGGTCGCGCCCGCGCGCGGCCGGCATCGCCAGGAGCTAGCGATGAACGAGATCACCGAATACCTGCTTCGTGAGGAGCTCGACGGCCCCGCACCTCCGGCGGCAGCGAATGGATCCACGCCGGCGCCGACAGAGACTTCGGACCCGTCGTCGACCAAGGCGCTGGACCCCGAGCTGGTGAAAGTACTCGAGCGCCTGATGCAGCCCGACGTGCTGCGCGCGCTCAGCCAGCTTCTGCGTGCGCGTTGAGCGCCCGTCCCCCTAACGCTCGCGAGTAGTGCCATGACCGTAAGTCGGAACGAGTTGACCGAGCAGGTGCATCAGTTCGCGCGCCAGTGGCTGGGCCACGACCTGGACGAGGACGAGCGCAGGCAACTGGCCGAGTTCCTCACCACCCTGAGCGCGAACGAGGCCGTGCTGGGTGGCTACACCGACCAGGCCCGACGCCATGCCGCAGACATCGTCGATCAGGGCCGACAGCGCGTGGAGGTGGCGATGAAGACCGTGCTCGGCGCCGCCAGCGCCCCCCCCGGCGACGCCGCCGCGCCCGCCAAGGACGCCGCGCCGGCCGCCCCGCTGACCCGCGAGGAGCAGGCGATCCTGCGCTTGCTGGAGTCTTCGCGCACGCTCGGCGACCTACGGCCCTCGCACTTGAAGGGCGCGGGCGAGGGCGAAACCGCGGCCGCGCAGCTGGCGATCGCGCAGATCGCCGACCGTCTCGCGATCCTGATCAAGGCCGAAGTCGAGGCCTGTTTCGAGCGCCAGTACGGCCCGCTCACGCGCCAGATCGAGGCTGTGCTCGAAGCCGGGCGCGCCGAGGCCAGCGCTCGCAAGTCCCCGTCCGCCGCGTCGTCCGCCTGATTCACAAGGCGGGTTCCGCAGCGTTCATTGAAACGTACGGCATGGGCCGTACACGACCCCGAGGAGTTAAACCATGGCTTTCCCGACCGCCGTCAACGATCAGATCACCGATGCCGTCACCCAATCCAACGTCAAGGTCATCGGCGAAGCACCGGCCTTCGCGATGGGCTCGATCTACCAGAGCCTGGCGCACTCGACCGGCATCCTGTTCCAGAACGCCATCGCCGCGCAGCAGCAGCAGAACACGCTGGCGCAGGCCGCCGCCAACCAGGGTGTGATGCAGATCTACAGCCTCGACACCACGGCTGCCGCGGGTGCGACCGAGAAGGTCGCCCAGACCGGCGTCTCCGACAACCTGACCAGCCTGCTCACCGTGCTCAACGCCTTCAAGTGAGAGAACCCCGGCCGATGGCTCCGCGCCATCCGCCGGATCTCCCAGGCGCGCATGTTCCTGACGACCGCATAACGAGGATTACCTCATGGCATTTCCAACCGCCGTCAACGACCAGATCACCGATGCCGTCACCCAGTCCAACGTCAAGGTCATCGGCGAAGCGCCGGCCTTCGCGATGGGCTCGATCTACCAGAGCCTGGCGCACTCGACCGGCATCTTGTTCGAGAACGCCGTCGCCGCGCAGCAGCAGCAGAACACGCTGGCGCTGGCCGCAGCCAACCAGGGCGTGATGCAGATCTACACGCTCGACACCACGGCCGCCGCGGGCGCGACCGAGAAGGTCGCTCAGACCGGTGTGTCCGACAACCTGAGCAGCCTGATGACCGTGCTCAAGGCCTTCTCCGGCACCAAGCCGGTAAAGGGTTTGAACAGCGGTTCTCCGTAAGGCGGAAGGCGTCGGGCGCGACACCCGACGCCGGACGCTAGGGATGCGGCGGCCCCCGATGCCGCGTCCGCGAGGCAGTCCGCCGGCGATCGCGCCGGCAGCCCGCCCCGCACGAGCCCGGACTCGTCGCGGCAGCGGCGTCGTTCCGGACCCAGGGAACGACCGCGAACGTAGCGCAGGCGGCTCCGTGCACAGAGCGCGCCGACCGATCGCGGCACAGGCCAATGCGGCTCCGTCCGCGACGGCAGGGGATGAATATGGATCGTTCGTCACGCAGCGGCGGCCGGCGGCACCGGTGCCGCGCCGGTTACATTTTTTCAGTTCGCAGATCCATCGACAGCGACAGCCCTCTTGCGGCGGTCGCTTTCGCATTGCAGGGCTGTCGAACCGCCACCGGCGGTGAACGCGCCGATGCGCGTCGCACCTCGCGAGGGTGGTCGCGCGCATGTGCATGACGCTGGACCGCTCCGCCAACGCACGTGCCCGGCAGTTGATCCTCGAGCAGTCGCCGCTGTTCCAGGGCTTGCCCGATACCTTGCTCGATCACGTCGCCCGCAACGCCACCGAGCGCACTCTGCGCGACGGCCAGGCCCTGTTCCTCAAGAACGATCCCAGCGACTTCCTCGCCCTGGTCGCGCGCGGACGGATCTACAAGATCCTCTACGGCCCGGACGGCCAGGAACTCATCGTCGATACCATCGAGGCCGGTGAGACCGTCGATGAAACCGCCTTGCTGGACGCCCAGGACCGCAACTTCACTGCCATGGCCTACGGTCCGGCGCGGGTGCTGCTGCTGGCGCGGCGGCATTTTCCGGCCCTGACCTCCGAGCCCGTCCTGCTCGAGCGCGCGCACGCGACCCTGTGCGTGCGCCTGCGCAAGGCCGTCGACAGTCTGGAGACCATGTGCCTGCACCGTCTGGAATCGCGGCTGGCGCGCTATCTGCTGTCGATGATGCACGACGGCGGCCGCGCCGCGGTCGACGGTTTCGAAGTCGCGCTGCCGCCGACCCAGAGCATCCTCGCGGCGATGGTGAACGCCAGCCGGCCGAAGTTGAACGCGCAATTGCAGACCTGGCACCGCAGTGGGCTGGTGAGCCGGCGCCGCAACATCCTGCGCATCAACGACATCGATCAGTTCCGCTGCAAGGCTTACCTGGGACGCGACTTCGTGCGCGCCGAGCCGCGGCCGCGCGCCAAGCCCAATTAGCGCGTGTCGCCGGTCTGGTAGGGCTCGTACAGCTGCGCGACCATGGCCTTGAGCAGCGCGCTACGGCGCTGCGGCATCGGTTCGGGCAGCACTTCGAGTTCAGCGATGCGGTCGAGACGGAAATGGCGGAAGTCGCCGCGCAGTTCGCACCAGGCGCCGACCACGCGGGCGTGGTCGAAGAAGGCCAGGGCCAGCGGCCAGATCGTGCGCTCGCTCTCCTGGCCTTCGCCGCTGCCGTAGCGGATGCGCAGCTTGCGCTCGTCGCGCATGGCGTCGCGGATGCGCTGCATGGTGCTCGGCGCGGCGGGGTGGGCGTTACTGGGCGATACCCACAATCCGATTTCGCCGATCGCATCGCGCAGGTCGCGCGGCGCGGCGGCGGCGATCTTCGCCAAGGCATTGCTCGCCGCCAGCGACAGCGCGCGGTCGTCCTGGCGCTGGACCCAGCGGGCGCCCAATACCAGCGCTTCGATCTCGTCCTGGGCGAAGTTCATCGGTGGCAGGAAGAATCCCGGCCGCAGCAGGTAACCGACGCCGGCTTCGCCGTCGATCGGCGCGCCCAGGCTGACGAGGGTCTGCACGTCGCGGTAGATCGTGCGCAGCGACACGCCCAGTTCCTGCGCCAGGGTCGCGGCCGCGATCGGCTGGCGGTGCCGGCGCAGGGCTTCGATCAGGTCGAACAGGCGTTCGGTGCGGCTCATGCGGTCTTGGCGGCAGGGTGAGCTGCGCACGATAGCAAGCGTGGCGATGCCCCGCGCAGGCGCCTTCTGCGGGAGCGACCTGAGTCGCGATTACGCAACTCCGGTTGCCGACGATCGCGACTCAGGTCGTTCCCCCAGAGATCGATGGCCACCCTCGTGACATCGGCCAGGGTCAGCGCAACAACGGCCCCAGTTTGGTCCACACATGGTCGCGCAACTTGGGCTGCGCGCTCGCGACCGGATGCAGGTTGTCGTCCTGGAAGGCCTGGCGGTCTAGCGCGATCGGTTCCAGCAGGAACGGCAGCAGCGCGGCGCTGTGGCTACGCGCGAGTTCGGCGTAGTTGCGCTCGAAACCCTGGGTGTACTCGCGGCCGAGGTTCGGCGGCATGCGCATGCCGATCAGCAGCACCCGCGCCTTGGCGGCCTGGGCGGCGGCGATCATGCGTTCCAGGTTGGCCCGGCTCTGGGTCAGCGGCAGGCCGCGTAGGCCGTCGTTGGCGCCCAGTTCGATCACCACCACCGCGGGTTTGTGCCGGGCCAGCTCGCCGGCGATGCGCGCAGCGCCGCCGGCGGTAGTTTCGCCACTGATGCTGGCGTTGACCACACGCCAGCCCGGACGGGTCTGGGCCACGCGCTGCGCGGTCAGCGACACCCAGCCCTGCGAGGCCGCCAGGCCGTAGCCGGCCGAGAGCGAATCGCCCATCACCAGCACCGTTCGCGCCGCTTTGCCGGTCGGGGCGGGGGCCGCCGCGGCCGGTCGGGCATGCGCCGGCTGAGCCTGCAGCGGCGTCGCGACCAGCGCGCAGGCCAGGACCAGCGCCAGGGACCCGGTACCGATGGCCCATTGAAGCCGGCGCCGCGATGCCGCATATCCCTCTTTATTAAGCGTCATTAATAAGGTCTCCGGATGATGTCGCTGGAGCAAGCATAAGGACGATCATGGCCGATTCCATTCAAGTGCACGCCGTTCGCGCCGATTCCATTCAGCGTGATCCCGTTCAGCGTGACGCGAACCGACGCGCCCCCAACAGGTGCGGACCCGGCGCAGCCCCCGCCGTGAACGCGCCCGCGTTGCGGGTCCAGGACCTGAGCAAGCGTGTGGCCCTGCCGGGCCAAGAGCTGACCATCCTGGACGGAGTCGGTTTCGAGATCGCGCGCGGCGATACCGTCGCCATCGTCGGCGCCTCCGGCTCGGGCAAGAGCACCCTGCTGTCGCTGATGGCCGGTCTGGACAGCCCCAGCAGCGGCAGCGTCGCCCTCGACGGTGAGCCGTTGTCGGCGTTGGACGAGGATGGCCGCGCCCGCGTGCGCGGCGAGAAGGTCGGCTTCGTGTTCCAGAGCTTCCAGTTGCTGCCCTCGCTGACTGCGCTGGAGAACGTGATGCTGCCGCTGGAACTGCGCGGCGACCGCGAAGTCGAGGGAGCGGCCAAGGCGATCCTGGACAAGGTCGGCTTGGGGCAGCGCCTGGGCCACTACCCGCGTCAGCTGTCCGGCGGCGAGCAGCAGCGTGTGGCGCTGGCGCGCGCGTTCGTGACCCGGCCCTCGTTGCTGTTCGCCGATGAGCCCACCGGTAATCTCGACACCCACACCGGTCAGGCCATCATCGAGCTGCTGTTCGAACTCAACGCCGACGCCGGCACCACCCTGGTCCTGGTCACCCACGACGAACACCTGGCCCAGCGCTGCGGCCGCATGCTGCGACTGGACAGCGGCAGGCTGGTGCCGTGAGGACCTTGTCGCTGGCCTGGCGCCAGCTGCGCCGAGACTTCAAGGCCGGCGATGTGCGCATCCTGTTCGCCGCGCTGGTGCTGGCGGTGCTGGCGGTGACTTCGGTCGGTTTCGTCACCGATCGCGCCGAACGCGCGCTGGCGATCGAAGCCAACCGCCTGCTCGGCGGCGACGCCGTGGTCCGCGCCGATGCGCCGATCGCCGGCGCCGTACACCGGGCCGCGCAAGCCGGCGGGCTGCGCCGCACCGAAACCATGGAACTGCAAACCATGATCCGGGTCGGCGAGCGCCTGCAGCTAGGCGAATTGCGCGCGCTGGGCGAGGGTTTTCCGCTGCGCGGCGCGTTCCGCATCGCCGATCGCGGCGGCGAACGCGATGCCGGCGGCGTGCCGGCGCGCGGCACGATCTGGATGAGCCGCGCCGGCGCCGATACCCTGGGCGCCACGCTAGGCGACAGCATCGCGATCGGCGACGCGCGTTTCACCCTGGCCGCGCTGGTGGTGCAGGAGCCCGACGCCGCGCTCGACTATTTCAATATCGCGCCCAAGGTCTTTCTCAACCTCGGCGATGTGCGTGCCACCGGCCTGGTACAGGAAGGCAGCCGTATCCGCTATCGCCTGGTGATCGCCGGCGACGCCGCCGCGGTCGAACGCTTCGTCGCCGCCGCGCGTCCCGCGCTGGGACGCGGCCAGCGTCTGGAAACGATCAGCGACGCGCGTCCGGAAATCCGTTCCGCGCTGGACCGTGCCGGCCGTTTCCTCGGCCTGGCCGCGCTGGTGTCGGTGGTGCTGGCGGCGGTCGCGGTGGCGATGGCCGCGCGCCGCCACAGCGAGCGCCATCTGTCCGGTACCGCGGTGATGCGTTGCCTCGGCGCCAGTCAGCGCACCCTGGTCGGCGTGCACGTCGGCGAACTGCTGATGCTGGGCCTGGTCGCCTGCACGGTCGGCGTGGTACTCGCATTCGGCTTGCAATGGCTGGTCGGCAGTTGGTTGTCGCAGGCCCTGAAGCTGTCGATCCCGCCGGCCGGCCTGATGCCGGCGCTGCAGGGCTACGGCGTCGGCCTGGTGGTGCTGCTCGCGTTCGGCGCGCCGCCGGTGCTGGCGTTGCGGCGGGTGCCGGCGCTGCGCGTGCTGCGTCGCGATCTCGATCCCACCGAGCCCAGCGCCTGGCTGGTCGCACTGGCCGGTTTCGCCGGGCTGGGCGCGCTGCTGTGGTGGAAGGCCGGTTCGGCGACCCTGGGCACCGCGATGCTGCTCGGCATCGCCGGCACCCTGGCGGTGTTGGCGACGCTGGCCTGGTTGCTGATCGTGGCGGTGCGGCGCTTGCGTTCGCGTCTGCGCGGCAGCCTGCGCTACGGCCTGGCCAACGTCAGCCGCCGCGCCGGCACCAGCATCGCCCAGGTTTCGGCGCTGGGTCTGGGCCTGATGGCCTTGTTGCTGCTGACCTTCGTGCGCACCGATCTGCTCGACCGTTGGCAGCTCGCGCTCGCCGCCGACGCGCCCAACCGTTTCATCATCAACGTGCAGGACGACCAGCTCGCGCCGGTGCGCAGCTTCATGACCGAGCAGGGCATCACCGCGCCGACCCTGTACCCGATGATTCGCGGCCGCCTGGTCGCGCGCAACGGCAAGCCGGTGACCGGCGCCGACTACGCCGGGCAGGGCGAACGCGCGCAGCGTCTGGCCGAGCGCGAGTTCAATCTGTCGGTGGCCGCGAGTCTGCGCGACGACAACCGCGTCACCGCCGGAAAATTCTGGGGCGACGCCAAGCCGGCGCGACCGGAAGTGTCGGTCGAGGAGGGCTTCGCCGAGCAACTGGGCTGGAGACTCGGCGACCGCATCGCCTTCGACATCGCCGGGCAGCCGTTCGTGGCCACCATCACCAGCCTGCGCAGCGTCGACTGGGAGAGTTTCCGTCCCAACTTCTTCGTGATCGCATCGCCGGGTTCTATGGACGGCTATCCGGCCAGTTACATCACCGCGGTCAGCGTGCCGCCGCAACGCACGCGCTTCACCGCCGATCTGGTCTCGCGCTTCCCGAACCTGTCGGTGATCGACGTCGACGCCGTGCTCAAGCAGGTGCGCGGCACCGCCGACCAGGTCTCGACCGTGGTCGAGGTGGTGTTCTATTTCTCGCTGGTGGCCGGCGTGCTCGTGCTGATGGCCGCGGTCAGCGCGAGCCAGGACGAGCGCCTGCTCGAAGGCGGCGTGATGCGGGTGCTCGGCGGCAGCCGACGTCAGCTGCGTCTGGCCCAGGCCTCGGAATTCGCGGCGATCGGCTTGTTGTCGGGCCTGGTCGCGGCGACCGCGGCGTCGGTGCTGGCCGGCGTGATCGCGACCCAGGTGTTCGACCTGCCCTGGCGCGTGGATTGGACCATGGCCGCGGTCGGCGCGGCCTTGGGTCTGATCGCGGCCCTGCTCGCAGGCCTGTACGCGACCCGGCGCGTGCTCGACGCGCCGCCTTCGGTGACTCTGCGCGAACTGCAGAACTGACGGCGGTTCTCTCACGCCTGCGACGCATCGGTGGCGCGCGGGCGTAAGCGGCGTTCAACCGCTCAATTGCGCTTCGGCCTGGAACCGGCGCGCGTAGCCGCGTTCTTCGGCCACGCGTTCGACTTCCTCGTCCGCCAGCTCGGGCGGGGCATAGACCGCGTAGGCGACCGTACCGTCGCGCAGGCCGGTGTGGTGCAGGCGGTAGCGCGGATGGCCGCTGCCGGTGTTTTCGGGGTAATGGCGCGGCGGTTGCGCGCCGTCCAGATCCAGTTCGCTGTTGTCGACGGTGCCACCGATGAAAAGGGCTCGCATGCGCGTGATTCCTCAAGGTTTTAGCCCAGCATGGCGCCGATGGTGTTGCGGCGGCATGAAATCCCGTGCCCTGGCGTAGCCGCGGCTTCACCGCAGGATTCGTTCAGCATGCCTACCTAGGCACCGGTCGCGCTGTCACCGCTCTGAGGGTGTTTGAGAAGACGACTCTGATGCGCCCCGCATTCGGGCGATCGAATCCTGTTTCCACGAACGACATTGCGCCGATCGGCATTTTCCCGGATTCGGACAGAGCGGCCAGTTCTATCAGTAGGGCGGATGCATCTGGTGAGGCGCTGCGCACCTCGCCAAGGCACACTTGCGAGGCGCATGCGAGTCGTTCCAACTGCTGATTCTGACTGGACTTTGAAAGCGCTTCGGCCAATTGCGACGAATACTGTCGCCCCAGCTCAAGGTGTTCGGAATCTGACGACCGGACGAGGTCGCTATAGAGCAGGTCGAAGGTTTCGTCGTTCGAAAGCTTTTCAACGCGTTCGGCGTTCAACGCTCCCCCTTCGAACAGGTACGTTCGCGCTTTCGCTTGAGGGCTACTTCCAGGTGCAGCGTCAGTTGCCTGATTGAGGGTGTCGGATGTTTCTACCTCGCGTTCCGATAGATTTCGAGGCTGAATGAGGTTCGCAGAATGTTCAGAGCCTGCCCCGGGATCGTTGCCTGCCACGGTTTTCGCGGACTACGGATATGGGGCATCGGTGGTGTTTCTGCTGGGATACAGGAATGTGATCGCCGACGAGGCCATCACAAACGCTAGAAGGGCTGTGATTTTTCTGGTCATGGGATGTCGGTTACCGCTCCGGCGGAATTTCGACCTCTGCGGGGCCTTCGTGTTTTGCGAGGTATGCAGAAATCGATCGTAATTCGAATATCACCCGGATGCGGAAGTCGTCAATCGCGATAGAAGAGACTTTCCGTGAGACGGCGCAAGTAGCGTGCCTCGCTCGGAAATAATGGCTCTATTCCACTGTTTTTACCGGGGAAATAGTGTTTGTTTGTGAGGTAGAATTATATCTATTCCAAGTTCTGCGAAAGCATCGGCATGACCATAGATCTGTGTGATTTCTGTGCGCGCTGACGCACCCGATAACGCGCTCGAAACCCTGTTCCTGCCGTTCGCCGATGGCCGGTTGAGCTGGCCGGCGCAAGGCGGCGCCCTGTTCCTGCGCGCGCGCGACGGCTGGCCGCTGCACGCGCAGCCGCGCCCGGGTCTGGTCTGCGAGCAGAGCTTCAAGCCCGAGGTCGAGGCGCTGCAGCGCTCCGGCCTGAACCTGGACGAAGACGACGGCGCGCGTCGCTATCCGCTGGTACTGGTGCTGCCGCCGCGGCAGCGCGACGAGGCGCGGGCTCTGCTGGCGCGCGCGATCGCGCGCACCGCGCCGGGCGGGCGTGTGGTCGCCTGCCTGAGCAACGACGAGGGCGCGCGCTCGGGCGAGGCCGATCTGGGCAAGCTCGCCGGACCGGTCGGGCAGTTGTCCAAGAACAAATGCCGCGTGTTCTGGACCGCGCCGCTGGACGGTCCGGCCGATGCCGAGCTGGCCGCGCAGTGGCAGAGCCTGGATGCGGTGCGCCCTATCCTCGGTGGCCGTTTCCTGAGCCGGCCCGGCGTATTCGCCTGGGACCGCATCGATCCGGCTTCGGCCCTGTTGGCCGCGCACCTGCCGGCGGATCTGACCGGGCGCGCGGCCGATCTCGGCGCGGGCTACGGCTACCTGGCGGCAGAACTGCTCGCGCGTTGCCCCGGCATCGTTGCGCTGGACCTGTACGAAGCCGAAGCGCGCGCGTTGGAACTGGCGCGGGCGAATCTCGCGGCCGAGCGTTTGCCGGCCTCGGCTGCGCAGGTCGCGATCGGCTACCACTGGCAGGACGTGACCGTCGGGCTCAGCCAGCGCTACGACGTGATCGTCAGCAATCCTCCGTTCCACGGTCAGGGCCGCGCCGAGCGGCCGGACATCGGCCGCCGCTTCATCGAAGTCGCCGCGCAGGCGCTGAACCCCGGCGGCCGCCTGTGGCTGGTCGCCAACCGTCACCTGCCTTACGAAGTCGCGCTCGACGCCGGCTTCGGCAGCGTGCGCACGGTCGCCCAACAGGGCGGGTTCAAGATCGTCGAAGCGACCAAGCATGCCGCGCCGGCCAAGCCCGCCGCACCGGCACGAACCCGGCCGGGACGCGCATGAAACTGATCAAGCTGATCGCCAACCTCGGTTACGGCAGCCGCAAGGACGTGGCGACGATGTTCCGCGAAGGCCGCATCACCGATCCCGAGGGCGAAGTGTTGTACGCCGACGATCAGGTCGGCCACGAGCGCGTCCACATCGACGGCAAGCCGCTGGATCCGCCGGCGGGCCTGGTGCTGATGCTGCACAAGCCGACCGGCTATACCTGTTCCACCAAGGATCCCGGTCGCATCGTCTACGACCTGCTGCCGCCGCGCTTCCGTCTGCGCTCGCCGCTGCTGTCCACGGTCGGCCGGCTCGATCGCGACACCAGCGGCCTGCTGCTGCTGACCGACGACGGCGGCTTGCTGCATCGGATCGTTTCGCCCAAGGCCAACCTGGCCAAGGTGTACGAGGCGAGCCTGGCCTCCGACTTGCGCGGCGACGAAGCGGCGACCTTCGCCAGCGGCACGCTGATGCTGGAGTCGGAGAAGACGCCGCTGGCGCCGGCCGCGATGCAAACCCTGGCGCCGCGCCAGGCGCGTCTGATCCTGACCGAAGGCCGCTATCACCAGGTGCGGCGCATGTTCGCCGCGGTCGGCAACCACGTCGAAGCGCTGCACCGCAGTCGCATCGGCGGGCTGGGCCTGGACGATCTGCCGTCCGGCCATTGGCGCGCGCTCGATGCCGCCGACCTGGAGCGTCTGTTTGCCGGCTGAGCGCGCCCGCCGCGTTCGCCGTCGGTCGTGCCGCGCGCGATCGCCATTGTCCTCGTAACCTCAGCGAGTTCCGTACCGATGTCGATCGAAGCTTCCAACCACGCCGCCGCCGCGCTCGAATTCGAACCCGCCGCCGTGCTGTTCGACATGGACGGCACCATGATCGAGAGCGAAGCGGCCCTGCTGGAGTGCTGGCGCCAGGCCGCGCACGACCTGGCGCTGCCCTTGGAGGACGGCCTGTGGCTGTCGATGGTCGGCCTGCACGACAGCGCCTGCCACGACCTGCTGCGCACGCGTCTGGATGAGGAGCAGGTGCAGGCCTTGCTGCACACGATGCAGGCGCTGTACGACGTACGAGTCGATGCCGGCCTGCCCTTGAAGGCGGGGCTGATCGCCTTGTTGGAGCGCCTGGCCGCGCATGGGATGGTGACCGCGGTCGTAACCTCCACGCGCCGACCGCGCGCGCTGTACAAGCTGGAGCGCGCGGGTCTGCTCGCCCATTTCGCACTGGTGGTCGGCGGCGACGAGGTCGCGCACCCCAAGCCGGCGCCGGACATCTACCGCCTCGCCGCGCAGCGCCTGGGCCTGAGCGCCGAGCGTTGCGTGGTGCTGGAGGATTCGCCGGCCGGCGTGCGCTCGGCGCTGGCCGCCGGTATGACGCCGATCCATATCCCGGACCTGGTCGCGCCCAGCGACGAGGTGCGCGCGCTGGGACATCGCATCGTCGCGAACATGGACGAGGCCCATGCCCTGTTGGTGCCGTGGTTGCGCGATGAGGCGCTGGCGGCTCAGTAAGGTCGCGTCGCGGCAAGCCCGATAAAGCGAATCTCCCCTACATCTCAAGAGGGGAACTCAAGGTATTCCTGTGGGTGCCGGTGAGGCGCGCAGCCTCGGTAAAGCCTTTTCTGTTTCAAGGCGCCAGCAGCTTGCGCCAACCTTCGATGCCCAGCTTCTCCAGCGTTTCCAGATTGCGTTCCACGATCACGTCCGGGTCCGGGAACGCCGCAACCGCGCGCTCGACGCTGGCTTCGCGCAGCAGGTGCAGCATCGGGTAGGGCGAACGGTTGCTGCAGTTGCCGACATCGTCGTAGTCGGTGTCGGCGAACTGGTAGTCGGGATGGAAGCTGGCGACCTGGATTTCGCCGTCCAGTTCCAGCGCCTCGACCGCGGCGTCGGCGGTGTCGAGGAAATCGTTGTAGTCGAGGAAGTCGGTCAGCACCTGCGGATGGATCAACAAGGTGGTGTCGACCTGCTCGGGCTCGGTCTGCTGCAGGCGGACCAGCTCGTAGGCCAGTTCCTCCAGCAGCGCATCGGGCGTGGTCGCGGCGCTGAGCACGTAGCGGACCTGGTCCTTGGCCACCACGGCCTTGGCGAACGGGCACAGGTTGAGCCCGATCACCGCGCGCTCCAGCCAGCGGCGGGTGGCGACGATCGGTTCGGCTTCGCTGCTCATGGAGGGGGCTCAGTCGCGGAAGTTTTCGAACTGCAAGGGGCGCTCGAAATCGCCGGCCTTGAGCAGGGCGATCGCGGTCTGCAGGTCGTCGCGCTTCTTGCCGTTGATGCGCAGCTTGTCGCCGTTGATCTGGGCCTCCACCTTGAGCTTGGCGTCCTTGATCGCGGCGACGATCTTCTTGGCCAGCTTCTGCTCGATGCCCTGCTGCACGGTGATCTTCTGGCGCGCACCGGCCAGATTGGTCTCGATGTCGCCGAACTCCAGGCAGCGTCCATCGATGCCGCGCGCGATCAGGCGCGCGCGCAGGATGTCCTGCATCTGCTTGAGCTGGAACTCGCTGGGCGCGGACTGGTTGATAAATTTGTCGTCGAGCTCGAACTTGGCCTCCACGCCCTTGAAATCGAAGCGCATGGTCAGCTCGCGATTGGCCTGGTCGACGGCATTGGTGAGTTCGTGGGTGTCGACTTCGGAGACGACGTCGAAGGAGGGCATGGCGGTATCCGGATCGGTGCAGCGGGTGGGGACGCAAAGGGTAACGCAGGCGCGCGGCCGCAGCACGCAACGTTGCGTGCGCGTTGACGCCGGGGCGGCCAGGCGCGGCTAGACTGCCGGTCTTCCCTCGCCCCGGATCCGCGCATGCTCAAGACCGCTGCCTACGCCGCCGCCAGCGCCCAGTCGCCGCTGGCCCCGCATTCGATCGAGCGCCGCGAACCCGGCCCGGACGAGGTGCTGATCGATATCCTCTATTGCGGGGTCTGTCATTCCGACATCCACCAGGCGCGCGATGAATGGGGCGGATCGATCTTCCCGATGGTGCCGGGCCACGAGATCGTCGGCCGGGTCGCCCAGGTCGGCACCAACGTCGGCGGGTTCCAGCCCGGCGATGCGGTCGGGGTGGGCTGCTTCGTCGATTCCTGCCGCGAATGCCCGCAATGCCGCGACGGCCTGGAGCAGTACTGCGACCAGGGCATGACCGGCACCTACAACTCGCGCGAACGCGCCAGCGGCGTGCCGACCTACGGCGGCTACTCGACCCGGATCACGGTCGACCAGGCCTACGTGCTGCGCATCCCCGAGTCGATCCCGCTGGACCGCGCCGCGCCGCTGCTGTGCGCGGGTATCACCACCTATTCGCCGCTCAAGCATTACGGGCTCAAGTCCGGCGACCGCGTCGGCGTGGTCGGGCTGGGCGGCCTGGGCCATATGGCGGTCAAGCTGGCCGTGGCGATGGGCGCGCAGGTCACCGTGCTGAGCACTTCCGAATCCAAGCGCGAGGCCGCGCTGGCCCTGGGCGCGCAGGACTTTGCCGCGACCCGCGACCCCTCGGTGTTCAAGCAACTGGCGCGCTCATTCGACTTCATCATCGACTCGGTGTCCGGCGAGCACGACTACAACGCCTACCTGTCCTTGCTCAAGGTCGATGGCACCATGGTCCTGCTGGGCATCCCGGAAACGCCGGCGCCGGTCGCCGCGGGAGTGCTGATCTCCAAGCGCCGCCGGCTTGCCGGATCGATGATCGGCGGCATCGCCGAGACCCAGGAGATGCTGGATTTCTGCGCCGAGCACGGCGTGGCCTCGGACATCGAGCTGATCGATATCGCCCAGATCAACGAGGCCTACGAGCGCATGATCAAGGGCGACGTGCGCTATCGCTTCGTGATCGATATCGCCAGTCTCGAAAAGGCGGCCTGATCGGACGTGCCGGCCGTCGGCGAGATGCTTCCTGTGGGAGCGGCGTAAGCCGCGATCGGGGTTTCGTCGGCCGGCGGGGCTCGGTCGCGGCTTACGCCGCTCCCACAGTGCAGTGGCTGCAGCCCGGCCCACTCGGCGCGCACCATCGTCTAAGCTGGTCGCATGCAACTGCTGCTGATCCCGCTGCTCGTCCTGGTCATGGTTCTGCTGTGGGCCCTGCTGCTGCCGGTGGCGCTGATCCAGCGCTACCGCTACGGCAAGTCGCGGCGGCGGGCGATCGGCTGGACGGTCGCGCTCAATCTGTTCGCGAGCTTCGTATCGATGCTGCTGTTCTTCTTCAGTGCCTGGATCGCCGGGCACTGGATTGTCGACGCACCGGTTTACGCCGCGATCGGGGTGTCCCTGGGGCTTTTGCTGGGCCTGGTCGGCTTGGCGCTGACGCGTTTCGAGCCCGAGGCGGGCGCGTTGTACTACACACCCAATCGCTGGCTGGTGCTGGCCCTGACCACGATCGTCGCCGCGCGCCTGGGCTTTGGGCTGCTGCAGGCGCTGCATCTGTGGGGCGAACAGGCGGCACGCGGCGCATGGCTGTCGCGCCAGGGCGGGCTGCTCGCAGTCGGCGGCATGATGCTGGGCTATTACTTGAGTTATGCGCTGGGGCTGCACCGCCGTTGCCGACGCCTGGCCTGAGCGGCCCATGACGGCGAGCGCGATTGCCGGCAAGATGCGCCATCGCCTCCCCCGGCTGCGGACATGATCCTCGACTATTTCTTTACCGCCATGCGCGGAGGCGACGCATGAGCGCCGATCGCAAGCGCCAGACCCACGCGGCGCTGCTCATGCTGGTCGCGGTCGGCCTGTTCGCGGCCATGGACGCAGGACTCAAGCTGCTCAGCGCGCATTACCCACCGTTCCAGGTCGCGTCCTTGCGCGGCGCGGCCTCGCTGCCGTTCGTGCTGGCCTGGGCGCTGGCGACCGTGGGTCCGCGTGCCTTGCTGCATGTGCGCTGGTCCTTGCATCTGCTGCGCGGCGTGCTCGGCATCGGCATGATGGCCGCGTTCGTGTATGCGCTGCGCACGCTGCCGCTGTCGACCGCGTACTCGATCTTCTTCGTCGCGCCCCTGCTGATCACCGCTATGTCGGTGCCCATGCTGGGCGAGCGCGTCGGTCCGCGCCGCTGGATCGCGATCGCAGTCGGCCTGCTGGGCGTGCTGGTGCTGCTGCGGCCGACCGGCGAGGGCATGCTCAGTCTGGCTTCGCTGGCGGTGCTGGGGGCGGCGGTGGCCTACGCAGTGAGCGCGATCACGGTGCGCTTGCTGGCGCGTACCGACAGTACCCAATCGATGATGGTCTGGCTGATGGCGATGATCGCGCTCGGCTCGGGCGCGCTGGCCTTGCCGGATTGGGTGCCGATTCGGGCCGCCGACGTGTGGATCATCCTCGGGGTCGGCGTCGCCGGCGGCCTCGGCCAGTATGCGATCACCGAAGCCTTCCGCCTGGGCGAGGCGTCGCTGATCGCGCCGTTGGAATACACCGCGCTGGTCTGGGGCGTGCTGCTCGACCTCAGTCTGTGGGGCGTGCTGCCGGACGCGATCACCTGGCTGGGCGCGGCGATCATCGTCGCCAGCGGCCTGTATCTGCTGCGCCGGGAGCGCGTACACATCGAATCCGAGCATCCCTGAATCGGGCTTTGGCCGGGTGGAGCCTGGCATCGCGTTTGCCTGTCTTGTCTCCACATTCAGGCAGGATCGATGAAATCGTTCAGGACGAACTCCGCGCTTGGAAAGCGCATCGCCGCCGTGCTGCTGGCCGGCGCAGCCGCCGCAACCACCGTCGCCACTGTCTGGGCCTACACCCGCCCCACCGAGCAGGTAACGCTGGAACCGGTGAAGCAGGGCGCGGATATCCCCGCCAGCAGTCGCCAACGCAAGTTCTCTCTCAGTGCCGCCAAGACCGGCACGCCGATCTCGATATCCGCCACCGCGGTCACCGATGAAGACGTCGGCGACAGCGATTCCTTCGGTCGCAATCTGCGCTGGCTGGGATTGGCCGACATGGCGGTCGAGCTCACCGACACCTGCCCTGGCGTGGATCCGGATGCGGGCTGCCAGGTGCTCAACCCGGCGCCGGCGGTCACGCCGTTCGCGTTCGAGGATCTGGGCCGCATCACCCTGCCCGGCAAGTCGACCCAGTCGCTGCTGTGCTACTGGTTCTCGCCGGTGCTGACCGTTCGCTACGCCAATCCGACGGCCAATCAAGTGCTGGCGCGGCTGCGTTACTCGCCGACGCTGACGATCGAGAATCCGGTGCTGGCGACGCCGGGCCTGATCGACCCGACCACCGGCCTGCCGTTCGACGGCAAGCTGATCACCGGCATGACCTCGTCGGAGCTGTTCGAGGTGCCGCTGGCGCCCGGCGTGGCCGTTACCGAACGCACGCGAGACTCAGCGGTATGCATCGCCGGCTCCATCAGTCGCAAGTCGCTGGCGGATACCTACGGGCTCAGCGACGCCCAGATCAAGGAATTCTTCAAGAAGCCGACCACAGTACGCATGAACATCAGCGGCAGCGCGCAATACGTGGAATCGGCCTCGCTGTACTTCGGCCTGCGCCTCATCGGCGACTGAAGTCGTAAGGGGTTCGACGGCGGCGGGCGCGGCGATGGGGGCGCGCCTGCCGCCAGCTTCACTCCGGTCCGATGGGCGGGTACCGTAGGCCGATGGCCAGCAGTACCGCCAGAACCGTGGACGCCTACCTGGACGAGCTCCCATCCGAGCGCCGCGTCGTGGTCGCGACGGTGCGCGACCTGGTCAACGCGAACCTGCCGCCCGGCTACGCCGAGGAGATGGCCTTCGGCATGATCGGCTGGAACATTCCGCTGAGCCGATACTTCAAGACCTACAACAAGCAGCCGTTGTGCTATGCGGCGCTGGCGGCTCAGAAGAACGGCTATTCGCTGTACCTCAACTGCGTCTACGCTGGCTCCGGACGAGAGCAGGGGCTGCGCGCGGCTTACGAGCGCGCAGGCCGGAAACTCGACATGGGCAAGGGCTGTCTGCGTTTCAAGTCGCCGGACGATCTGCTCCAGAGCGAGATCGCCGCGATCGTCGCATCGACCTCGGTGGACGAGTACATCGCCTTGTACGAGGCGAGCCGTCGCAAGGGCTGAACGGACCGCCTACTGATAAGGCCACCGATATCAGCGAAAATTCGCCGAGCATGCGGCCCCGGCCGTTGCCGAGAGCGGATTACAGCGACTCAGATGAACAGCTTGACCTTGTCGCGAAAGCTGCGCGAAAGCTTCAGCTCATGCCCTGAATCTAGCGTAAGAAAGTATTCGCCATTGACGTGCGGCCGCATCTCCTTGACGCGCCCAAGATTGACGATAGTGGAGCGGTGGATGCGCACGAACTGCTGCGGGTCGAGGCGTTGCTCCAGCTCCTGCATCGTGCCGCGCAGAACGTGGGTTTCATCGCCTGCGTGGATGCACATGTAGTCGCCGGCGGCATCGATCCAGCGGATCGCATCGACATCGATCCGCAGCAACCGCGCTCCATCCTTGATCGCCAATTTTCCGCCAGTGCGTGGAGCCTCGTCGGCAAGGAGACTTTCGACCTTGGATCGATGCGTGCCAGGCAGGGTCGCAATGAACTTGAGCAGGCGCTCGTAGTGATCCTCGGTCTTTCGCGCGGACAAACGCGCGCGTGCGCGTTCCACGGATTCGTCCAAACGTGCGTCGTCAACCGGCTTGAGCAGGTAGTCGAGCGCGCTTGCGGCGAATGCGGCGAACGCATACTGGTCGTAGGCCGTGACGAAAACGGTCAGCGGAATCTGCGTTGCCGGAAGCATATGCAACAGTTCGAAGCCGTCGATGCCGGGCATCTGCACATCGAGGAACATCAGCTGCGGGCGCAAACTGGAAATGGCGTGGAACGCCTGGCGACCGTTGCCGGCCTCGCCGACGATCTCGATGTCGGCGTGGCGACCCAGTCGCAGTTCCAGCCCCCTGCGCGCCAAGGGTTCGTCGTCTACGATAAGCGTGCGGATCTTCTTCACGGCCGTGCATTCTGCGCGGTGCTGAACGGCAGCCGGACATGGACATCCGCACCGCCGGATTCGCGGTTGCTGATGCCCAGGTGCTGGCGCTCGCCATACAGAACGCGCAGCCGTTCGCGCGTGTTGGCCAGGCCGACGCGCGAGTGACCGTTCGCCGACAAATCGGCTTCGACGCCGCCGGGACCGTCATCGCGTAGATGCAAGTCGAGCATGTCCCCATCGATCCGTGCGATGAGTTCGATGCGGCCGCCCTCCTCGCGTTTGGATATCGCGTACTTGATCGCGTTCTCGATCAACGGCTGCAGGATCAGGCTCGGCACCAGCGCGTCGCGCGCGACGGATTCGACGTCCACCACCATCTGTAGGCGGTCGCCGAAACGTACCTGCTCGATGCCAAGGTAAAGATTGAGCGCGTCTATCTCCTGCATCAGCGTAACCTGCTGCTCCGGATCGGAGTCGAGGGAATGACGTAGGAATGACGAAAGGCTGGCGACCATGCGGTACGCCGTATCCCGTTTGTCGTCGAGCACCAGGGTGGAGATCGCGTTGAGCGTATTGAACAGGAAGTGCGGATTGAGCTGGTAGCGGAGCATCTTGATCTGCGCTGCATGCGCGGCGTTGCGCGCGCGCAATGCGGCTTCCTTTTGCTGCTGCAGCTGAAGCGCGAACTTGATTCCGAAATACAGCGCGCTCCACGAAAGCAATATGTAGAGCGTCGAGGCGAAGTACCACAGATAGCCGAACACGCTGCGGATTTCGCAATCGTCGCAGTAGCTGAACGCGATGGCGACGTAGAGTTTCATCTGTACGAGCGTGGCAAGCACGAGCAATCCGACCGCTGCCGCCGCCATCCGCGGGACGGACAGCCCCCATAGGCGCCGATAACCCAGGCGCAGCAGGCTGGTGATGACGAAGCCGCAGGCGGTCACGGACAGCGAGGCGGTCACATAGTGCAACGGCTTTCCGTCGCCCATCGCCGCGGTGAAGTGGAGGATGAAATAGCCGAGCCAGCCGATGCTCTGCAGCGGCCAGAACCAACGCCTCGAGCTTGTCGTGACCGGGTCGGGGAAGGCGGTGGAACTCATAGGGAGGTTCTTCTCGAGCGATGCCAACTATGAACTACTCCATGCACGGTTTGAAGGGACTGGCGTGCGTTCAACGCTTCGTCGTGCGTTAGCAACGTTTCATCGCATTGCCTGAAGACTTCGACATTCCTGTCCCGCCTAATGGCCGGATCGGGACGACTCGACGACAGGAATACCCATGTTGGCGCTTTCTTTGCTTCTTTCAGCGGCGGGTGCGGTCGCCCCCGGTCCGGCGAATGTCGATCCGGCGACCATCACGGCCATCGAGGCCACTTGCTTCGACTATGTGGACGGCCAGCTCGAGGCCGATCCGGCCCGGGTTGCGCGCGCGTTGCATCCGGACCTGGCCAAGCGCGCTGTGATCGGCGATACGCCCTATGAGCGGCTGGGCTTGCGGCGCATGTCGAAGGAAGAGCTGGTCGCGCTCACCAAAGCAGGGGCGTTGAAGACGCCCCAAGGGCAGTGGGATCGCAGTTGCCGCGTGCTGGACGTCACCGGCAATGCGGCGTCGGTTCGCTTGGAAACGCCGTGGTTTGTCGACTACTTCCATATGGGGAAGTTCGAGGAGCGATGGATCATCGTGAATGCGCTTTGGTACCCGAAGCCCAAGTGATCCAAGCGTCGTTCGTAGCGTTGCTGGTCGCCCTGTCCATGCGGAGTGCGCAGTGAGAATTACCGATCTGATGATGTTTTGCCTGCTGGCGTCGGCCTGTGCGCCGACGGATCGTGCTCCGCCGTCGATGGCTGCAGCCGAACCGACAGCGCCTTCCCGGGGACCGGGCGCCGCCCCGGTTGCGCAGCGGACCTTGCCATTGCCGCAGGCCGATGTCGCCCGCCTCGCAGGCGCAGGGTGGCTGTCGGGTACGCGCAACGACTACAACCTCAGCACCGATGCCGCGCAGCAGTTCATGGTGTTCGCGCGTTCTGCGGCGAACTTCAAGGACAGCCGGATCTTGTTCGCACGGCGCGACGGCGGCGGCTGGGGCGAGGTGGCCGAGGTGCCGTTCTCCGACCCGCGCTACCGCGATTCCGATCCTTGGCTGACACCCGACGGCCGGACGCTCTATTTCGTCTCCAACCGCCCAGTCGGCGGCGAAACGCCGAATACCAGCCTGGACATCTGGCGCGTTGCGCTGGAGGGCGGACGTTTCGGCGTGCCGGAGCGCCTGGCCGCGCTCGCCAGCGAGGGCGAAGAGCTCGGCCCCGAACTGCACGGCGGCTGGCTCTACTTCAACAGCTCGCGCAAGGGTGGGCCGGCGAAGCTGGCGATCTATCGGGCGCGTATGAATGGCCCTGCCTTCGAGGCGCCGCAGCCCATGGGCGCTCCGTTCAACGACGGGGCGATTCAAGGCGATTTCACCCTCTCCCCGGACGGCCGGATGGCCGTGTTCTGGAGCGAGCGCGACGACTCCTCGGATCCGGATTTGTTCGCGGCTTGTCGAACGGGCGACGGCTGGTCCGCGGCGGTACGCCTGCCGTCGCCGATCAACGCACCGGGCATGGACTTCACCCCGGCGTTTTCTGTCGATGGTCGGGAGCTGCGCTTTGCGAGCATGCGCAAGTCGGCGACCGCGGACGATGCCGCCCATGTGTTGAATGGACAGGCCAACCTCTACGTGGTCCCGGCCGCCATGGCGGTTCAAGCGGCACGACTGGCGCTGCCGTCGGCGGGCTGTCGCGGCTGATCGGCGCCGAAGGTCACGCGGCCTGGGGCGATAGCGAGGATCGCGCCTTAGCGCTCCACGATTCTCGCGTCCCGCACCACCACCTCGCCGCCCTTCATCACGAACACCGGTTGGGCATCGAGGGCATGGATGTCCGCCAAGGGATCGTTCGCCACCGCGACCAGGTCGGCGTAGCGTCCGGCCTCGACCGCGCCGACCTTGTCCGACCAGCCCAGCAGTTCGGCCGCGTCCGTGGTCGCCGCGCGCAGTACCTGCATCGGGGTCATGCCCCATTCGACCATCTTCGGGAACTGCTTGCGATTGTCGCCGTGCGGATAGACGCCGGCATCGGTGCCGAAGCCCATACGCGCGCCGGCGCGCACGGCTTTGCGGAAATTCTCGCGTTGGGTGCGGCCGACCAGCTTCTCCTTGTCGATCATCTGCTGAGGAAAGCCCAAGCGCGCGTACTCGGCCAGGATGTAGTCGTCGTTGTAGACGTCCATCACCAGCCAGGTGCCCTTCTGCTTGGCCAGGCGCAGGCCCTCGTCGTCGATGAAGCTGGCGTGCTCGACCGAATCGACGCCGGCCAGGATCGCCATGCGGATCGCTTCGGCGCCGTGTGCGTGCGCGGCGACGCGCTTGCCCCAGCGGTGAGACTCGTCGACGATCGCGTTCATCTCTTCCTGGGTGTACTGCGGCGCGCCGACTGAGGCTTCGGCGCTGAGCACGCCGGCTCCGGCCATGAATTTGATCACCTCGGCACCGTGCTTGACGTTGTCGCGGACCTTCGCGCGCACCGCCTCGACGCCGTCGGCGACGCCGCTGGCGTTGTGGAACTCGAGGTAGGGCGAGAAACCGGTGTTGCCGTCGATATGGCCGCCGGTGGCGCCGATCGCCAGGCCCGAGGGCAGGATGCGCGGGCCCTGCAGGCGACCGCGGTCGATCGCGCGTGCCAGGGCGACGTCGATGTACTCGGCCGAGCCGACGTTGCGCACCGTGGTGAAACCCGCATGCAGGGTGCGTTCGGCGTAGAGGTGAGCGGTGACCGCGTCGTCGATCGGGCTGCGCTTGAGAATGTCCTCGAAGTAGTTGCCGGTGCCGCTGGTGGAGTCGCCGGTGATGTGCACGTGCAGATCGATGAAGCCCGGCATCAGGGTGGCTGTGCCCAGGTCGATCAGTTCCACGCCGGCCGGGGCCTCGCCGTCGGCGGACACCGCGACGATCTTCTCGCCCTCGATCAGCACCAGCGGCCGCTCGATCACGCGCTGGTGGGCGGTGTCGATCAGGCGCGCGGCCCGCACCGCGACGCGCTTGGGTGCGGCGGACGCCTCGCTCGTGTCGTCCGCGTACGCGCCGGCGCTGGGCAGCGCGAGCAACAGCAGGGCAAGCAGGACGGGCAGACGCATGGTGGCACTCGCGGCAAGGGCGGAAGCGCCGAGTGTAGCCATGCCCGCGTGGGCGCAGCAGTGCGTAGTGACCGCTTTCGGCATGCTCGCGCATCGGATCCGACCGGATGCGGCATCGCCATAGAAAAAGCGGACCCCGTCGCCGGGGTCCGCCTGGTGTTGCGATCGCCGAGATTCCGGCGACCATGCTGCGGTTGTGGTGCCGCGGGTTTAGAAGCGCGCGCCCAGGCCCACGCCCAGGACCACCGGGTTGAGTTCGGCCTCGCCGACCTTGACGCCGTTGACGCGCGCGTCCGACTTGCCCTGCAGATAGCGTACGTCGGCGCGGGCGAACCAGGTCGGGTTGATGTTGAGGTCGACGCCAGCGGTGGCCATCGCGCCCTTGGCAGTTTCCACGCCGATGCGCTGGCCCGCCAGCACGCCGGCCGGCTCGGTCTTCTCGCCGCTGTAGTTGGACTCGTAGTAGCCCAGGCCCACGAACGGGCGCACGGTCTTGTCCGGCGCGCCGAAGTGGTACTGGCCGCTCACGGCGTAGGGCTGTGCATCGACGCTGCCGGCCTTGGCGCCGTTGAGGTTGACGCGGTGGCCGAACTTGTCGGCTGCGCCCCAGGCTTCGACGGCGATGTTGTCGGTGATGTAGTAGCTGGCGCTCAGGGTCGCGGCGCCGTCGCCGTCGACTTGGCTGCGGGCGCCGGCGATCGACGGGTTCTTGGTCGGCTCGGACAGCGCATAGCCGCCGACGACGGCGAAGCGCTTGCCGGTAGCGGTGCCGGCGTCCTGGGCGAAAGCGGCCGGGACGATGGCCAGGGTGCCGAGCAGGGCGAGGGTCAAATGACGAAAGCGCATCATGGCGTGGACTCCTTGTTGTCTTATGTGGATGCCTTGGGGGAGGCGTGCGCAGGCTAGGACTTTGCGCATGAACGTTGCTTGCGCCTTGATCGCGCGACGCGGAACTTTTGCGTCGTGCGTGGAGCGCGCGGCCTCGTATGAGGATCACCGCGGCGATGAACCAAACTTGAAGTCGCCGCGATTCGCGTCGTTTTGTGGCTGAACGAGCGTGCCAACGGTATTGCTCGAATTCGTGCGCGATGTGCGCGGACCGTATCGCAGCGGGCTGTGCGTGCGATGACCGCTTGCGATGCGGCGATCCTGAATCGTTTCGGAAGCGCGCAGCGTATGGAGCGCGCTGTGGCGTCGCAGATGAGCAAGGAACTCGAAACCCCGGCTATAGACGCAATGCAACCGTCCATGAACGCAGCCGGTTCAAAGGGGGGCGCCGCGGCCGCCGTCGCATGACAAAGGTCATGCTCCCCACCGGCAGGGGACGCAGGTCCCGGCTCGCGGCATCATGGCGTCACCCCGTCACATGGAGTTCGACGATGCGCCGCCCTGTCCAGAACCGTTCCGGTCGTTCCCTCTCGCCGCGGCTGCTGGCCCTGGCTGTGCTCGCGCTGAGCTGCGGCGCCGCCTGGGCGGACGAGATCGAGTGCAATGTCGAGAGCGACTACGAGCTGACGCTCAACGAGCGCAGCGTGATCTTCACCCGCGACACCGGCACCCCCAAGGCGATCGTGATGCGCCAGGGCCGCCTTTTCGTGGACGACAAGTGGCTGAGCCTGAGTGCGGCCGACAGCCGTCGCATCGCCGATTTCGAGCAGCAGACCCGGGCGGCCATGCCCGAGGCGCAGCGGATCGGGCGCGAGGCCGCCGAGATCGCCTTCACCGCCCTGGGCGAGGTCGCGGCCGGCTTCAGCAGCGATCCCAAGGCCGCGCGGGCCAAGCTGGACAAGGCGCGTGCCCAGATCGACGCACGTCTGGCGCGCTCGGTCACACCCACCCACTTCAACGGCGACGACCTGGGCGAGGGCATCGGCGAGGCGGTCGGCGAGGTGATTCCGAGCCTGATCGGCGACATCGTCGGCGGCGCGATCGGCGCCGCCTTCAGCGGCGACGAGACCCGGCTCAAGCGCCTGGAGAACCTGGACGCGCAGGTCGAAGCCAAGGTCAAGCCGCGCGCCGACGCGCTCGAAGTGCGGGCCGAGAGCCTGTGTCGGCGTATGGTCGAGCTGGACCGGCTCGACAACGAGTTGGAAGTCCGGGTCGACGGCAAGCCCTTGAATCTGATGACCGCCAAGGGCGGGCCGCGCACCGCTAAAGACAAGAAATAAGCGCCGCGGCCGCGACGCGCCACGGCCCGCGCCTTCCGGGCCGGGCGGCGCGGCCGCGCTCGATCGATCCGGCCCGGGCCGCCAATCCCTGCGGGCCCAGTACCCGCCCGTACGCGCGCACAGCCAAAGACTGCGGTTGGCGTGGCTGGCTCCAGCAGCCACAATAGGGTTTTCGCGCATTTGCGGAGCCCCACGATCATGGCTGAGCTGAAGGAAGCACGCGTCCCCGACATCGGCGACTACGACGGCGTCCCCGTCATCGAACTGCTGGTCGCGGTCGGCGACACGGTCCAACAAGACCAGGGACTGGTCACGCTGGAGTCCGACAAGGCGACCATGGAAGTACCGGCGCCGTTCGCCGGCATCGTGCGCGAGCTCAAGGTCAAGATCGGCGACAGCCTGGCCGAAGGCAGCGTGGTGGCCCTGATCGAGCCCAGCGAAGGCGCCGCCGCGGCCGTGCCCGCCGCCGCGGCCGAGGCGCCCAAAGCCGCTGCGCCTGCTCCCGCTCCTGCAGCACCCGCGCCTGCCGCACCCGCTGCGCCTGCCGCGGCTGCTCCCGCGCCGGCCGCCGCAGCTGCCCCGGTCGCCCTGGCCGGTGCCGGCGCCGGTACCGATCCGGAAGCGATGCCGCCGCGCACGCCGCCGGTCGCCTTCACTGCCGAAGAGCTGCTGCCGGACAAGGTTCCCTACGCCAGCCCCGCCGTGCGCCTGTTCGCGCGCGAGCTCGGCGTGGACCTGTCTCATGTGAGCGGCAGCGCCCGCGGCGGCCGCATTGCCAAGGAGGACGTGCAGTCCTTCGTCAAGGGCGTGATGCAGGGCGGCACTGCGCCGGTCAGCGCTGGCGCCGCGCCTTCGCTCGGCGGCGGCCTCAATCTGCTGCCCTGGCCCAAGGTCGATTTCAGCAAGTTCGGCGAGACCGAAACCAAGCCGCTGTCGCGCATCCAGAAGCTCTCCGGCGCCAACCTCGCGCGCAACTGGGCGATGATCCCGCACGTCACCCAGCACGACGACGCCGACATCACCGACCTGGAAGCGCTGCGCGTGGCGCTCAACAAGGAGAACGAGAAGGCTGGCCTCAAGCTGACCATGCTCGCCTTCCTGATGAAGGCCAGCGTCGCCGCATTGCAGAAGTACCCGACCTTCAACGCCTCGCTCGACGCCTCGGGCGAGAACCTGACCCTGAAGAAGTACTTCCACATCGGCTTCGCCGCCGACACCCCGAACGGCCTGGTCGTGCCGGTGGTGCGCGACTGCGACAAGAAGGGCGTGCTGCAGATCGCCAAGGAGACCGGCGAACTCGCCGCCAAGGCACGCGAAGGCAAGCTCGGCCCGGCCGACATGAGCGGCGGCTGCTTCTCGATCAGCTCGCTGGGCGGCATCGGCGGCACCGCGTTCACCCCGATCGTCAACGCCCCGGAAGTCGCGATCCTGGGCGTGTCCAAGTCGGCGACCAAGCCGGTCTGGGACGGCAAGCAGTTCGCGCCGCGCCTGGTCCTGCCGCTGTCGCTGTCCTACGACCACCGCGTCATCGACGGCGCCGCCGCCGCGCGCTTCACCGCGTATCTCGCCCAGCTGTTGGGCGATATGCGGCGCGTGTTGCTGTAAGCGCGGGCCGACGGCGTCGGGCGCGACCATGCCGATTCGACTTCGCCATTGCGCGATCGGGCTGCTGCTCGCCAGCAGCCTGTGGTCGGCCATGGTCCATGCCGCCGACCCCGCGCCACCGCGTTCGCTGCAGGCGACGCTGGATGCGCACCTGGCCGCGATCAACGCGCACGACCTCGACGCGCTGCTGGGCACGGTCACCAGCGGCGACAAGCTCACTCTGATCCTGCCCAACGGTCAGATACTCGACACCCGCGAACAGTTCCGATTGCTGCACGTGGACTGGTTCGCCGAGCGCGACTGGCGCATGCGTTTCCAGATACGCTCGGTGCGCGAGCTCGGCGACGTCGGCGTCGCCTTGGTGAAGTACGAATCGCAGGCGCTACAAGCCGACGGCAGTTTCAGAACCCGACGCGACGCCTGGCTCAGCCTGGTGTTCGCGAAAGAGGCCGACGGCTGGCGCCTGGTGTACGACCAGAACACCGTGATTCCCCCGGCCACGCCTTGAACAGGATCCCGACAGTTCTCATGAGCGACTCCCACGCCTTATCGACGTCCGTTTCCGCACTCGCCCTGGTGGCGCTGCTGCTGGCTTCCCCACTCGCGCGCGCCGCCGACGAATGCAAGCCCGAACTCGGCCGCGGCTGGCCGCCGGCGACCGAGAACCACGGCAATGCGGTCGAGGGTCTGTTCGCGGCCGGCGCCAAGCCGGCGCTGAGCCTGACCACGCTGCCGCCCTACCGCAACGAAAGCGGCCTGCTGCTGGTGCCGTCCGAGGGCGACGCCGACTGGCGCCTGCGTTACGCCCAGGCCGACGACCGCGTCGCGGCCTGGAGCGGCGGCGCGCTGCGCATGCGCGTCGATCAGGAGCCGGAAGTCGTCGACGTGCCGATGCCGGCCGCGCTGGCCAAGCGCCTGGTCGCCGACTGGCGCCGCGCGCTTAGCGCGACCGTGCCGGAAGACCGCGCCGCGACCTTCCACGAAGAGGACACGCTGTTGTTCATGGTCGACGGCCTGCGCGTCAGCGGCCTGCAGCCCGAATGCGGCGCCGGCGAACTGCTGATGCGACAGAGCGAACTGCTGATCAAGGCGACCGACGACGGCGACGAGCGGCGCGCGCGCCGCTGGGCCGAGCTGTCGGAATCGCTGGACGAATTGAACAAATGGCTCGCCGGCAATGCCGCGGGCGGCACGGGAGCAGCGAATGGCAACGATTGAAGTCAAGGTCCCGGACATCGGCGGTTACGACGACGTTCCGGTCATCGAGTTGCTGGTCGCCGTCGGCGACAGCGTCAAGAAGGACCAGGGCCTGGTCACGCTGGAGTCGGACAAGGCGACGATGGAAGTGCCGTCGTCGGCCGACGGCGTGGTCAAGTCGATCAGCGTCAAGCTCGGCGACAAGGTCGCGGAAGGCACGGTGATCGCGATTCTCGAGGCGGCCGGTTCGGAAACGGCGGGCGAGACCAAGGCCGCGCCTGAGTCCGCTTCCACCGCACCTGCCCCCGCCGCACCGGCGAAGGCCGCCGAAGCCGTTCCCGCTGCTGCGGCTGCGGCTGCGTCCGCTAGTGCACCGTCCGCGCCGGCAGTTCCCGCACCGAGCGCAGCTGCCGCCAGCGGCCGCAAGGCCGATGTCGAATGCCGCATGCTGGTGCTCGGCTCCGGCCCCGGCGGCTACACCGCCGCGTTCCGCGCCGCCGACCTCGGTTTGGATACGGTGCTGGTCGAGCGCTATGCCACCCTCGGCGGCGTCTGCCTCAACGTCGGCTGCATTCCATCCAAGGCGCTGCTGCACGCCGCCGCGCTGATCGACGAGACCTCGCATTCGGCCGACATCGGCCTGGATTTCGGCGCGCCCAAGATCGATCTGGGCAAGCTGCGCGACTTCAAGCAGAACAAGGTCGTGGGTCAGTTCACCAAGGGCCTGGCCGGCATGGCCAAGCAGCGCAAAGTGCGCGTGGTCACCGGCACCGGCCGTTTCGTTTCGCCGAACGAGTTGGAAGTGCAGGGCGAAAACGGCGCCCAGCTGATCCGTTTCGAGCAATGCATCATCGCCGCCGGTTCGCAGGCGGTGAAGCTGCCGGGCTTCCCCTGGGACGACCCGCGCGTCATGGATTCCACCGACGCGCTCGAGCTGGCCGACGTACCGAAGAAGCTGCTGGTCGTCGGCGGCGGCATCATCGGCCTGGAAATGGCGACGGTCTACCGCGCCCTGGGCAGCGAAGTCACCGTGGTCGAGTTCATGGATCAGCTGATGCCGGGCGCCGATCCGGACCTGGTCAAGCCGCTGGCCGATCGCCTGAAGAAGCAGGGCGTGGCCGTGCACCTGAAGGTCAAGGCTGCCGGCACCGAAGCGAGCAAGCAGGGCATCAAGGTCTCGTTCGAGCCCGCGACCGCGGGCGGCAACGCACCGGAGGCGCAGCTGTTCGATCGCGTGCTGGTCGCGGTCGGCCGCGCCCCCAACGGCGGCAAGCTCGATGCCGACAAGGCCGGCGTGCAGGTCACCGAGCGCGGCTTCATCCCGGTCGACCGCCAGATGCGCACCAACGTGCCGCACATCTTCGCCATCGGCGATCTGGTCGGTAACCCGATGCTCGCCCACAAGGCCACCCACGAAGGCAAGCTCGCGGCCGAAGTCGCAGCCGGCGAGAAGAAGGAGTGGGTAGCCCGCGTGATCCCGTCGGTGGCCTACACCGACCCGGAAATCGCCTGGGTTGGCGTCACCGAGATTGAAGCCAAGGCCAAGGGCCTCAAGGTCGGCGTCGGCAAGTTCCCCTGGGCCGCCAGTGCGCGCGCGCTGGGCCTGGGCCGCAGCGAGGGCTTCACCAAGCTGATCTTCGACGAAGCCACGCATCGCGTGATCGGCGCCGGCATCGTCGGTGTGCATGCGGGCGATCTGATCTCGGAACTGGCATTGGCGATCGAGATGGGCTGCGAAGCGGCCGACATCACACACACCATCCACCCGCATCCGACCCTGAGCGAATCGGTGGCGATGGCGGCCGAGGTGTACGAGGGCACGATCACCGATCTGTACATTCCGAAGAAGAAGGCTTGAGGCTTCGGATGCGATAGGGACAGCGCAGTTACGTAGGATGCGGTAAGCCGCAGGCGAACCGCATCGTCGCGCGGTGCCGAACACGCGCGATGGTGCGCCGCACTCCACTTTTCCCTCTCCCGCTTGCGGGAGAGGGCTAGGGTGAGGGTGAGGGCAGCGCCGAAGGCGCGAATGCACTACGACAGCGACTAACGTCGGTTCCGACGATCAGAACGCGAACGTCACGCCCGCCATCGGGCCCTTGAAGCGCTGGTCCAGCCCCAGCACGCCGTCGCTGCCGCTCTGATCGACGTCGAGCTTGAACCAGTCGTAGCCGACGAACACGCCGACGTTCGGCGTGAAGCGGTACTCGACCAGGGCATTGGCGCGACTGAGATCGCCCTCGTAGTCGTCGAAGTTGCCCCAGCTCGCATCCAGGTACTGGCCCTGGGCGACGAAACGCCAGTTCTCGTTCGGCGCCACGGTCAGGCGCGCGCCGACCACGGGCGCGTAGCCGTCGTCGCTGGAGCGGCTTTCGTAGGTATTCGCGCCGGCTTCGGCGTAGAGCTTGCCCTCGAGCTTGGCGTACTCCACGCCGAGCTGCAGGCCGAGGCTGACGGTGTCGGTCTCGACCACCGCGTAGTCGTACATCACGCTGGCCAGTTCGAACTTGGCTTTGGCCTTGGCGAAGCTGCCGGCGGGAATGGTGACGTCGTCGAACGACAGATCCTGGCCCAGCGTGGTGCGGCGGTCCTTGTCGTAGCCGAAATAGTTGAACAGCAGGCGGTTGCGTTCGCTGAAGCGGAACTGGCCTTCGAGCCGTGGCACGACTTCGTCGCCGCCGAAGTCGAAGTCCTCGCTGAATTCGAACGGCTGGCCGGCGAATACGGTGCTGCCGCGCAGCTCACTCTGCGCGTCGACTTGCATCGCGCCCAGGCGCAGGGTGAAGCGATCGTCTTCGATGGCATGCGCGGGGCGCGCGAAAGCGACGCCAGCCGCGGCAAGCGCGAGCGTCAGGGGCAGGGTTTTGGGATTCACTAGTCGCACTCCGGATCGGGGGAAGGCTGGCACGGCACAACAGATGTGCCAGCGGATCCATCAATGCCGAAAACGGGGTGCAACGATCGTGAAAGCAAGCGTTTGAATCGCGCGATTCAAAGTGTCTGGTCCAAAATCGTGACAAGAATCACAAAAGGCGAAGCCCCGGCGGATGAGGCCGGGGCTTCGGGGAGCCCACCGCTGCTTTTGCCATTGACGAGGAGAGAGTGGCGGAGGGCGTTCTATAAGACTGACCGGGCCCGGGCGGAAAGGTTCCGCGATTTCTTTCAGGTCGCCAGGGCGGTCGCCGCGGTCTCGGCCCGGCGCCGCTCGATACGTTTCCAGGCCTTCTCGTGCAGATGGAAGGCCACGGTATTGCAGGCCGGCTCGACCAGAGCCAAGGCGCCGCCGACCCAGATGCTGCCGGTCATCAGGTAGCCCACCAGGAAGGCGACGGTGAAATGCACGCAGGCGAAGCTGAGGGTCTTGCTCATGACGAACGTCACTGAATGAGAATTGTTCTCGATTGTGGGCCTTTGTGGCTGTAAGTCAAATCGATAGTCGCGCTGGTTTTCATAGTCGAGAGCTATCGTGACGTCGGGATGCAGTGCGTGGTTTGCGAGACTTGACCTCCCAGGTAATTCAACGACCTACGGCTACAGCGCATAGTGCTGCGCATGGATCGAAGACGCATCGATGCTGCCTCGAACTGGGTCGCAGTGCCCGCCGCGGACGTGACGCCCGGCGGTTGCCCGAAACGCTTACGCGTTCTATACTTTTGCGGCTCTACCGGGCGCTTTGCGCCTACCCCAGACCGACGAGACCCGCGTGCACGATCCAATGTCCACGGGCCGCCGGCTGGCGTCGCGCGCGATTGCCTGGCAAGCCGGCGCGACGGCGCTGACCGCGCTGGCCTTCCTCCCCCTCGGTGCGCGCTACGCGCTAGCGGCGGCGGTCGGCGGGGGTGCGGTCTTTGCGGGTGCTTTCGTGGCGGCCTGGATGGCGTTGGGGGGTGGCGTGCAACCGGCCGGAGCGGCCATAGGGCGGTTGCTGGCCGGAGTCATGTTCAAGTGGGTGGTGGTGTTCTTGGTGCTCGGGCTGGGTCTGGCCGTGTTCCGGTTGCCGCCGCTGCCAATGCTGGTCGGGGTGCTCGCGGCGACGCTGGCCTTCGTACTGGCCAATCTTTTGAAACGATAGGTGTCTTTTCGTGAGTGAACAGACCGGTTCGGGCGGCCTGAACGAATACATCAAGCACCACTTGACCCACAACACCACGGAGGTGTTCGGGGGCCAGTTCCATTTCGACTCGTGGATCGTCGCGTTGGCGCTGGGTTTGGTGTTCGTGCTGTGGTTCGGCCTCGCTGCGCGCAAGGCCACCGCCGGCGTTCCCAGCAAGGGCCAGGCTTTCGTCGAGATGATCGTCGAGTTCATCGACGGCCAGGTGAAGGACACCTTCCACGGCGATCGCCGCACGGTGACCCCGCTGGCGCTGACCATCTTCATGTGGGTCGTGTTCATGAACACGATGGACCTGCTGCCGCTGGATCTGTTCGGCTGGCTGGTTCACACCACCGCCGGCGCCGAAGCCGCGCACCACACCTATTTCCGCGCCGTTCCAACCGCCGACCTCAATACGACGTTCGCGCTGTCGGCCTCGGTGTTCTTCATCCTGATCGGCCACGCCATCTCCGCCAAGGGCGGTATCGGCTTCGGCAAGGAGCTGCTGACCGCGCCGTTCCACGCGCACGGCTTCATGAAGATCGTGCTGGTCCCGGTCAACCTGGTGATGAACATCATCGAGTGGCTGGTCAAGCCGGTTTCGCTGGCGATGCGACTGTTCGGCAACATGTACGGCGGCGAGCTGGTGTTCATGCTGATCGCCGGCCTGATGGGCAGCATCTACACCTTCGTGCCTGGCGTCATCGCCAACGCGGCCTGGGCGATCTTCCACATCCTGATCATCCTGCTGCAGGCCTTCATCTTCATGATTCTCACGGTCGTCTACATCGCAGGCGCCCGCGAAAGCCATTGATTCAAGCCGCGTCACCCAGCTGCACCCCTAATTCGTTTTCCCTTCACCGTTTAGCACTACCTCTACCAGGAGAAGCACCATGGAGTTCATCGCCAACGTTCAGGGTCTGACCGCCATCGCGATCGGCATCATCATCGGTCTCGGCGCTCTGGGCGCTTGCCTCGGCATCGCGATCATGGGTTCGAAGTTCCTCGAATCCGCCGCGCGTCAGCCGGAGCTGGTCCCGATGCTGCAGGGCCGTATGTTCCTGCTCGCCGGCCTGATCGACGCGGCGTTCATCATCGGTCTCGCCGTGGCGCTGTTCTTCGCGTTCGCCAACCCGCTGATCAGCGTCCTGCAGCAGGCCGCCTGATCCGTCTCGGCCCGCGCCCAACAGCGCGGACCGGACACAGCCGGGCCGGCGCAAGCCGGCCCAACGAACGTAACGTCGAGGACCTGTCATGAATCCCAACATGACCTTCTTCGGCCAGATGCTCTCCTTCGCGATCCTCGTATGGTTCACGATGAAGTTCATTTGGCCGCCGCTGAACGCGGCTATCGAAGAACGCCAAAAGAAGATCGCCGAAGGCTTGGCCGCCGCGGAGCGTAGCCAGAAGGACCTCATCCAAGCGCAAGAACGCGCCGATGCGGAACTTCGCGAGGCTCGCACCAAGGCCAACGAGATCATCGATCAGGCGCATCAGCGCGCCAATCAGATCATCGACCAGGCCAAGACCGATGCCGTCGTCGAAGCCACGCGCCAAAAAGCGCTGGCCGATGCCGAAATCGTCGCCTCCGCCAATCGCGCCCGCGAAGACCTGCGCAAGCAGGTGTCGACGCTGGCCGTCAGCGGTGCCGAGAAGCTGCTCAAGCGCGAGATCGACGCCAACGCCCACAAGGCGCTGCTCGACGATCTGGCCGCGCAGCTCTAACGGCGCGCGACGCGAACGCACTGATCGGATAGCCCAAAGCTGATGAGCCAGAACCTCACACTCGCCCGCCCGTACGCCCGCGCTGCATTTGCGCTGTCGCGCGACGGCGGCCGCTCCGCCGCATGGTCGCAGGGTCTCGCCCTCGCCGCGCGCATCGCCGCCGACCCGCAGGTGCACGAGCTGATCGCGCATCCGCGCCTGTCGTCGGCCGACGCCGTCGGTTTGATCGCGATGGACGGCGCAGACGAAGCCTATCTGCGCTTCCTCGGCCTGCTCGCGGACAACCGCCGGCTGCCGCTGTTGCCGGAGATCGCGGGTCTGTTCGAGGAACTGCGCGCCGAAGCCGAACGCATCGTCAAGGCGCGCGTCACCGCCGCCAGCGAATTGCCGGCGGCCGAGCTCGAATCGATCAAGGCCGCGCTGACCAAGCGCTTCGGTCGCGAAGTCGAGCTCGAGACCGCGGTCGATGCGTCGCTGATCGGCGGCGCGGTGATCGACGCCGGCGACGTAGTGATCGACGGCTCGCTCAAGGGCAAGCTCGCGCGCCTGCAGACCGCTCTCGCGGGCTGACCGGCGACCAGAACGAACTTAATTGCAAATCCGGCGTCATCGCCGGGCACAAGGGAACCACCCATGGCAAGCACGCAGCTCAACCCGTCCGAAATCAGCGAACTGATCAAGACCCGCATCGAGAAGGTCAAG
>CAMLID010000026.1 GCA_946480055.1 uncultured Lysobacter sp. | reverse complement strand
CTTCCACGGCTGGTTCCAGTTGCCGGCGATCCAGTTGACCATGAAGCCGCCGTAGGACGCGCCCAACGCGCAGGCCTTGTCGCCGTTGAGGAAGGCGTACTTCTTCTGCGCCGCGGCCCAGCCCTTCTGCAGGTCTTCCAGCGGGCGATCGCCCCAATGCTGGCTGATCGCGTCGGTGAAGGCCTGGCCGTAGCCGGTGGAGCCGTGGAAATCGATCATGACCACGGCGTAGCCCTGACCGGCGTAGGTCTGCGGATTCCAGCGGTAGCTCCAGCCGTCGCCGAAGCTGCCCTGCGGACCGCCGTGGATCAGGAACGCGACCGGATAGCGCTGGCCCTCCTGGTAGTTCCAGGGCTTGACCACGTAGCCGCGCACGGTGTCGCCGTTCCAGCCCTTGAACTCGAACTGCTCGTACTCGCCGAAGGCCACGTCCTTGAGCATCTCGCCGGCGCTGGGCGTGATCGCGCGCACCGGCGTGCCGTCGACGCCGCCGACGAAGATCTGGTCGCCGCTCTTGAGGCTGTTGCGGGTGAAGGCGAAGGTCGGGCCGCCGCGTACCAGCGAAGACACGCTGCCCTCGCCGATCAGGCGGGTCACGCTGCCGTCCTCGATACCGATGCCGAACACCGGCAGCTGGCCCATGTCCTGGGCGGTGGCGTAGATGGTCTTGCCGTCCTTGGACAGGACGATGTTCTCGGCCGAGCGGTCCCACTTCGGCGCGATCTCGCGGCGCTGACCGCCGCTGAGATCCAGCGCGATCAGGCCGAAGCGGTCGGCCTCGAAGCCCGGACGCTTCATCGCGCGGTAGTACAAGGTGTTGCCGTCGGCGCTGAATACCGGGTTGGTGTCCCAGGCGGGATTGTCGGGCGTGAGGTTCTTCGCCGCGCCGGTACCGTCGGCGTTGACGCGGTAGAGGTCGAAGTTGGTCGACCAAGGTTCCTTGGCATCGGCCTGGCGTGCGCTCAGCACCAACGACTGGCCGTCCGGCGCCCAGGCGTATTCGGCGCTGTCGCCGAACGGACGCGAGGGCACGTCGCCGATGACGTCGGCACCGATCAGGGTCGCGCTGGCGATCGGCTTGATCGCGCCCTGCTTGTTCGCCACCGGCAGCGTGGCCACGAACACGCGGTTCAGGCGCCCATCGTTCCAAGCGTCCCAATGGCGCACGAACATGCGGTCGAAGACCACGCCGCTGGCCTTGTTGGCGGCGCGCTGGTCGAGGCGCTTCTTGCTGCAGCCCAGGTCGGCGGCGCAGTCGGCGAAGGTTTCGGCGCTGAACGCCACGCGCTTGCCGTCGGGCGAGAGCTGGTAGCTGCCGACATCGGCCGCGAACGCGGTCAGCTGCTTCGGCGTGCCGCCGGTGGCCGGGATAGCGTACAGCTGCTGGCTGCCGGATTTCGCGCTGAGGAAGTACACGGTGCGGCCGTCGGGCGAGAAGCTCGGCGTGTTCACGCTCCAGCCGGCGGGCGTGAGCGGCTGCGGCGGCGCCGCGTCGCGCGCGAACAGGTCCTCGACGTACAGGCCGGTGCTGGACTTGTTGGCGGCGAAGTCGACCTTGCGCTTGGCGAACACCAGACGGCGACCGTCCTCGGACACGGTCGGCGAGGACACGCGGTCCAGAGTGGCCAGGTCGCGTATTTCAAAGCCGCGCTGAGCGGCGGTGGCGGGCAGCGCGGCCGCGATCAGCAGCGGCAGGACGGCGTGACGCAGGTTCATGGGAACTCCGGGCGGGACCAAAACGCCGATGGTAGGGGTCCGGGCCGGGGGCCGCAAAGGCCTGAACCGGTTCCGGGCGGACCGGGCCGGTCCCGCCCGCGCCGCTATACTCCATCGATTGTCCCGAATGCCCCTCCCTACGGAGCCCGTTGTGACCGTACCCGCAACCGCATCTCCGCCGGCCCACGGCGAGTTCTTCGGCCATCCCAAAGGCCTGTACGTCTGCTTCTTCACCGAAATGTGGGAGCGCTTCTCGTTCTACGGAATGAAGGCGCTGCTGTTGCTGTACCTGCTGAAGTACCACCGATTCACGGACGACGACGGCTACGACCTGCTCGGCGCCTACGGCGGCCTGGTCTACGCCATGCCGGTGATCGGCGGCCTGCTGGCCGACCGCTACCTGGGCATGCGCAAGGCGGTGGTCCTGGGCGGCGTGCTGCTGGTCCTGGGTCACCTGGGCATGGCCTACGAGGGCCATGCGGCCACCGTCGTCAACGGTGTGGTCCACCGCGACCAGGGCGCGCTGCAGGTGTTCTACCTGTCGCTGGCGCTGATCATCATGGGCGTGGGCTTCCTCAAGCCGAACATCTCGACCATCGTCGGCAAGCTGTACCCGGAGAACGATCCGCGCCGCGATTCGGGCTTCACCTTGTTCTACGCCGGTATCAACATCGGCGCGCTGTTCGCCAGTCTGATCTGCGCCTTCCTGGGCGAGACCTACGGCTGGAAGTACGGCTTCGGCGCCGCCGGCATCGGCATGGTCGCCGGCCTGATCATGTTCATCTGGGGCCAGAAGTACCTCTACGGCCATGCCGAACCGGCCAACCCGGCGCTGCTGCGCGAGCGCATCGCCGGCCTCGCGCGCGAGTGGTGGATCTATCTCGGTGCCCTCGGCGGTGTGGCGGTGGTGTGGCAGCTGATCCAGCGCACCTGGACCGTACACGGCGCCATGCACCTGATCGCGGCCGGATTCCTGGTCTGGTTTACCTGGTTCCTGATCGCCAAGTGCAACAAGATCCAGCGCGAGCAGATGGTCTCGCTGGTATTCATGATCCTCGGCGTGCTGATCTTCTTCGTCTTGTACGAGCAGACCTACGGCAGCTGGATCACCTTCACCGACCGCCTGCTGACCAAGGACCTGTTTCCCAGCCTCAGCAACATGAGCACCAGCACGCTGCCATGGTCCCTGTTCCTGCTCGCGGCCAGCCCGTTCCTGATGATCGTGGCCCTGAAGGCCAGCGATAACAACAACGCCGGCTTGGCCAAGGGCATGGTAGCGCTGCTGGCGCTCGGCCTGGGCGTGGCCTGCTTCCACGACGTGGTGCTGGTACCGCAAACCGCGGGCTCGCTGACCTTCCTGGGCGCGTTCTTCATCGTCGTGCTCTCGCCGATCTTCGCCTGGCTGTGGCCGTGGCTGGAAAATCGCGGGCTCAACCCGAGCAAGCCGGCCAAGATGGCGATCGGCCTGATCGTCGCCGGCCTGGCCTTCGTGCCGCTGATGCTGGCCGCGCAAGCTACTGCCGGCGGCGCTATGGCCAGCGTGTGGTGGCTGGTGCTGGCCTACTTCGTGCTCGAGATCGGCGAAATGTGCCTATCGCCGATCGGCCTGTCCGCGGTCACCCAGCTGTCGGTGGCGCGCGTGGTCGGCCTGATGATGGGCGGCTTCTGGCTCGCGACCGCGTACTCGGAAGTGCTGGCCGCGCAGTTCGGCAAGCTGGCCTCGCTGGACTTGCCGGAAGGCGCCGCGGTCGACTTCGTCACCGCCAGCACCAAGTACGGTGAGCTCTTCCAGCTGATGATGTGGATCGGCATCGGCTCGGGCGTGCTGTACTTCGTGCTATCGCCGTTGCTGCGCAAGTGGATGCACGGGGTGAAGTAAGTCCCGCCCGGCGTTTCGGCATGCAAAGAAAAACGGCGCCTCTCGGCGCCGTTTTTTATCGCTGGCTGCTGAGGCGGCCAGGTACGAAGCGCACCCGGCTGCCGGCGTGCGCCGGTTTACTTGCCCGTCGCCGGCTTCGCCGCCGCGGGCGCGGTCGCGACCTGCCCGCCGAGGCTGCGCGCCAGGAACGCAAGCAGCTTGGTGTAGTACTCGCGCTGGTGCGCGTCGGTGTAGAAGCCGTGGCCTTCGGAGTCGTAGTACAGGGTCTCCACCGGCGTGCCGGCCTTGCGCAGCGCCCGCTCCATCATCTCGCTATGCGAGATCGGCGCGCGCTGGTCCTCACCGCCAGCGGCCAGGAACACCGGCGCCTTGATCCGGTCGGCCATGCGCGTGGGCGACACCGCTCCGAGTTCCTCACGGCTGCCTATCCACTCGCGCAGATAGGTCTCGCCCGAACCGCGGCGCTGGATATCACCCGTATTGTGCATGCTGGGCAGGTCGTAGACGCCGACGTAGCCGGCTGCGCACTTGTACAAGGCCGGTTCCTTGGCTGCTCCCATCAGCGCCGCGTAAGCACCGTAGCTGGCACCGTAGATGCAGATACGACCGCTGTCGGCCACACCTTGCTGGATCGCCCAACGGGTCGCGTCGGTGACGTCGTCCTGCATCTTGCCGCCCCACTCGCGCGCGCCAGCGTGGACGAAGGCACGGCCGTAACCGCCCGAACCACGGAAATCGACCTGCAGTACCGCATAGCCGGCAGCGGCCAGCATCTGTGCTTCACCGTCGAAGCCCCAGGGATCCTGGACGCCGTACGGGCCGCCGTGCGGCATCACCACCATCGGAAGGTTCTTGCCGCTGCCGCCCTTGGGGATGCTCAGGTATCCCTGCAAAGTCAGGCCGTCGCGCGCCTTCAGCGAGATGCTGCGCTTCTCGGCCATTTCCGCTGGATCGAACCAGTCGCGCCGGCTGAGCAGGTGCTCGGCCTTCTTCGCGGTGGTATCGAACAGGAAGAAGTCACCGGGATTGTTGCCGCCGGACACTTCGACCAGGGCCAGGCGCTGATCGCTAGTACGCGACGTGATGAGCACCGGATCACCGCCGAACGCGGATTCCAGGCTCTTGTACAGACGCGCTTCGGGCGCGGCGGTATCGAAGAATTTGGTGAGGCGCTTGCCGTCGACGAAGAACGCGCCGACCGGTGTCGCCGAATTGCTGCGGTAGATGAATCCGGCCGGATCGACCTTGGCGTCCTGCAGCAAGTCGGTACGCTTCTGGGTCGCGATGTCGTAGGCGACGATCGCGTCCGGCCCGTTCTTGCGCTCGGCCTGGAAGTAGGCGGTCTTGTCATCAGCGGAGAAACCGATCGGATACTCGATGCCTTCGCTGGTGTTCTCGGCGCTGATCATCTCCCATTCCGCACTCTCGCTCTTGCGGTAGTAGAGCTTGCGGATGCGGTCGGTGCCAAAACCGCTGGCGAAACGCACCAGTCCCTGATTGTCGGTGATGAAGTCGGCGTTGCGCACCGGCGCACGCGCGAGCGGCGAGCGACGGCCGGTGTAGACATCCAGCTTCTCGGCACGCGTATAGGGATCGTCGGCGAACGGCTGCACCGAGATGACGATGTTCTTATCGTCGTTCGGCAGGTCGTCGACCACGAAAGCCGCGATCTGTTCGACTTTCTTGGGCTGGATCTTGGTGCCAAGGCCGGCGCCCTGCACGCTCTGGCCGACCAACAAGCCCGGCTGGGTACCGTCGGCATTGATCGCGTAGAGGTTGCCGTCGAGTTGCGGTTGGTCGAGCGCACCGATCTTGCGCGCCATGCTGATCACCACGCGATCCGGATTGACCCACCAGAAATCGGCGACGTGCGTGTTCTTCTCCAGACGGAAGTTCGCCGTGACCTTGTTGTCCGCCCGGCGCAGGATGACCAGCGCGGTCTTGTCCTCGAACGGAACGGTCGCCGCCAGGTAATCGCCGTTAGGCGAAATCTTGACCGCGTTGAAGCGGTCTTTCTTGATGTAGGCGTCGACATTGACCGCCGATGCGACCGGCGCCGCCAGCAGGCCGGCACACAGCGCGGCCGCACTCAACCACAGTTTCATTCGAATCTCCTCTCCCCTGATTTCGATGTATCGATCGGCACGCCCTGCAAAAAACGACTGCGGCCACTCGAAAGGTGGCCGCAGCTAACGCTATCGAATACACGCGAGGGCTCAGTTGGCCTTCGACGCGCCCCCGACCTTGGGCTTTCCACCGATATGACGGTCGAAGAAATTCAGCATCTCGGTATACAGACGCTGGTTGTTCTCTTCCTTATAGAAACCGTGCATTTCGCCGGACTGGATGATCATGCCTTCCGGCGGATTGCCGGCCGCGATCAGCGCCTTGTTCATCGACTCGGTGTTCTCCGGCGGGCAGCGCGGATCGCGTGCGCCGGCGGCGAGGTAGACCGGGATCTTGAACTTGTCGGCGTGCTTGACCGGCGACATCGCGTCCTGCTCGGCCTTGGTCTTGCCGAAGGCGCGGGCCATGTAGCGACGGCCGCTTTCGCGGTCGGAGGTATCGCTCTTGGTCAGCTGCACATCGATGTCGTAGGCGCCGACGTAACCGAACGAGCACTTGAACAGCTTCTGGTCGATGGTCGGCGCCATCAGCGAGGCGTAGCCGCCGAAGCTGCCACCGTAGATGCAGACGCGGTCGCCGTCGGCGTAACCCTGGTTGATGGTCCACTTCGTGGCGTCGATGATGTCGTTCATGATGCCGGTGGCCCAGGTGCCGTAGCCCATGTCCTGGAAGCCCTTGCCGAAGCCGCCCGAGCCGCGGTAGTTGATCTGCATCACCAGGTAGCCGCGGCTGGCGAGCATCTGGGTTTCCCAGTTGAACGCCCAGTCGTCGCGCGGGCCCATCGGGCCGCCGTGTACGTTGACGATCATCGGCAGGTTCTTGCCGTCGGAACCGTTCGGGATGGTCAGGTAACCGTAGATCTTGAGGCCGTCGCGGGCGGTCATCGAGAACGGCTTGACGCTGGCCATCTTCTTCGGGTCCAGCCACTTGCGGCCCTGCATCAGGAAGCGTGCCTTGCCGGTGTCGCGGTCGTACAGATAAAGCTCGCCCGGGTTCTTGTCGCTGACCACCGAGACCACGATCTTCTTGCCGTCCTTGGTCGCGCTGGAGAAACGCACCAGTTGGCCCGGGAACGCGCCCGCGAGCGAGGCGTAGATCTCGGCGTCGGGATGCTTCTCGTCGACCATGGTCACGCGCGGCGCGCCGGCCTCGGTGATCACGCCGAGGATGGTGTCGCCGTCGGCCGAGGTGATGTAGCCGGCCGGGTCGGAGACCGCGTCTTCGAACAGGCTGTTGAAGGCGCCGGTGGTCTGGTCGATGGTGCCCAGGGCTTCGGGCTTCTTGCCGTCGCTCTGGTTGGCGTAGATCAGGCCCTCGGTGGAAGTGCCGATCACGCTCAGGTGCTTGCCCGAACTCTTGGAGCTGTTGATCAGGGTCCACTTGCCGTCGTCGCCGCGGCGGTAGAGCTCGTTCTGGCTATCGTAGTTGCCCTGTGCGTCTTCGTCGTCGTAGCAGATGGCGAAGCGCGGCGCCTTGGCGGCATCCAGCGCGATCTCGCAATTCTCACGCGGCGCGCGCGCCAGCGACTTGCGACGGCCGGTCAGGGTGTCGAACAGCACCAGCTCGGTGCCCGAGCCTTCGTTGGAACGCGGCGAGGTCACCGCCATGATCACGTTGACGTCGTCGTCGGGAAGGGTATCGAGGAGTTGGAAGCGCTCGTTGCCGACCTGCTTGCCGCGCTGGGTGGCGTCGCGGGTACCGTAGAACACCAGCGGTCGCGGCTGGGTGCCATCGGCGTTGACGCCGTACCACTCGCCAGTACCGAAGGGCTGGGCATAGCGGCCGAGTTTCTTGACCGAGTTGAAGATCAGGCGCTCAGGGCTGACCCATTCGAATTGACCGACGCTCTTCTCGTCCGGCAGCTGGTTGACCTTGACCACGCTCAGGTCCTTGGTCCGCAGCACGGTCAGGACGTCCTGGTCGCCGCGGTCGACGGTCAGCGCCAGGTACTCGCCGCTGGGCGAGATCTTGGCGCCGCTGTAGGTCGGGTGGCGGACGAAATCGGCGATCGAGGGCGCGCCGGACGGCGCATCGGCGGCTTGCGCAGAGGCCGCGCACAGCGTCAGGCCCAGCACCGCGAGGTGCAGCTTTTTCATTTCGGTTATCCCCTAAAACGACGCGAAAAAACGGCTCGCGCCTAGCCTACCGCATCCAACGCGCTTGGGCACCCGGCCCCCTACCTCAAGCACACCGATACGGAGACTTTGCCTAATCTGTCGCCAGAGTGCGATCCAGGGCCGGGCGCCAGTCCGGCAGGTCCAGGCCGTAATCGCGGCGCAGACGCGTGGTGTCCAGCACCGAATAGGCCGGACGCTGGGCGCGCGTGGGGTAGTCGGCGGTCGTGATCGGATGCACGGTCGGTCGGCGTGCGATCAGGCCGCGCTCGAATGCGCTCTCGAAGATCGCCTCGGCGAAGCCGTGCCAGGTGGTTTCGCCGCCGGCGACGAGGTGGCGCACACCGGGTTCGGCGACGCCCTGGCGCAGGATCTGCGCGCTGACGTCGGCAATCAGCCAGGCCGGTGTCGGCGATCCGATCTGGTCGGCGACCACGCGCAGTTCGTCGCGCTCGGCGCCGACCCGCAGCATGGTGCGCAGGAAATTGGCGCCGTGGGTGGCGTAGACCCAGGCCGTGCGCAGGATCAGATAACGCGTGCCGCTGACCGTGATTTCGCGCTCGCCGGCGAGCTTGCTGGCGCCGTACACGCCCAGCGGCGCGGTAGCGTCGTCTTCGCGATAAGGGCGCGTGCCGCTGCCGTCGAACACGTAGTCGGTCGAGTAATGCAGCAGCGTGGCTCCGCTCATCGCGCAGGCACGCGCGATGCGCCCCGGCGCCTCGGCGTTGATGCGAAACGCCAGCTCGGATTCGTCCTCGGCGCGGTCGACAGCGGTATGCGCAGTCGCATTGACCACGATGTCGGGCACGACCCGCTGGAACAACGGCGCGATCGCGTCGAGTTCGGCCAAGTCCAGGGCCTCGCAGCGGCCGCCATCGGGCAGCTCGCCGCTGCGCGTGGTGACCACGACCTCGCCCAACGGGGCCAGGCTGCGCCGCAGTTCCTGGCCGACCTGGCCGTTACCGCCCAGCAACAGGATCTTCATGCGGGATAGACAGGCAGGCGGTCCGCCGCGACGTCGGCCAGCAAGGGCGCGCGCGCATCCTTGTCCGACAGGCTCGGCTCGCTGATCGGCCAGTCGATCGCCAGCGCCGGGTCGTCCCAGCGGATGCCGGCGTCGGCCTTGGCGTCGTAGGTCGCGGTGCACAGATAGGTGAATACCGCGCGCTCGCTGAGCACGGCGAAACCGTGGGCGAAGCCTTCCGGTATCCAGAAGTGACGCCTGTTCTCGGCGCTGAGCAGAACCGCGGTCCAACGGCCGTAATGCGGCGAACCGCGGCGGATGTCGACCGCGACGTCCCAGACCTCGCCCTCGATCACCGACACGTACTTGCCCTGCGGGTTGGGCCACTGGTAGTGCAGGCCGCGCAGCACGCCGCGCGCCGACGAGGACACGTTGCCCTGGACGAAGTTCGGCGACAGACCGTGCTCGGCAAGCTTGTCGCGGTTGAACGACTCGAAGAAATAGCCGCGCGCGTCGCCGAACACCTGCGGCTCGATCACCACGCATCCCGGCAGATCGGTTTCGATCACTTTCACGGCACGAACCCCCGCTTGGCCAGGCCCAGCAGGTACTGGCCGTAGCCGTTCTTGGCCAGCGGCGCAGCCAGTTCGATCAGACGGTCGCCGTCGATCCAGCCGTTGTTCCAGGCGATCTCCTCGGGACAGCAGATGCGCAGCCCCTGGCGCGCCTCGATGGTCTCGATGAAGTTGGACGCTTCCAGCAGCGACTGGTGGGTACCGGTGTCGAGCCAGGCGTAGCCGCGGCCGAGCTGCTCCAGATGCAACGAGCCTTCTTCGAGGTAGCGGCGGTTGAGATCGGTGATCTCCAGCTCCCCGCGCGGCGAAGGCTTGAGATCGGCGGCGAAGTCGCTGGCGCGGCCATCGTAGAAGTACAGGCCGGTCACCGCATAGTTGGAACGCGGCACCTCCGGCTTTTCTTCCAGCCCGATCACCCTGCCCTCGGCATCGAACTCCGCTACGCCGTAACGCTCCGGATCGTTGACCCAGTAGCCGAATACGGTTGCGCCCCGTTCGGGCTGGTCGGCGCGCTTGAGCATCGCGGTCAGACCAGGGCCGTGGAAGATGTTGTCGCCCAGGACCAGACAGCTGGGACCGCCGGCCAGAAACTCGCGGCCGATCAGGAACGCCTGCGCCAGGCCGTCGGGGCTGGGCTGCGCGGCGTATTCGATGTTCATGCCCCAGCGCGAACCGTCGCCGAGCAGGTGGCGGAACAGCGCCTGCTCATGCGGCGTGTTGATGATCAGCACGTCGCGGATGCCCGCCAGCATCAGTACGCTGAGCGGGTAGTAGATCATCGGCTTGTCGTACACCGGCAGCAGCTGCTTGCTGATCGCCTGGGTGATCGGATACAGCCGGGTGCCGGAGCCGCCGGCGAGGATGATGCCCTTGCGATTCATCAATTGAACTCCGAATAGTCTTGTTGCCATCCATGGCGCAACAACATCACTTGCGGATGGTCCTGCCCGGCCATCCATGGTCGGGCGCTCGGCGGCGCAGCGAATGCCTTAACGGCATCTGCTATCACGCGCCGCCTCCCCCAATGCGTTCGAGTCGGTAGCTGCCGTCGAGCACGCGCTGCACCCACGGCTGGTGCTCGAGGTACCAGTCAACGGTGCGCGCCATGCCCTCCTCGAAGGTCACGGTCGGCGCCCAGCCCAGTTCGCCCTGCAGCTTGGAAGCGTCGATCGCGTAGCGGCGATCGTGACCCGGGCGATCCTTGACGTAGGTGATCAGCGACTCGCGCTTGCGGCCATCGGCGAGCGGACGGCGCTGGTCGAGCAAGGCGCAGATGGTCTTGACCACGACGATGTTCTGGCGCTCGGCATCGCCGCCGACGTTGTAGGTCTCGCCCAGACGGCCGGCTTCGAGCACGCGCCGGATCGCGGCGCAGTGGTCGCCGACGTACAGCCAGTCGCGCACGTTGAGGCCGTCGCCGTAAACCGGCAGCGGCTCGCCGGCCAGCGCCTTGGCGATGATCAGCGGAATGAGCTTTTCCGGGAACTGGTACGGACCGTAGTTGTTCGAGCAGTTGGTGGTCAGCACCGGCAGACCGTAGGTGTGGTGGAAGGCCCGCACCAGATGATCGGACGCGGCCTTGGACGCCGAGTACGGCGAATTCGGCGCGTAAGGCGTGGTCTCGGTGAATTTGCCGGTATCGCCGAGGGTGCCGTAGACCTCGTCGGTGGATACGTGCAGGAAACGGAACGCGTCGCGGCCCGGCGCGTCCAGCGACTTCCAGTAGTCGCGGCACTGCTCCAGCAGGCTCAGGGTACCGACCACGTTGGTGTGCACGAACGCGGCCGGGCCGTCGATCGAACGATCGACGTGGCTCTCGGCGGCGAAGTTGACCACCGCGTCGGGGCGATGCTCGCGCAGCAGGCGCGCGACCAGCTCGGCGTCGCCGATGTCTCCCTGCACGAACACATGGCGCCCGTCGCCGTCCAGCGGGCCCAGGGTGTCGAGGTTGCCCGCATAGGTCAGCGCATCCAGGTTCACGACCTTGACGCCGCGCTGCACCGCTTCGAGTACGAAATTACCGCCAATGAACCCGGCGCCGCCGGTCACCAACCAAGTAGACACTCAACCACTCCCTGCTCAAGAAAATAAGATCGCGCCTCTCCCGCCGCATCCCGCCATTCTCCATGGCGCGGACCGGGCCGGATCGGAAACCGCCGGAACAATACGGCAGGCGACCTGAAAGGACTCATCACACAGGTGAGAGGCCGGGATCCGGCAACACCAGCGTCATGCAAGCGGATGATTCTAATACTTTCTTTTTGCGGCCGATGCCGCGCAGGGTCTATCGGGGGGACGTTTCAGCGCGCGCCCCGGGCGGGTCGGCGGGCTCGTTCAGGCATCGCGACAGATGCAAAGCCTTGCGCGGCAAGGCCCCGGGGCGCACAGCCGGCAACGCGTGGCGGGCCAGCCTGAACGAAGGATCGGGCCCGCATACCCGCTATGCGGGGCGCGAATTGAGGCGCTAATCCACAGGAAATATGGTGATTCGGTGCTGGAGCTGTGGCCTGGGCCCATGCCCGCCGACGGAATGCCGGCTTTGCGACGGCGCTCGCGTTTCCGTGGCAGACGATTCGGCGGGATGCCCCGCGATGCGCTGCCGCTGCGACGGGCAGCGCTCAGTCGGCGTCCGTACCGGCCTCGACCGCCGCCCGTACCGCCTCGGTGTCCTGCCCCAGCATTGGCGCGGCGAAGGGCGCAGGTCCGGGGGTGCGGCCGAACTTGATCGACTGCGCGACCGCACGGTAACGGCCCACGCGCGGGTGCTCGATGGTGCCGACGATGCCTTCGGCCAGCACCTGCGGATGCTCGAACATGTCCTCGATACGGCGCGCGGCCGCGCACGGCACCTCATCGCCGAACAGCGCTTCCCATTCCATCGCACCGCGCTGCGCCAGCGCTTCGTGCAGGCGCGGCACGATCTCGGCCGCATGTTCGGCACGTTTGCGCACGCTGTCGTAGCGCGCCTGCGCCGCAAAGTCGTCCAGCCCGGTCTTCTCGCACAGCGCCCTCCAGAAGCGTGGCGTGTTGGCGGATATGTAGATGTGGCCGTCGCGAGTGGGATGAATGCCGGTGACGCCGCCGGAACGCATGTCGCGACCGATGTCCAGGGACTCGCCCTCGGCCCAGATCATCCGCGCCGACTGCATGGTCAAGGCGCTGCGCAGCAAGGACACACCGACGAACTGGCCCAGACCGCTGCGCTCGCGCTCGAACAGCGCCGAGGACACGCCGGCGGCCAGCAATGCCGCGGTGTAGTAATCGACGACCGAGCCGTAGATGATTTCCGGCGGCCCGCCGCGCCGGCCTTGCAGCGCGCACATGCCGGTCATGGTCTGCAGCACCTGGTCGTAGCCGGCCTTGTCCTTCATCGGGCCGGTCTCGCCATAACCGGTCACCGCACAATAGATCAGGCGCGGATTGATCAGGCTCAGGCGCTCGAAATCGATCCCAAGCCGCTGCGGTACGCTCGGGCGGAAGTTGTGCACCAGCACGTCGGCATCGCGCACGAGCTTGAGCAGAACGGCATGGTCGGCGGCATGCTTGAGGTCGAGCACGATGCCGCGCTTGCTGCGGTTCACGCCGAGGAAGGCGCGGCTTTCGCTGGGCAGCGTCGACGGATACTGGCGCAGGTTGTCGCCGTCGGGCGGCTCGATCTTGATCACGTCCGCGCCCTGGTCGGCCAACAAGGCGCAACCGTAGGGACCGGCGATATAGGCGCTCAGGTCGAGCACGCGCACGCCGGCGAGCGGACCGGACGGATTCGCGCGCGCGGCGCCCGGATCAGGTGGGAATGCGTCCATACGCTGCGTATCCATGAAACTCCTGGCGTGGTGCCCGATGCACTTTGCGCCTTGGGCGCGAACCGAACCAGACAGGTCGCATATGTTCTGGCGCCACAAAATCTTGCTTGGCGATTCGCGCGCCCACGGTCATGGCGTCGGCTCCGGTGCGAGCGACATCCAGGTCAGCCGCCAGGCGCCGTCGACACGGCCGCCGGCGCGGTAATAAGGCGCGAACACCAGCGGCGAGCGGTAGCCCAGGCGCAGTTCGATGGTCGGCTCACCGTCGCTGTCCTGCGCCGGCAACAGCCAGTTCGCTTCCGGCGTCGAGGGCAGCCGCAGCGTCTCCTCGGTCTTGAAGCCGTCGATCAGGCCGGAGGCGTACACCAGCGGTCCGCGGCTGATGCCCAGATACTCGAAGTGCAGCACTTCCTGGCGCACCGGACTGCCGTCGGGCGCACGCGATTCCTGCACGTTTCGGTGGATCGCGCGATGACTGCGCGGCGCCATCGGAAAGTGCAGGCTCACCACATCGCCATCGCGCCAGACGCGGTCGAGCACGGCGTAGGCGCCGTGCTCGACCCCGGCGCTGGCCGTTTCGCCGTCGACGCGCACGGTCGCGCCTTCGGCCCAGGACGGCACGCGCAACTTCAAGGCGAACCGCGCCTCGCGCTCGACGCCGACGCGCAATTGCACATCGCCCTCGAACGGATAGCCGGTCGCCTGTTCCAGACGCACCCGACCGGCCACGCCCAACTCGATCTCGGCCCGACCCGGCCCGTACAGATTCACCGCGACCCCGTCGTCGCCGCTGCGCGCATAGGCGATCGCGGGCAGTTCCTCCAGCGCCATCGCGCCGCTGGATTTGCAGCACCGCCAATAGGTGGTGTGCACGCGGCGCCCGTTCGGGTACACGTAGTAGCACCAGTCCTCGCCGTTGGGCGCCTGCGCGCCGAGCAGGTCGTTGTAGGCCGAACGCTCGATCTCCTCGGCGTAGCGCGGGTCGCCGTCGATCGCGAGCAGCTCGCGGTTCAACTGGATCCAGGCCAGGGTCGAGCAGGTCTCGACGTAGCCGTGCGGACTGAACGCGCCCGGCGCGTTGAACACTTCGCGCGAGCGATGCGCGACCCCACCCCAGGGACCGCCGCCCAGGGTCAGATGATGATCGCGAATGCTGCGCCACAGACGCTCGACCGCATCGCGGTAGGCGGCGATGCCGGTGGCGCGGTGCAATTTGGCCAGGCCGACCAGGTTCCAGGCCAGCTGATAGGCCTTGCCTGTCGCGATCTCGGCCGCATCGGCGCCGGCCAGGGCACGGCTGAGCAGCGCCAGCTCCGGGTGCCGGTCGGCCTGTTCCAGCACCGTCGTCGCCAGATCGAGATAGCGGCGCTCACCGGTCGCGAAGTAGAGCTCGACCGCCGGATCCATCAGCACCGTCGCCGACATGCCGTGATGGTTGCCGAGTTCGGTGACGTCGATGCCGCCCTCGCTCAGCGTGTGCGCGCACAAGTCGCCGATGCGGCGCGCGGCCTCGAGATAACGCGCCTCCGGGAAATGCCGGTTGATTTCCAGCAGCCCCAGGATCAGATAAGCGTGGGTCCAGATGTCCCATGTACGAACGCTGGGTGCGCCGTCCCAGCTGATCGGCTTGGGCGGCTGCTTGCGCATGAAGCGCCGCTCGGGCGCGTAGGTGCCGAGATAGCCGTCGGCCTCCTGGCTCGCGACCAGGAAATCGGCCACGCGCCGCAGCCGCGCCAGTAGTTCGGCATCGCCCGAGCGCGCCACGGCCTTGGCCGCAGCGACCATCCACTTGCCCGCGTGTTCGCCGTACCAGTCGCCCTCGCGGTTCTGCGAACGCAGCTCCGGGGAGAAGATCGCGATCGCGGGGCTATGTTCGTCGACGATGAAGCGCGACAGGCGCCCGGCGAGGTTGGCGTCGAGCGCATCGCCGAGCAAGCCGTCGAGGTGGACGGCGATCGTTGCGGCGCTGGCGGGAATCCGGCTCATCGCGTCATGCCGCATCGACGACGCAGCGGAAACCGATGCAGCCGGATCGGTCTTTGCTCGGCGCCATCAACAGGTACTTTCCGTGCTGGTCCAGGCGATGCGCCTGCGGGAAATACCAATGCGAGGTCTGCGGCTGGTAGGAGCTGCCGCCGCGCAGGATCGCCGCGCGCGTGTGTTCGTCCTGGTACTCGTCGGTCCATTGCCAGACGTTGCCGACCAGGTCGAGCACGCCGAAAGGACTGGCCCCGGCCGGATGCGCGTCGACATCGTCGGGCGCACGCAGACGTCGGCCGCGGTTCGTAGCCGGCACCGCATCCTCGCGCCAGGCATCGCCCCAGGGATAGCGACGGCCGTCGCTACCCTGCGCGGCGTACTGCCATTCCCATTCGCGCGGCAGGCGTTTGCCGGCCCAGCGCGCGTAGGCGCGTGCGTCTTCGAGGCTGACCCAGGTCACCGGCTTGCGTTCCCAGCCCGGCGGCGTCGCACCGCCGATCCAGTCGCGCAGGTAATTGTGGGAATCGCGCGGGCGATAGCCGCTGGCCTCGACGAAGCGCTGGTATTCGGCGTTGGTCACCGGCGTGCGGTCGATATGGAACGGCCGCATGCGCATGCGCTGGCGGTGACCGCGGCGCGCGCTGGACTCCCAGGGGTACTGCACGTCCACGCCTTCCCAGGTCTGGCCCTCGATCTCGACACCGCCGACCACGAAATCGAAGTCGCCGCCGGGGATCGCGATCATGCCTGGCGGCGGTGTCTGCGCCGGCGTGGTCGGCTCGATCGGCACCAGCACCTGCGGCAGCGCGCGCCACTGATTCGAGTAGTCGCGCAAGGGTGTGGCCGCGCGTTCGGCCATGCCGGCCAGGAAGGCGTCGAGCCCCTCGACTTCGGCACCGGGCGCCAGTGCCGCGACCGCGCCGAAGCCGCGGCCTTCGATCGCGAACTCGAACACCGCGCGGCCGCCATCGATCCGCGGCGCCAGAGCGACGCCGTTCCAGGCATCGAAGTAACGCGTTCCTTCGGTGTGCGGCACCGCGAACTGCTCGCCCACGACTTCGTACTCGTTACGGTTGACCAGCGTCCACAGGGTCACGCCGTCGCGCGGGAAGCGGCTGGCGAACACGCCTGCCTGCAAGGTGCGTTCGTACGGGCGCCAGTCCAGGCTGACCATGCAGTCGGCGAAGCGGCGCTCGATCGCGGCGATGCGGCGCAAGGACTCGGCGTCGCGCGAGGTGAGCTGGTTCCACAGGCCCCAGATGTTCTCCCAGGCGTTGTAACCGACGCCGTTGAAGAAGATGTACTGTAGGTCGTGGTTGCGATCGCGACCCCAACGGTTCTCGTAGTTGATCATGTGGCGCGGTTCCAGCCACTTGAACTTGGCCACCGGCGGCACGACTTCGTTCGGCGCTTTCTTGCCCCAGCTCTGCACGTTCCAGATCAACGCCTCCTCGGCGCTGATGGTCGACTCCGGTTGCAGCACCACCGGATGGCCGAGCGCGTCGCAGGCGTCGAAGAACGCGCGCGGCACGCCGTTGTAGGTATCGCCGTTGATACCGTCGGCGCCGACCGCCTTGACCAGCTCGGCCATCGATTCCCAGTCGTTGCGGCCGTCGTCGCGGGTGCCGTTGTCCCAGGGCATGGTCGGCAGCAGCACGCGCACGCCATGGCGGTGGAATTCGGCAATGGCACCGCGCAGGCCTTCGATGCCGCCCGGCAGGTCGCCGGCCAGATCGAACTGATTGCGGTCGTCGACGCCGATGTTCGGATAGACATGCCAGATCAGCACGCTGTCGATGCCGCCGTAGCGGCGCTTGAGGTCGTCGAGGTAACGCTCGACGGTATAGCGGCCTTCGACCGGATCGTAGAAGTAGCGGTCCTCGGCCATCATCTGGGCATGGACGAAGTTGCGCTGCGCCCACTGCAGTTCGGGGCGACGATAGTTGGCGTCGTCGTAGCCGATCCGGGTCAGGTGCTCGCGGCGCCAGTCGATCAGTTCGGCGATCCAGTCGTCGACCGAGCCGTCGACATCCATCTTCCAATGCCCGATCTCGGCGAACGGCCAGCCCGGCGCCTTGCCCGGCAGCGGCAGGTAGCGCTGGGTGGTGACGTGCGAGAACTTGTACTCGCTGCGCACCGGGCGGCGCTCGTCGCTGTCTGTGCCGTTGGGGTCGGATGCGGGCTGGTCGGGGCTGGGATTCATCGGTTCGGGCGGTATCGAAAGAGCGGAAAGGGGGACGATACGAATCGGTTCAGGGCGGCGCGGCGGCGGGTGCCGACACTGCGTGTTCGCGTGCGAGCAAGGCATCGACCTCGGCGCGCTCGGGCACGCTGGATTGTGCGCCCGCGCGCGTGCAGGCCAGCGCCGACGCTGCGCTGGCCCGGCGCAGCGCGGCGGCGTAGTCCTCGCCCGCGGCCAGCGCCGCAGCCAGTGTGCCGCAGAACGTGTCGCCAGCGGCGGTCGTGTCCACCGCCGCAACGGGGTACGCAGCTTGATGTAGAAACTCGCCGCCGATGCGTGCGCAGCAGCCGCGCGCGCCCAGGGTGACGATCACGCAAGGCGTGTTCAGGCGCACCAGCGCGGCTTCTAGGTCGTCGCGCACGCCGGTGATCGCAGCGAGTTCGCCTTCGTTGACCACCAGCACGTCGACCGCTTCCAACAGACTCGGCGGCAGGGCGCGCGCAGGCGCTGCATTCAAGATCACCGTCGTCCCGGCCGCACGAGCGGCCCGCGCCCAGGCTTCGACCGCCGCCAGCGGCGTTTCCAGCTGCAGCAGCAGATGGCTGACCCCATCCAGGTCCGGCAGGTGCTCGGGGCGCAGCGCGGCGTTCGCGCCCGGCGCCACGGTGATCGCGTTCTCGGCGTCGTCGGACACACAGATGAAGGCGGTGCCGGTCGCGCAGTCGGCTATACGCTGTGCGTGCAGGCTCACACCGGCCGCCCGCAGCGAACGTTCGATCGGTGCGGCGTAGCCGTCGTCGCCGAACGCGGCCAGCATGCGTGTAGGCACGCCTGCGCGCGCGCAGGCCACGGCCTGGTTCGCGCCCTTGCCGCCGGGATAGGTCGCGAAATCGCGCCCGAGCACGGTCTCGCCCGGCGCGGGCACATGCGCGGCGCGGACCACGAAATCCAGATTGGCCGAACCGGCTACCAGCACGGTACCGCCGCTCATGGCGTCAGCCCCTGATAGACCAGGGCATAGAAACGTCGCGCGATCCGCGGCAGATCGACGCGGTCCTCGCGCGGCAGGTGCTGCAGCATCAGGATGGCGACCAGTTTCTCCTGCGGATCCAGGGTGTAGCTGGTGGAGGCCGCGCCCGACCAGCCGAATTGCCCCACCGATCCCGGCTGGCCGCGACGCGCAGGGTCCAGCACCACATAGCCGCCCAGGCCGAAGCCCTCGGCATCGCTGAACTGGGTCACCGGCGGATCGAGCATGGTCAGGTGATTGCGCAGCATCAGCTCGACGGTCTTGCGGCCGAGCAGGGTTTCGCCGTCGAGCGTGCCGCCGTCGAGCAGCATCTGGCAGAAGCGCGCGTAGTCGCCGGCGGTCGAATACAGGCCGCCGGCGCCGCTGCCATAGGCATTGAGCGGCGCCCCGGGTTCGCGTGCGCTGGGCCCGTCGTCCAGGCGCAAACGGCCGTCGTCGCCCATCGTGCTGATATCGACCACGCGCGCACGCTGCGCCGCCGGCACCTTGAAACCGGTGTCGCGCATTCGCAAAGGGGTGAAGACGCGCTGCTGCAGGAACATGTCGAACGGCTGACCGCTCACGACCTCGACCAGGCGCGCCGCGGTTTCCAACGCCGCGCCGTCATAGCCGAAGCGGGTGCCCGGATCGGCGGCCAGCGGCACCCGGCTCAGGCGCTCGACGAAGCCGCGCAGATCGCCCGCCGCATGCGGATCGGCGCGCCGCAACAGTTGCAAGGCGATATCGTCGCCGGGACGACCGGCGGCGAATCCGGCGGTGTGGGTGAGCAAATGTCTGACCGTTATCGGTCGGCTCGCAGGGCGCAGCCGCGGCGCATCGGCGCTGCCTCCGGCGACCACCTGTGGTGCATCGAAACCCGGGAGATAGCGCGAGATCGGATCGTCCAGAGCAACCCTGCCCTCCTCCATCAGCATCAGCACCGCGACCGAGGTGACGGTCTTGGTCATGGAGTAGATGCGAAAGATGTCGTCGCGCCGCATCGGCTGGCTACGAGCGAGATCGCGATGACCGTAGGCACGCCAATCGACGATGTGGCCGTTGCGCGCGATCAGGGTCACGCCGCCGAAATAGCCACGCTCGTTGGTGGCCTGAGCCATGAACTCGTGCAGTCGCTCCAGGCGTGGCGCCGAATAGCCCTCGCTGGCCGGTGCCGCCTGCGGCAGGGCCGCAACCTCCGCCGCATGCCCGGACACCATGGCGAACGCGCACCACGCCGCCATGCACAGCGCCATCCCGCGGCGCCCGGCATCGCGGAAAAAAGAGCCGCCGCGGGACGGGGACCCGACGGCGGCGATTCGAGGGTGTCGCGCCACTTTCTTGTGTCAGAACTTGATCGTGTGAGTGAGCGAGACCATGCGGCCGCGACCGGCCCAGTAGTTCTGGAAGCCGCCCGGCGGCTGCGACCAGCTCAGGATGTACTGCTTGTCGAGCAGATTCTCGATGCCCAGCGAGAAACGGCCCCAGCGCTCGGTCTCGTAGTTCATGCCCAGGTCGAACAAGGTGTAGCCGTTGGTCTTCTCGGTGAAGCTGAAGTTCTGGCCGTCGAACGCCCGCACGTCGGTACCCGACAGCTTGCGCGAGAACAACGTGGTCGCGCCCAGGGTGATGTCGCCGCGCGGGACGAAGTTCCAGGTCACCGACCAGGCGAACTTGTCGGGATTGATGTCGAGCACGCCCATCGGCCGGTTCAGGCCGCCCGCCGGATACCGGCCGGCCGCGTCGGCGGACCAGAACGAGGTCTTGCCGCGGGTGTGCGAATAGACCGCGCTGAACTTCCAGGTCTCGGAGAAACGGTAATCGCCGGCCAGCTCGTAGCCCTTGATCCGCACCGGTGCACGCAGCAGTACGAAGTCGTTGGTGATGGGATCGATCGACAGCGACTGGCCGAAGTCGGACTTGGAGTCGTAGTGCGAAGCGCTCAGCGAGCCGCGGCTGCCGCGCCAGTTGAAGCCGAACTCGGTGTTGTCGACCACGATCGCGTTGAGGTCGAGCAGGTCGCCGACGCTGATCTGCGGATCGTTCGGGCAGCCGTCGGGCTGGGTGCCATCGGGGCTGTCGTTGGAGCACTGGATGTTGCGCAGCGGGATGCCGACGTTGGCCAGGGTGAAGCCCTCGCCGTAGGAGCCGAACACCGAGAGGCCCTCGTTGATGCGCCAGACCACGCCGGCGTTGACCAGGTTTTCCTGGTAATCGAGGGTGCCGCCGCGGACGAAGCGGCGGTCGCGGAACCAGGTGGTGGTGTAGTCGTCGACGTGCAGCTCGCCGTCTTCGCGACGGATGCCGCCGCTGAAGGTCAGCGGGCCGACGTCCCAGGACAGCTGCATCCACGGCGCCCGGCTCTTGTACTCCATCGGCGGCACCCAGACCCGGTTGGTCAGAGCCAGGCGCTGCTCGGCGGTGTCCTCGACCAGATCCAGGCCGACGCGCAGTTCCAGCCCGGCGACCGAGAACAACGACGGCCGGGTCCACGACGTGCGCAGGCCCTTCTTGTTGGTCACGATTTCGGACTGGTCGTAGATCGTGCCGATCGGCGCGATCAGCGGATCCTGGCGGTCGGACGAATTCTCGACCAGGTAGCGCATCGCCTGATCGGCCTTGTAGGCGTTGACCAGGAGGGTGCCGCCGCCGAGGTCGAAATGGCTATAGGTCAGCTGGTATTGCTTGAAGTCGTTGAACGCGGCCTTGGAGCCGAAGATCTGCCCGGGCTCGGATGTGTTGGTGCGGGTCTCGCCGCAGATCGCGAACTCTTCAGGCCGGCAGCCCAGCACCTGGATGTAGTTGGCCTTGCCTTCGATCTTGAAGTGGCTGACCGAACCTTCGATGCGCTGCGAACCATCGGCGCCGAAGTTGTAGCCGGCCTTCAGGAACAGGTTGCGCGCCTCGGAGTCGGCGACCGAGCCGCTGGTGTTCATGCCGACGCGACGGCCGTCGGCGTCGTAGCTGATGCCGCGGTCGATGATCGAGGCGCTGGCGAGCATGTCGAAGTCGCCGTCCTTGCGGGCGAAATTCAGGCCCAACTTCCAGCCATCGCTGTCGTCGCCGAACTGGGTCGAGTAGCGCGAGATCAGGGTGACCTCGTTGCCTTCCTTGGTCGGCGCCGCCGACAGGTAGTTGATGATGCCGCCCGCCGCGCCGATGCCTTCGGAGGCCGAAGGGCCGTTGATGACCTCGATCCGGCCGACGATGCCCATATCGGTGAACGTGGCGTTGCGGGTGCCCTCGCGCAGCGGCGAGCCCTGCGGCACGCCGTCGAACAGGCGCAGCGCAACGCGGCCGCGCAGGTTCTCGCCGGTGTTGCTCATGGCCTGCGAGGATTCGGCGTAACCCGGCACCGAGCGCGCCAGCACCGCGGTCGCGTCCTCGGTCAGGACCAGGCTGCGCTGCACTTCTTCCTTCGACACCAGGGTGATCGCGCCCGGGATCTTGTCGACCGCCTTCGGGCTGCGCGTGCCGGTGACGACGACGCTGTCCAGGTCGACCGCGGCGCTGTCCTTGCTTTCGCTGTCGGCGGCCGTTTCGGCGTCCTGCGCACGGGCTTGTCCGGAGATGACGGAGAGCAGCAGGATGCTGCCGATCGCGGCGCTGAGTGGCTTGACCATGTCGTGTCTCGTAATGGGTTCGGATGGCGACGGATCGCGCCGTCGCGGCGTTGTCCGTGATCGATGCTGCGTGATCGGTAGTGCGTTGGAACCGCGCTGGTCGCGCTTCGCTCTGGCGACGCCCCCCGACGTCCCGGCAGTCCGTTGTAGTGCAAGCGAGCGTATGCGCTCGGCCGCGGGCATAGAACCGCTGCGGGCTATGTTCAGAGACTAGGTTTTGTTGCTTGAGTGCGCAGGAAAAATGTCGCATCGCAACATTTACACGCAGAACGCATTCCGCGCGACACGCACGAACGCATGCGCGGAGATCAGCCCTTCTGCGCCTGCATCGCCTTGCGGCTTTCCTGCAGGAACACCGTCACCAGCCGCACCCGCACGCTCGAGCGCGACCATACGATGCCGATGCGGCGCGTGGCCGAAGCGTCGGGCAGGGGGATGCGCGCCAGCTTGAGCCCTTCCGGCCAGGGCTTGGCCCAGTCCGGGACCAGCGACACGCCCAGGCCGCGATCGACCATCACCGCGATCGCGTTGAGCGCATTGAGCTCGAAGCGCTCGCGCGGAACGATATTGGCCGCGCGCAGGTACTCGTCCGCCTGACGCCCGCCCCATTGATGGCGGTCGTAGCGGATTAGCGGCTGAGTCGCGAGCAGTTCGTGCGGGTCGCGCTCGGCCATGCTCTGCGGCGCCAGCACGATCAGCGGCTCCTCGCGCAGCAGCTGCCATTCGCAGGTCTTGGGCAGCGGGAACGGCGCCTGCAGCACCACCGCGGCGTCGAGATCGCCCTTTTCCACCGCGTGGTAGAGATCCGCCGAATAGCCCGGCTTGATGAACACGTTGATCTGCGGAAAGGTCTCGACCATGCGCGCGAGCACGTCGGGCAGCATGCCGGCCAGCGCGGTCGGACAGGCGCCCAGGCGCAGTTCGCCGGAGACTCCGCTTTCGTTGGCCACGCTGCGCAGGTCGGCGACGCTGCGCAGCAGTTCGCGCGTACGCGGCAGGATCCGCGAACCCTCCTCGGTGACGCTGACGGTGCGGCCGACGCGGGCGATCAGCGGGGCGCCGATCTCGCGTTCCAGGGTCCGGATCTGCTGGGCGACCGCGGCCGGGGTGATGCCCAGCACGCGCGCCGCCGCGGCCATGGAGCCCTGGTCGACGACGGTCACGAAAGTGTTGAGGAACTGGGTTTCCACGGCGGCTCGCTGGTGCTGTCCGGCAGGCTACACGAGGGCTCGCGCAGGCGCGAGTGCGCTCAGGGCCGCGACGCTTCGGCTTCGGCAGCAGCTGCGGCGGCCGCCGCGGCCGCGGCCGCTTGCTTACGGCCGTAGATCGTCAGCCCTTCCAGCGAACGGGTCGGTGCCGGGAACATCAGGCTGGCCAGGTAGCCGATCACGATGCACAACAGGATCGATATCGCCAGGTAGAAGTACGGATGGACCAGATGGAACGACCAGATCACCAGGGTCAGCACGATGCTGGCGCCGATGCCGATCGCCACGCCCGGCGAATTGGCGCGACGGGTGAACATGCCCAGGGTGTAGGCCCCGGCGAAGCCGCCGCCGAGCAGGCCGGCCAGCTCGATCGAAACGTCGAATAGCGAATGGATGTCGAAGCGCGACAGCAGCAGCGCGGTGCCGATGCCGACCAGGCCCACCACCACCGTCATCATCTCGGCGAAGAACACGCTCTTCTTCGGCGTGCGGTTCTTGGCCAGCTTCTCGTAGAAGTCGACCGAGATCAGGGTCGCGACCGAATTCATGATGCCCGACAGGGTCGCCATGGCCGCGGCGAAGATGCCGGCGATGATCAGGCCGGTTACGCCCACCGGCAGTTCGGCGGCGATGAACATCGGGAAGGTCGCATCGATCGGTAACAGCGGGTTCATCCGCTCCGGGTTGGCCTTGTAGTAGACGAACAGCGCGGTGCCGATGGTGTAGAAGATGATGCCGCCGGGAATCATGATCGCGGCGAAGGCCCAGATCGAGCGCCCGGCCTCGCGGTCGGACTTGGTCGACAGGGTGCGCTGCATCAGCACCTGGTCCTTGGGGAAGGTCAGCACGACTTCGAACAGGACCAGGAAGATGAAGCCCCAGACCGTGGCCTTGGTCAGGTCGAAGCTGAAGTCGAAGGTGTGCATCTTGTTCTCGGCCATCGCCGCCGACCAGAACTCGCCGAAACCGCCACGCAGACTCCAGATCATGAAACCGATAGCGAAGATCGCGCCGCCCATCTTGACGATCACCTGGACGAAGTCGGTCCAGATCACCGCCTTCATGCCGCCCATCGCGGTATAGACGATGGTGAAGCCGCCCATCAGGATCACGCTCCAGAACACGCTGATGCCGGTGATGGTGGCGATCGCCAGCGCGGGCAGGAACAGGATCACGCTCATCCGGCTGCCGATCTGCACGAACACGCACAAGGCGCTGGCGAGCATGCGGATCGAGGGATGGAAACGCGTCTCCAGGTAGGAGAACACCGACATCAGGTCGAGGCGACGCAGAAGCGGCACGATCCACACCGCGACGAACATCAGGCCGAACACCGCGATGACGTTGTTGGCCATGTACTGCCAATTGGTCTCGAAGGCCTTGGCCGGAATCGCGATGAAGCTGATCGAGCTGGTGTTGGCCGCGTACAGGCTGATGCCGGCGGCCCAGAACGGAATGGTGCGGCCGCCGACGAAGAAATTGCTGGTCGAGTTGCGCTTCTCGCGCAGATAGAAGTACAGGCCGATGCCGATCATGCCGGCCAGGTAGACGACGATCACGACCCAGTCCAGCCAGTGCAGGCGCAACTTGCTGGACTGCACCTGTGCTGTCACGAACGCGAGGCCACGGCCGTCGGCGCCGGGTTGGGCCCAGACCAGGCCGTCGGGCCAGGCGGCCGACGCGATCGTGGCGCCGGTCTGCGCGCCGGGCAGCGTCGCCCAGCTGGCGGTGATGGTCTGATAGGTCATGAACTTCGCCGGCGCACTCGCATCGGCGCCGTCGCCCACCAGATAAAGAATGTGCGCCTGACCCATCGCGCGGCCCGAGCCGGCGACGACGCGGCCCGGAGCGCGGCCCGGTTCGGTCCAGCCCTGGTCGGTCGACCAGCGCAGCATGCGGTCGGCGCCATCGGCTTCCGGCACCACCGCGAACAACGCCTTGGTCTGCGCGACCAGCGAACTCGCAGGCGCGCCACCCGGCCATACCGTCAGCGGCGCCCAATGCGGGCGCTCGTCGTCGAAGCGCAGTTGCAGCAGACGGGTCGTGCCGTCGCCTGCCTTGCCGGCGATATAGAAGGCCTCCGCCGACAGAGCACCGCGCGGTTCCTGCAGCGCGACCGGCAGGGACGGCAGCGGTTGCACAGCGAGCGCGCCCTCGTTCACGCTCAGCTGCACGATCCGCATCGCCGCGCGACCCTCGCCCTGGCTCAGCAGCAGATAGGCGCGCTGACCGTCCTGAACCACGGCGACGATCTGGGTCGGGCCGACATCCGCCGGCCAACGCAGCGGCGACCAGGCCTGGCCGCCCTCTTCCAGCGACCAGGCGCCGTCGGGCGAAATCGCGATCGCGCGACCATCGATCCGGGCGATGCCGATCAGTGAGGTGGTGCCGGTCAGGGTCGGCAAGCGATCCGGATGCATCGGCGTCAGGGCTTCGGCCTGCAACGGCCCGATCACGCTCAATAGCAACAGGAACAACAGACCGCGCCACGACGTCAGGGTCGCGAACGCGGAGCCTCGAGGACCAGACAACAGACGCGTATTCATGGGCGGCCCGCGGTGGCGAGCAGCGCCTGCGCGCGTTTTAGGAACGGCAGATCGACCATGCGTCCATCTACCACGAACACACCCCGCTCCGGCGCCTGCGCCGCGGCCTCGACGATGCGTCGTGCCTCTTCCAGCTCGGCCTCGGTCGCGGCGAAGACGGCGTTGGCCAGCGCAACCTGACGCGGATGCACGCAGGTCTTGCCGAGGAACCCCAGCCGCCGCGCCATCGCGGCCTCGGCGCGGTAGCCGTCATCGTCGTGGAGATCGGCGTACGCGCCGTCCAGTGCGAACACGCCGGCCTGGGCCGCGGCCATGCGCAGGGCGAACATCGCCGCGTGCACATTGGCTCGGTCGCTCCGTTCCACGCCTTCAGGCTCGAACAGATCGCCCAGGCCCAACTGCAGCCCCGCCACGCGCGGATGCGCGGCCGCGATGCCGGCCGCGGCGGCGAGCGCGCGCGGGGTTTCGATATTGATCAGCAGGCCGATCGGGCGTTCGACGCCATTGCCGGCCTCGGCGATTTCGATCTGCGCGACCGCGGCCAGCAAGGCTTCGCCTGATTCGATCTTGGGCAGATTGAGCAAGTCCACGCCCGACCGTGCGACCGCGGCCAGGTCGGCGGCGAACCAGGGCGAGTCCGGCGCGTTGACGCGCACGATGGCGAGCTTGGTGCTGCTCGCGACCGCATCGGAACCGACGAACTCGGCGACCGCGGCACGCGCGGCGCCCTTGCGTTCGGCGGCGACCGCGTCCTCCAGATCGAACGACAGCGCATCGGCCTCGCCGGCCAGCGCCTTGGCGAACAACTCCGGCCGCGTCCCGGGCACGAACAGTTTGCTACGCATGGAGCGGCCGGGCCTGGGTCGTGTGGGTCATGGCCCGAAGTGTGCGCCAAGGCAAAGATAGCGAACGCACAGGACAGGCATGTTCAAACGATAGGATTTGTTTCTATTCCTGTACCGCCCGGCATCGGCACCGCTGCAGAACTCTCGTCGAATCAAGGCCGTCACAGCGCGACAGGCCCGGCGCTCAATCGCAGCCGCCCACGCGAACGAAGGCCAGGTCCTCGTAGTCGTAACTGAAGTCGGCCTCTGGATCGACCTTGGCCATCTTCATGGTTCCCGCATCCGGCGCGGCGCCGAAGTCCAGCCAGGCTTCGGCGTCGACGCTGGGGTCGTCCCAGTCGACCAGCCAGCGCGTGCCGACGCGCTGCACGGTGCCGGTGATCAGCGGCGACTTCTGCGACACGAAACGTACCCGGCCGTCCTTGGCGCACAGCGAGACCTCGCCGAACCAGGGGTCGCGATAACGGCCCAGCCTGGGGCGCATCGACTCGGCATCGGCCGGCTGCCGTGCCGAGGTGTCGGGCGCGCGCTGCGCGGTCGGGGTCGTGGCGCGTTCGCGTTCCAATGCCTGCGCGTAGTGGGCGACATCGCGGCGCTGCGCGGGCGCGCTGTAGCGCTTGACCAGGACCTGGTTCAGCACCGTGCGCGCTTCCTCCGCTTCGCCGTTGATCAGGACCACGAAGCCGACATCGTGCTCGGGCAGCATGGTCACCACCGAGTACATGCCCATCAAAGTGCCGGTGTGCGAGACCTTGAAGCTGCCGTCGACATCGGACAGGCGCCAGCCGTAGCCGTAGGCGCTGTAGCGGCTGCGGTCCCAGTCGCGTTGGCGCTGCGAGACCGGCATCGGCATCTGCGCCGACCACAGCGCGCGGCGCTGTTCGGCCGACAGCCAGGGCGTGGCGGAAGTGTCGGGCCGCAGCCAGGTCCGGACCCAGGTCAGCATGTCGTCCAGGCTGCAGCGCACGCCGCCGGCCGCGGCCATGGTGGTGTTGGCGACGACGGCGCCGTCCTCGCGCACCGGGAGGTTGCGTCCCTCTTCGCGCCGATGCGGTTGGGCGACGTTGCCGACGCTGTCCCTACGCCACTCGCCGATCCGACAGCGCTTCAGCCCCAGCGGTTCGAACACTTCGCGACGCAGCAGTTGCTCGTAAGGCGCTCCACCGGCCGCCGCAGCCACTTCGCCGGCGACGATGTACATCAGGTTGTCGTAGTCGTAGCGCGAACGGAAGCTGTGCACCGGCTTCAGATAGCGCAGGCCGTGGATCACATCGGCGCGGCTGAAGCTGTTGGGTTCGGGCCACAGCATCAGATCGCCGGCGCCCGCGCGCAGGCCGCTGTCGTGGATCAGCAGGTCGCGCACCTGCATCTCGCGCGTGACCCAGTCGTCGTACATGCGGAACTGCGGCAGGTGCTTGGTCACCGGGTCGTCCCAACGCAGCTTGCCGGCATCGACCAGACGCGCGAGCAGCGCGGTGGTCATGGACTTGCTATTGGAAGCGATCTTGAACAGGGTCTCGGGCGTGACCCGCTCGCCGCTGCCGGCGACCAGTTCACCCACGCCGCGCCGGTACACGACCTCGCCGTGCTCGACCACGCCGATCGCGAGCCCGGGCAGGCGGTAGCGTGCGACCACCTCGTCGACGATGGCGTCGAGCTCGGGCGGCGACGTCGCCGCCGTCTGTGCAAATGCGGGAACCGCGAAACCGATCGCCGCGACCAGAACCCACCAGGGATGCTTCATGCGGTCAGCCACTCCTGCGCCGGGCGTTCGTCGGCGATCATCGCATCGAAGTCCTGGCGCCGTCGCACCACGGCATAGCGGCCGCGGTCGAGCAGGACCTCGGCCGGCAGCGGTCGCGAGTTGTAAGTCGAGGCCATCGCCGCGCCATAGGCGCCGGCGCCGGCGATCGCGATCAGGTCGCCTGCCCGGCAGGCCGGCATCCGTCGTTGCACCGCGAAGGTGTCGCCGGTTTCGCAGACCGGGCCGACCACGTCGTAGGCGACCGCTTCGGCGCCGCGGCCGTGCAAGGGCAGGATGTCGTGCCAGGCGTCGTACAGGGCCGGCCGCTGCAGGTCGTTCATCGCTGCGTCGACGATCAGGAAGTCGCGCTGCTGGCCCGGCTTGACCCGGATCGCCCGCGTCAGCAGCAGCCCTGCCTCGGCGACCAGGTAGCGGCCCGGCTCCAGGATCAGGGTGCCGGAGAAACCGGCGAAGGTCTCGCGCAGCATCGTCGCATACTCGTCCGCGGCCAGCGGCGGCTCCTGGTCCTCCCGGTAGCGCACGCCGAGACCGCCGCCGACATCGATGCAGCTCAGGGCATGGCCGTGCTCGGCTAGATCGTGTGCAAATTCGGCCACGCGCTGCAGGGCCAGGCGGAACGGCGCCAGACGCAGGATCTGCGAACCGATGTGCGCATGCAGGCCGTCGAGACGGATATCGGGATACAGCGCGGACTCGGCGAACCAGCGCCGGGCTTCGGCGATGGACACGCCGAACTTGTTCTCCGACTTGCCGGTGGAGATCTTGGCGTGCGTGCCCGCGTCCACGTCCGGGTTGATCCGGACCGAGGCTCGCGCGAACACGCCCTGTCCGGCCGCGACGCGTTGCAAGGTCTGCAGTTCGTCGTGGGATTCGACGTTGAAACGCCAGACCCCCACTCTCAGCGCTTCTGCGATTTCGTCGGCGGTCTTGCCCACGCCCGAGAACACGATGTTCGCGGCCGGGATGCCGGCGCGCAGCGCGCGCCGCAGCTCGCCGACCGACACGATGTCCGCGCCGACACTCTGCCCGGCCATCAGTTGCAGCACGGCGAGATTGGAATTGGCCTTGACCGCGTAGCAGATGCGCGCGTCCAGGCCCCACAGCGCCGCTTGCAGGCCCTGCACGCGTTCGCGGATCGCGGTGGCGGAATAGACGTAGCAGGGAGTGTCGACCTGTTCGGCCAGGGCATGCAGGTCGACGCCGTCGAGGCGAGGCGAAACTTCGGTCATCAAGCACCCGGGCGGACGGCGCGACACGCGTTCGCCGTCGCGCGGATTGGAAAAGACCGGCGATCCGCGGCAGCAGATCGCCGGCAAAGGGGTCTAGAACGCGACCGAGAGGATGAACTGGGCGTAGCGCGGCGACTGATAGTCGGTACCGTCGCCGAAGAACGGATTCGGCGATCCGATACTGTTCTGGGCCTCTCGCACCTCGTTCACCTCGGTCACCCGTTGCTCGTTGGTCAAGTTGTAGACGGCCAGCTTGGCGTTCACCTTGGCCCGGCCGAAGGTTGCGTTGTAGGAAACGCTGGCGCCCAGGGAGAACGTCCAAGGCAACCTGTCGTACGCGCCGCGACGGGACAGCCGATAGATGCGCTCGGACGGCTCGAAGTCGTCCGAACAGTTCCTTTCGCAGATGTAGTGACTGAGGAACTCGGTGGAGTCGTATGGATTTCCGGTGCCGAACTCACTGACCGGACGTCCGGATTGCACGTCCAGCGTCGCGCCCACCGACTAATGGTCGTCGAAGGCGTAGGCGCCGCGAAACTTGAACTGATGACGATGGTCGTTGGGCAGATAGCCGTAGCTGCCGATTTCCACGAACGGATTGTCGAAGGCCTCGGTACGGCCGCTGTCGGAGAAATCCGTGTCCGAATTGACCGGCCCTTCCGCATTGCCCTTGCTGTAGGACAGCGTGTATGAGGCATTGAACGCCCACTTTTCGTCCCAAGCGCGGTCGATCATGAATTCCAAGGCACGGTAGGTGCGCTTGGCCTTGCCCCAACCGCGCTGGCCGACCAGGTTGCCGTCGTCGTCGTACAGCGCCCAACCTTCCTTCGAGGTGTCGATGGTGACGAAGGCATCGTTCACGCCATCGCAGGTCGGATCGGTGTCGGTGAAGAAGGTCAGGTTCTTGCCTGGATTGCCCATCACGAATGTGTCGATCTCGCAATGGCCGTTGTGAGTGATCTGCATGTCGTCGATGGCGTCGTGCAGGCGCCGGTAGATGCCGCGCACACCCCAGGACCAGTTCTCGCCGAACATCGACTGGAAGCCGAGAATGGCCTCGTCCTGGTAGACCGGATCCATATCGCGATCGACTTCGCCGCTCAGGTCTCCGACTTGGCCGTTGCCCTGCGAGTCGTCGACCGCGCCGATCTGTGGGCCCAGGATCGGGGCCGGATAGACCTGTCCGGTGGCGGGATTGGTGAAGGTCCCGAAGCCGTTGAACTCGTAGAAGGTGCGTTCGTCCAGGAACGGGCCGGCTTGCTTGATGTTGATGACGTTCGCCACCGGCAGGTAGTAGCGGCCCAGGTTGCCGTACAGCTTGGTGCGGGCGTCGCCCTTGACGTCCCAGGAAAATCCGAAACGCGGGGCGACCATGTCGTCCATCTTGATATAGGTCCGGCCGTCGGCGTCCTTGTTGTCGAACGCCTCCCAGCGCACACCCAGGTTGAGCACCAGATTCGGCGTGACCGACCAGTTGTCTTCGATGTAATAGGCTTCGTTCTCGGTTTCGAACGTACCCTGGTTAGCGACCTGGCGCGTGCGCACGTAGGCATCCAGGCCATCGCGTACGCGAACCCCATTGACGCGCCGGCTGAGGGGTACAGCGCTGACCTCATAGCGCAGGCCGTTGCCCGGGTAACGGCTGGAGTAGTCGGAGGTATTGTTCTCGTGGTCGGCGCCGAAGCGCAGATAGTGGTTTCCAAGCGCCCACTCGAAGTCCAAACGCGTAGCCTTTCGCTTATCGTTGCGGTCGATCACAGCGGTATTGCTAGTACAGCCGATGAAGCTCGAACCCACGCGCCTATCCTGCACGAGGTTGCAGGCGGCGTCGTTCAGGCTACTGACCGAGGAGACGCGTTCGTTCTCGCCGTACATCGCCTTCACCGACAGGTCGTTAGTCAGGTAGCCCGTATAGGTCAGCGCCCAGTTGTCGCCGCCGTTCTTGGTGAACGTACGATTCTCACGGCCGGAAGTGCGTTCGCCTGCATCCGCATCGAACCGGTAGTTGTCCCGTACGGTTTCGCTTTTGTCTGAGAACGCCAACAGCTCCAACAAGTTCTTGTCGTTGATCTGCCAATCCAGCTTGGCGCCCCAGAAATCGTTGTTCCCGCTGTCGATGAACAGATTATCGCCGCCGTCGTCGGTGCTCTGACCATCGAGATCGCGCTTCTCATAGATGCCGAAGAAGAACAAGCGGTCCTGGACCAGCGCGCCCGAGCCCCAGACCGCGTAGTTGTTCTGTTCGTTGTCGTCGTATTTAGCCACCCGCCGGGGATGGTTCTTAGCATCCGACTGCGCCAGATTGTCGAACAGCAGATCGACACCGCCATGGAATTCGTTGGTGCCTTTGCGGGTAACGGCATTGATCACGCCGCCGGTGGTGCGACCGAACTCGACCGAGTAACCGCCGGTCTTGACCTGGAATTCCTGCAGAAACGAGAACGGCATCGACGAGAAGCCGACTCGGTTGTAGAAATCGGTGACATTGAGGCCGTTGATGTACACGGAGTTCTCGGCCACGGACGAGCCACCGAAGGACACGCCGCCGAATTCGCCGCGGTTCACGCCCGGCGCCAGGGTGGCGACATCAGTGATGTCGCGCGGCACCGGCAGTCGCGCCATTTCCTCGCGGGTGACGTTGGTGGCCGACTCCGTCGAGGACACATCGACCGGACTGATCCCACGCGTTCCCACCACCTGCACCGCAGCAAGATCCGTCGCCGACTGCGAACCGACATTGACGTTGGTGGTGGTACCCAGGGACACCGTCACGGGCGTAGGTTCGCTAGCCGCCCCATCGGCGACCGTCTGCAGCGTATAGCTACCGACCGGCAGGAACGGAAAGCGGTAGTTGCCCTGTTCGTCGGCCTTGACCGTGCGGGTGAAGCCGGTGTCCGGGCTGCGGATCGTGACTTCGGCGCCGGGCGTGGTACGACCGGCCAGCGAGCCGTCGTTGTTGGCCGCCGACGCGCTCATGGCCATCGTGCCGAAGCAAAGCCCCATCGCGATGCAGAGCGCGGTCTTCCTCATCGTTGTTGCGCGCATGTTTCCGTTTCCCCTAGAGCATGGCCGTGTGGTGAGCTGCCGCTACGGTTTGTGGCCGGGCAGCGGCAGTACTTGTGCTTTGAAGCGGTAATCCCACTGGTCGAAGTAGAGGTTGCCCCCCACCCACTCCACTTCGCCGCGCTGCGAATCCACGGTTTCCGAACGGAAGTGCCGTTTCGCCGGGACCAGTTCGGTCCCGTAGTCGTCATTGAACGCGATGCGGTAAGCATCGAGTCCGCCGAAATAGAACCACTCGACGCCGGGATCCTTGGCGTCCTTGAACCGTCCCGTGGTGACGTCCATCGGGACCCAACCGTAGGGCGCCAGATACAGCCAGCCCCAGTCGTGCAGGTTGTCGTAGTCGCCGTCGGAATAGACCATGCCCGATTGCCAGCGCGCGGGAATTCCGTTCAAGCGCAGCAGAGCCATCAGCAACAACGTTTGCTGACCGCAGTCGGCATGGCCGGCGTGCAGGGCGTAGTCGCTGATGTTGGACAAGGTCGAATACTCGCGCGCGCCGGCCCAGGGGATGCGGTCGACCGCGGCGTAAAGCTTCTGCGCGATGCGCGCGGGATTGGCCTCGTCGCCGACGACTTCGCGCGAATAGCGGCGCAGCGCATCGGTGTAGACGATGTGCGGCGCTCGCTCGCCAAGGTAGGGCGCGAGGTCGGGACGATCGCCCAGCGCCTGCACCTTGTCCGGATCGATGCGATGGACCTGGCCGTAGACGGTGAGCTCGTAGCTGATCGAGAACGTGGTCGGCTGCCCGGCTTTCGCGGCCTGCTCCAGGTAGACCGTGCGCTGCTGGGTGGATTCGGGCGCGATCCGGTGCGAAGCGGGCGTGCTGGCCAGGAGGACGAGGTCCTCCTGGTGGCCCGGCCGCAGGCGCGGGTACGGGATCCAGGCGCGCAGGGTTTCGCCGGCAGGCACCGCATCTGCATTGACGACGATGGACTGGGTCACGCGCACGCGGCGCGGAGCGACGCTGGTCTTGCCGCTTGCGCGCGCCTCGCGCAGTGCTTCGTCGTGATAGGCGTTGGCGCTTTCCATCGGCCCGCTGCTGGGCTTGCGCGGCGGACGCCGGCGCGCATCGGCGGCGGGATCCAGCAGGAACAGATTTGAGACCGCACGCGTGAAGTAGTACGGCTGGCCGTCGATGTCCAGGTGTTCGAGCAGGTTCGCGCGCTTCCAGGCCGCGAACTCGTCGTCGCGCAGATCCGGTATCAGTTCGCCGAGCTTGCGCCGGGCGTCGACCTCGGTCAGCGGAAAGTCGAGGCGGATGCGGCGCATGCGTTCGCGCTGGAACTCCAGCGCCGCGCGCTCGTCCGCGCTTACGCCCGGACGCGCCAGCGCCGCATCGATCGCCAGGTTGGCGTCGACGAAGCGGCCGCCATCGATCAGGGCGACGATCTGGCTAGGACCGCGGTCGTAGCCGGCCCAGGCCGTGGGCAGCGCGAGCATCAGCCCGGCCAGGCACAGGCCGCGCGCGGCCCGGCGCCAAGCGCGGAGCATCGCCGAATCGAGCGGAAGCACGGAACGTTCCACGTCGCAGCCGACCATCTGAGGACCCAGTCACGGCTGTGTAACATGGCCGGACGGGTCGGTCAATAATTTATTCTTGACAAATTCTCGTTGTGAAGTATGTATTCCCACTGAGCCGGTCGCGACGATCGCCCGGCGCTAGCGAGGGGACGCGATGATCGAAACGGTCTGGCCTTATCTGGCGGTGGTGCTGCTGGCGGCCGGCCTGTTTCCGTCGCTGGAACGGCGCTACGGCTGGCGGCTGTTCTCGGTGCTGCCGCCGATCGTGCTGACCTATCTGCTGGTGACCGCGCTGGCGGTGGCGGGCCTGTGGCAGAGCACGACGGAGATCGCCGCCGCCCAGCGCCACCTGACCTCGCAACTGCTGCCGGCGCTGCTGTTCCTGTTGATGGTCGGCTGCGACCTGCGCGCGATCCTGGCGCTGGGCCCGCGCATGCTGGCGGTGTTCGCCTGTGCGATGGCCAGCATCCTGGCCTCGATCGTGCTCGCCTACCTGATCTACCGGAACGTTCTGCCCGCCGATGGCTGGAAGATGCTGGCCGCGCTCAGCGCGACCTGGACCGGCGGTTCGGCCAACCTGGTCGCAGTCAAGCAATCGATCGGCCTGCCCGACAACCTGCTGCCGCCGGTACTGCTGGCCGACGCGTTGTGCTATTCGGTGTGGGTGGTGCTGCTGTTCTCGGCGGTGCGCTTCGCGCCCGCGTTCAATCGCTGGACCCGCGCCGACGAGCGCGCGCTGCCGGTCGCGGCCGCGCCGCGAGCGAGCGGCGAAGCCGGCGCCGGCGGCGTGCTGCTGTGGCTGGGCATCGCCCTGCTGGTCGGCAATGGCGCGATGGCGCTGGCCGCTTTGCTGCCGACGCAAGGTTTCCTGACCGTCACTGCGTGGACCGTGCTGATCGCGACCGTCGTCGGGCTGGCGCTCGCGCGCTCGCCGCTGGCGACATCGCCGGTGCCGGCGCCGCTGGCCGGCGCGCTGTTGGCCTGCCTGGTCGCGGTGCTGGCCTCGCAGAGCAACTTCGCCGGAATGTCGGCCGCGCCGCTGTTCGTGCTGGTCGGCTTCACCGTGCTGGTGCTGCACGTCGGCCTGTTCGCGCTGGCGGCGCGCGCGTTCCGTTTCGACCTGTACCTGTGCGGGATTTCCTCGCTGGCGCAGATCGGCGGCATGGCCACCGCGCCGGTGCTCGCGGCGACCTACTCGCGCGCGCTGGTGCCGGCGGCGGTGTTGTTGGCGATGCTGGGCCTGGTGCTGGGCACCGGCATCGGACTGTTCATGGCCGGCGTGCTGTCCGGCCTTTCGCCCACGGGAGTCTGATCCGATGCGTCCGCTCCTCGTCCTGCTCACCGCCGCCGGGCTGTTCGGCGCCGCGCTGCAGCCGCTCGCAGCGGCTCCGCCCGTCGCGCTTTCACCGGCCGCGCTTCCCATCCCCGCCCATGGCGTAATCGGCGTGGAGGAACGCCAATTGAATGCGGAATTCTGGATCCAGCGCCAGGCGCGCGCGGATCGCGTCGTATTGAACACAGCCGCGATCGCGACGCAGAACGCCAAGCTGCGCGAACTGGACGCGTCGGTGCACGATCTGCAGGCCCTGCCGGCGACGGTCACGCGCGAGCAGATCCGAAGCTGGATCGCATCGGTGTCGGAGCGCCCGACGCAGGCGCTGTACGACGAGCGCGGCCGGCCCATCGCCAGCGGCGTGCTCGATGATATGCAGGACGCACTCGACCTGGGCGCAATCCCGGAGCAGCAGCCGCTACGCTACGGCCTGATCGTGCACCGCGCCGATCTGCGCGCGTTTCCGACGCCGCTGCGCGTGTTCAACTCGCCCGACGATCACGACATCGACCGTTTCCAGGAAAGCGGCCTGTTTCCCGGCGATCCGGTCGCGATCGCGCACGAGAGCCGCGACCGCCAGTGGTGGTTCGTGGTCAGCCCGCTGTATACGGCCTGGGTCGAGAAACGCTACGTCGCCCAAGGCGACCCGGCGGCGGTGTTCGGTTACGGGCAGCGCACGCCGCAACTGATCGTCACCGGCGCGACCGCGCGCACCGTGTACACGCCGGAGCAGCCGAAGCTGTCGCAGTTGCAGCTCGACATGGGCGTGCGCGTGCCGCTGCTGGCCGACTGGCCGGCCGACCGTCCGGTCAACGGCCAGCACCCCTACACCGCGCATGTGATCGAACTGCCGGTGCGCGGCGACGACGGCCGCCTGAGCTTCGCACCGGCGCTGCTGCCCAAGAACCAGGACACCGCCGAGCGCTACCTGCCGCTGACCAAGGCCAACCTGCTGCGCCAGGGCTTCAAGTTCCTCGGCGAGCGCTACGGCTGGGGCCATTCCTACAACGCGCGCGACTGCAGCGGCTTCGTATCCGACGTCTACCGCAGCTTCGGAGTGACGCTGCCGCGCAATACCCGCGACCAGGCGGTGAGCCCGGCACTGAACCGCATCGCCTTCGGCGATCAGGACGACCGCGCCGCGCGCATGAAAGTGGTGCGCGAGCTGCAGGTCGGCGACCTGATCTATATCCCCGGCCACGTGATGATGGTGATCGGCGATCAGAACGGCGAGCCCTATGTGATCCACGACACCACTGGCATCAGCTACCACGATGCCGAGGGCCGCATGGCCCGCGCCCATCTCAACGGGGTATCGGTGTCGCCGCTGACTCCGCTGCTGTTCGACGAGGCCCATAGCTACGTCGACCGCATCACCAGCATCCAGCGCATCCGCCCCTGAGTGCCCACTACTTACGAAGCGATCGGAGCTCCATGAAAATTACCGATATCCGGTTCGGCATGCTGCGCGTCCCGCTGAAGACGCCGTTCAAGACCGCGCTGCGCACCGTCGACACGGTCGAGGACATCGTCGTGTCGGTGCACACCGATAGCGGCCAGGTCGGCTACGGCGAGGCCGCGGCGACCGCGGTGATCACCGGCGACACCCACGGCTCCATCGTCGAGGCGATCCGCAAGTTCATCGCGCCGCGTCTGATCGGCGAGGACATCGCCGACCTCAACCGCCTGACCCAACTGATCCAGAGCGCGCTGGAGAAGAACACCAGCGCCAAGGCCGCGGTCGAGATCGCGATCTACGACCTGTGGGGCCAGCTATACGGTGCGCCGCTGTACAAGATGCTCGGCGGCGGCGACCCGGTCATCGCCACCGACATCACCATCAGCGTCGACTACATCGACAAGATGGTGGCCGATTCGATGAGCGCGGTCGAACGCGGCTTCGAGTCGCTGAAGATCAAGGTCGGCAAGGACATCGGCGTCGACATCGAGCGGGTCAAGGCGATCTACGCCGCGGTCGAGGGCCGCGCCCTGCTGCGCCTGGACGCCAACCAGGGCTGGACCGCCAAGCAGGCGGTGTACGCGATCCAGCAGCTGGAGGACGCCGGGGTGCGTCTGGAGCTGGTCGAACAACCGGTCAAGGCGCAGGACCTGGACGGCATGAAGTACGTGACCGAGCGCGTGCATACTCCGATCATGGCCGACGAGAGCGTGTTCGGCCCCACCGAGGTCATCGATCTTATCCGCATGCGCGCCGCCGACATCATCAACATCAAGCTGATGAAGACCGGCGGGATCTCCAACGCCATCCGCATCGCCGACATCGCCGCGCTGTACGGGGTGGAGTGCATGATCGGCTGCATGATCGAGACCAGCATCAGCGTGGCCGCGGCCGTGCACGTGGCGGTGGCCAAGTCCAATGTCATCACCAAGGTCGATCTGGACGGGCCGTCGCTGTGCGCGTTCAACCCGGTCGACGGCGGGGTGAACTTCAACGAGTCGGAGATCTCGGTCAGCGATGCGCCCGGCTTGGGCATCCGCGAGATCCGCGGCCTCGAAGCCCTGCCCGGCTGAGCCCAGGACCGGCCCGGACATGTCGCCGCTACTCAAAATCCGCGCCGAGCGCGACCGCATGTCGGCGATCGAACGCCGCATCGCCGATTTCCTGCTCGACAACGCCCATCTGCTGCGCGACTACTCCTCGCAGCAGCTGGCCAACGCGCTCGGGATCAGCCAGTCCAG
>CAMLID010000025.1 GCA_946480055.1 uncultured Lysobacter sp. | reverse complement strand
GCGTCTTGTGTTCGGCGGCGTGGGCCGGCGCGGCCGCGACCGCCGCCAGCACGGCAACGGTCGTCAGCAGCCGCACGGCGAGGCGGCGCAGCGCGGGCAGGCCGGCCGCCCGCGGGCTCAACGCGGCACCGTGGCGATGCGCAGCACCGGGTACAGGCGGTAGCTGCCGTCCCAGGACGAGTGGCGGCGGTAGAAGAACTCCAGCCGCGCCTGCGGGTCCTTGGCGAAGGCCGGGTCGGACTTCAGCTTCTGCTCGAACGCGGCCTTGAGCTTGGGATCGGCGGCGAGCATCTCGCGCGCGACTTCCTCGGCCACGTAGTCCTCCATGTACTCCTTGCGCTCGAAGGCGTTGTTGAACTCGCCCCAGGCCGCGAGCGCGTCCGGCGCCTGCGGTTCCAGCAGCGCCATCGCCAGGCGCGCCTTGGGCTGGGCGATCGGCACGAACAGGGCGCCGGCGGCGACGTTGCGGACTTCCGGCTTCCACTCGCCGCTGGCGGTCAGACGCTGGTGGCCTTCGACCGATTGCGCGGCGAAGTCGGCCTGGTCGGCGCGGAAGGTTTCGACCCGGGCCTTGGGCAGGGCGCCGTCGAGGCGACGGTAGGCGATGCCGTGCACGTCGAGCTTGGCCGCGACCCAGGCCGCGTGCGCGGCCGGCACCAGGTAGCCGCCGCGCGGCGCCTTCAGGGTCAGGCTGGGCTGGACGTCGTCCTTCATCGGCAGGTTCCAGACCTGCGGGGTGTTCTCGTCGTAGCGCGTCATCAGCGCGCCGGAAATCTCCGACGGCGTGCGCGTGTAGGCGTAGCCGCGGAAGGCGACGGTGCGGGTCTTGGGGCCGGCCTTGTAGTCCAGCGCCACCGGCTGGCCGGCGAGCTTGCCCGCGCGCTGGTCGGCGGCGGCGGCTTCGCGCTGCCAGGCCGCGCCGTTGGCGGCGACGCCTTCGAGCACGGCGACGATGGTGTTGCGGGTGATCCGCACCCGGGTCGGGTAGTCCTTCCAGGAGTGGGTTTCGACCAGCATGCCCAGGCGGTTGCGCAGTTGGAAATAGCCGTGCGAGAAGCGCGGCGGCGCGACCGAGTCCTCGAAACCGGAGGCGGGGTCGTCGTTGCGCACGAACGAGGGGTAGTAGGGCAGCGGCAGCGAGCCCTGCTTGGCCAGTTGCCCGATCACACCGTCGCGCAGCGCGGTGCCGGCCTTGCGCAGGGGCAGGTCGCCGGATTTCACCGGTTCGACCTGGATCGAAACGTCGTGTTCGAACTTGGCGCCGTCGGTGACATGCAGGTCGACGTAGACCAGCGGGTCCCAGGCGCCGACCAGCTTGAGCATGGACTGCATCTCGGCGCTGTCGGCCTTGAGGTAGTCGCGGTTGAGGTTGTAGTTCTGGGCGGTGGTGCGCCAGCCCATTTCCTCCGGGCCGCGCTGGTTGGGACGGTTCCAGCGCGCGTAGCGCTCGTGGCCGTCGACGTTGAACACCGGCACGAACAGCAGCACCTGCTTGGCCAGCGCGCCCTGGGCCGCCTCGCCGTCGAGGGCCTGGCGCAGGGCCAGGAAGCCGGCGTCCTTGCCGTCGATCTCGCCGGAGTGGATGCCGCCCTGGATCAGGGTCACCGGCAGGTTCTTGGCCTTGGCCGCCTGCGGGGTGAAGGCGCCGGCCGGCGAGACGATCAGCAGCTTCATCGGCCGGCCTTCGGGCGAGGTGCCGAAGTCGGTGCAGCGCACCGCGTCCGGGTAGCGCTGGGCGTAGGCCTCGCACAGTGCGATCACTTCGTCGTAGCGGCCGGTCTTGATGAAACCGCTGCGTTCGGCAACGGTACTGAGCGAGGTATCGGCGGCCGTGGCGGGCAGGGCGGTGGCGAGCAGCGCGGCGAGCAGAAGCGTGCGGGTCATGCGGGGTCTCCCAGGTCAGTCCGAATGGTAGCGGAGCCTTGCTGCCGCAGCTGTGCATCGCTTGCACACTACTGACAGCCGGCGTCAGCACGTGCATGTCGCGTTCCACGCGCGTGCGTACGGATGCGCGGCTGGCATAGACTGCTCCGCCGCCTCCAGGATCGACCGCATGTACGCGCTCTATTACTCGCCCGGTGCCGCCAGCCTGGTCGTGCATTGGCTGCTGATCGAACTGAACCAGCCGCACGAATTGCGCCTGACCGACATCGACAGCGGCGCGCACAAGCGCCCCGACTACCTGGCGCTGAATCCTGCCGGCCGCATTCCGACCCTGATCGTCGACGGCGAGGCGCTGCACGAGACCGCCGGCCTGTTGCTGCTGCTCGGCGACCGCCATCCCGAGGCCGGCTTCGCGCCGCTGCCGTCCGACCCGCTCCGCGGCAGCTACTACCAGTGGATGCTGTACCTGGCCAATGCCGTGCAGTCGCCGCTGCGGCTGTGGTGGTACCCGGGCGACATCGCCGGCGCCGAGCCCGATGCGATGCGCGCCTCGATCGCCGAGCGCGTCGAGGCGGCCTGGCAGCGCATCGACGCCCACTTGGCCGAGCACGGCCCCTACCTGCTGGGCGAGACGCCCGGCATCGTCGATTTCTACCTGACCATGCTGATGCGCTGGAGCCGCAACACCCCGCGCCCCGCGCACGACTGGCCGCACCTGGGCGAGCTGGCCCGGCGCATGAAGGCGCGGCCCTCGTTCCGGGCCCTGTACGAGCGCGAAGGCCTGAGCGAATGGGCCTGAGTGCGACCTGACAAGCCGGCCTGACAAGCCGGCCCCGAGCCGGGCTGTGCCGCATCGGGTCGGATGCGGCGCCGTCCGCCGCCGTCCGCCGAAGGGCAGCCCCGGCAGCGGCGGTGCGGCTGCGACGATCGGTTAGGCTTAGCGGACCGCAACCGCAGGACCGTCGTAGATGAGCCAAGCCGCCACCGCCATTGCCGATTCGCAGGGGCGGATGCCCCGCCAGATCGCCTTCATCATCGGCAACGAGGCGGCCGAGCGCTTCAGCTTCTACGGCATGCGCAACATCCTGACCTCGTTCCTGGTCGGGACCTTGCTGCTGGCGTCCACCTCCGACCTGGCCGAGCGCGAGCACCTGGCCAAGGAGGTGTTCCACAGCTTCATGATCGGCACCTACTTCTTCCCGCTGCTCGGCGGCTGGCTGGCCGACCGCTACTTCGGCAAGTACAACACCGTCATCTGGTTCTCGCTGATCTACTGCGCCGGCCACGCCTGCCTGGCGATGTTCGAGCACAGCCAGACCGGGTTCTATACCGGCCTGTTCCTGATCGCCTTCGGCGCGGGCGGGATAAAACCGCTGGTGGTGTCGTTCTGCGGCGACCAGTTCGACCAGAGCAACAAGCACAAGGCCAAGCTGGTGTTCGACGCGTTCTATTGGACGATCAACTTCGGCTCGCTGTTCGCGTCCTTGCTGATGCCGATCTTCCTGCGCGAGTACGGCCCCAGCATCGCCTTCGGCATTCCCGGCGCGCTGATGTTCCTGGCCACCTTCATCTTCTGGCTGGGCCGGAACCGCTACGTGCGGGTGCCGCCTACCCGCGAGGCGCCGGATCCGGATTCGTTCTTCAACGTCGCCCGCACTGCGCTGAGCGGCAAGGTCGCCGGGCAGGGCAACCCCGGCGCGATCGTGGCCGGCCTGGGCGTGGCGCTGGCCATCGGCGCGCTGTCGCTGAGCTTCGTGCCGGCGATGGGCTTCGTCAAAAGCGCCTGCCTGGCGCTGGGCCTGCTGATCGGTTTCGGCGGCTACGGCATTTCGCTGCAGCTCGACCGCGCACGCGGCAAGCATGCGGACGCGGCCGTGGACGGTGTGCGCGCGGTGCTGCGCATCGTGATCGTGTTCGCCCTGGTGACCCCGTTCTGGTCGCTGTTCGACCAGAAGGCGTCGACCTGGGTGCTGCAGGGCCAGAAGATGGTGGTGCCGACCGACCTGTGGTGGTGGCCCAACTGGCTGATCTCCGCCGAAGGCGGCGCGCGTGCCGCGGCCTCGCAGATGCAGGCGATCAATCCGCTGCTGGTGATGCTGCTGATCCCGTTCAACAACCTGCTGCTGTATCCGGCGCTGCGCCGGGTCGGGCTCAATCCCACGCCGCTGCGGCGCATGGGCTTCGGCATCGCGATCTCGGGCCTGTCCTGGATCGTCGCGGCGGTGCTGCAGTTGTATATGGACGCAGGCCACCCCATGTCGCTGGCCTGGCAGGTCGTTCCCTATGTCCTGCTGACCTTCGGCGAGATCCTGGTCTCGGCGACCGCGTTGGAATTCGCCTATAGCCAGGCGCCGCATGCGATGAAGGGGGTGATCATGGCCTTGTGGTACCTGACCAGCACCTTCGGCAACCTGTGGGTGATGCTGACCAACGCCGCGGTGCGCAACGCGACGGTGACCTCGCACATCGCCGGCACCGGGCTCAGCGAAAACGCGTTCCTGATGTTCTTCTTCGCCGGCTTCGCCTTCGTCGCCGCGGCCGCGTTCGGTCTATACGCGCGCCGCTATCCGATGCAGGACCACTACCGAGCCGCCTGAGCGCAAGCGCGAGATTCCGCCCGATGCTGACCTTCGTCCTGATCGCCGTGACCGTGCTGGTGTCGTGGCTGGCGTTCGATAAACCCAAGTTGATGCAGCGGCTGATCCTGTGGCCGCCGGCGGTGGAGCGCCAGCGCCAGTACGAGCGCCTGCTGACCCACGGCTTCATCCACGCCGACTGGCCGCACCTGCTGTTCAACATGCTCACCCTGTACCTCTTCGGCAGCCAGATCGAGCCGGTGCTGGACAGGCTGATAGGGCCGCTGGGCTTCGTGTTCTTCTATGTGACCGCGATCATCGTCGCGATCCTGCCGACCTATCTGCGCCATCGCAACGACGCCAACTACAGCAGTCTGGGCGCGTCGGGCGGGGTCTCGGCGGTGCTGTTCGCCTTCATCCTGCTGGCGCCCTGGACGCTGATCTACATACCGATCCCGATGCCGGCGATCGTGTACGCGGTCGGTTACGTGGGCTATTCGTTCTGGATGGATCGGCGCGGCGGCGACAACGTCAACCACAGCGCCCATCTATCGGGCGCGATCTATGGCGTGCTGTTCATGCTGCTGGTGGATTCGCGGATCGGCCCGTTCTTCCTGCAACAGCTGAGCAACCCCCAGTTCCGTTGACCGCGCCCGGGCGGGACTCCGCCTTCAGAAGCCGCTGAGGGTCAGGAACAGGCGGTGGTAGGTGGCGTGGTCGTTCGCCGGCCGTGTGGAGTTACGGATATCCATCTCTACTCTCCGCGTTGGGGGAGGCGAGAGGTTAGTCGACGGCGATGTCGCCGGATAAGAACGAAGCCGCGCGGTGCGATGTCGCGACCAAGTCGCGTGCCATGTTTGTGCATTCGACATGCGCTGTGCGCAGCGCGATCGTTCGCTGCGTACAGCGTCCATCTAGTGGGCGCGATCTACGGCGTGCTGTTCATGCTGCTGGTGGAACCTTGGAAATAGGTCCTTGCGTCCCGCAGCAGCTAACGAGCCCCCAGTTCCGCCGATCGCGCCCGTCCCCCATAGACGGGATTCAGGCGGCCCAGCGGCTTTCGATGCGGGGCAGGGTTTCCAATTCCGGGATGGTCTCGCCATAGGCTTCGGCCAGGCGGCCGTAGATGGCGGCGTCGAGCTGCATCAGCTCCTGGGCATCGCCTTCGCCGGTGCGGACCAGGTCGTACAGTCGGGTGACCAAGGCGCCATCGCTGACGGTGTTCATGGGCAGGTTCATGGACATGGCCCTTTCCTCTCGTTCGCTTTCCTTCTGGTAACGGAAACGACGCAGAAACTGTGCCAGCGTCTGTGGCCCCGATCACCCCGAAAATGTGACGCACGGCGTCAACGCTGGCCGTCCAGGGCCCGCCGGGGCTGACGCGATGGGGCGTGTCGGCCGGGTCCTCGCTCACCCGGCTTGAATGCCCTGCGTGCTACCACCTGGGTAGCGGTGGCACCGCGCCGCCGTCCGTTCGGAGACACGACAGGAGGCAAGGCATGGCGACCAAGAAAGCCGCCAAGACCGTCAAGAAGGCCCCGGCCCGCAAGGCCGCAGCCAAGAAAACGGTCCGCAAGACCGCCGCGGGCAAGGCGCCGGCGCGCAAGACCGCGAAACCGGCGACGAGCAAGACCGTGAAGAAGACCGCCCGGCCGGCGGCCAAGAAGACTGTGAAGAAAGCGGCCAAGAAGGTCGTGAAGAAGACCGCGAGCAAGCGCACTGTGGTCGCCAAGCCGACCGGCAAGGTGGCGAAGAAGGCCGTCAAGCGCACCGCCAAGAAGGCCGCCGTCAAGAAACCTGTGGCCAAGAAAGCGGCGTCGAAGCAGCCCATGGCCAAGCAGGCGGCCGTCAAGAAGCCGGCCGTCAAGAAGCCCGTAGCCAAGAAGCCCGCCGCCAAGCAGGTCGTCGCCAAGCAGGTCGTCGCCAAGCAGGTCGTCGCCAAGCAGGCGCTGCCGAAGCTCGAGCTCAAGAAGACCGCGCCGCAGACGCCTGTACCCAAGGCCGCAACCAAGCCGCTGCCGAAGCAGGCGCCGTCTCGAACGCCGGTCGCAGCCCTGTCCAGCGCCCCCGGAGCGAAGCCGGCCCCGACCCCGCGTCGCGGCCCGGTCAGCCCGGCCGTGCCCCCGAGCGCCACCGCGCCCGCCGCGACCTCGGCCGTCGCCGTCCCGACCGTCGCCGCACGCGCGCCGGCCGCCAAGGCTCCGGTCGAGAAACCGGTCACCGCCTCGGCACCGGTGCCGACCCAGCCGCGTTCGGAGCCGGTCGCACCCGCGGCGTCGGCATCGAGCGACGAAGCCGCGAACGCCGAGGCCACCGAAGCCGAACGCGGCAGTCCGATCACCCCCGAGCAGGCCCTGGCCAACACCCGCCAGTTGCTCGAGGCCAAGCAGGAGCACGACCGCCAGCCGCCGCCCTGGCAGCAATTGGACTCGCAGCACGGCCAGGTCCCGAAGCAGGGCGCGCAGTCGCCGGGCGCCGAGGCCAAGGCCGAAGAACTGCACGCCGCCGAGAGCCGGATGCAGGCGATCCAGGGCAGCATCGGTACCCAGGATCGACGCAACCAGGGCAAGCGCGATAATCGCTGACCCGACGTATACGGAGCCCGCCAGGCGCGGGCTCCGTCGCCCCGACCAGGAACCGACATGCCCGACATCCAACACGACGCCGCCCAAGGCCGTTTCTCCACCACGGTCGACGGCGAGATCGCCACCCTCGATTCGCGCCTGGACGGCGACCATCTGGTGATCACCCACACCTGGGTGCCGGACGCGATCGGCGGCCGCGGCATCGCCGGCGATCTGGTCCGGGCCGCGTTCGAACACGCCCGCGCCGCCGGCCTCAAGGTGCGCCCGGCATGCTCCTACGCGGCGGCCTGGATCGAGCGCCATCCTGAATTTTCCGACCTGCTGGGCTGAGCCGACGCTGCAGCGCGGCCCAAGGTGTGACAGCATGCGCGCCCGTCCCCGACCCGCGCCCCCCGCGACCACCCCCGCATGCGCCTGAACAAACACATCAGCGACACCGGCCATTGCTCGCGACGCGAGGCCGACCGCCTCATCGCCGAGGGCCGGGTGGCCGTGAACGGCGTACGCGCCCGCATCGGTGCCGAGGTCGGCGAGGACGACGAGGTTCTGGTCGACGGTCAGAAGCTGCGCACCCGCGCCGCGATCAAGGGCCAACGCCAGCACGTCTACATCGCGCTCAACAAGCCGACCGGCGTGACCTGCACCACCGAGTCCTCGGTCAAGGGCAACATCGTCGACTTCGTCGGCCACGAGCGCCGGATCTTCCCGATCGGACGCCTGGACAAGGAGTCCGAAGGCCTGATCCTGCTGACCAGCAACGGCGACATCGTCAACGAGATCCTGCGCGCCGAGAACAAGCTGGAGAAGGAATACCTGGTCGCGGTGAACCACGAGGTCACCCCGGAGTTCCTGCGCGGCATGAGCCGCGGGGTGCCGATCCACGGTCAGACCACGCTGCCGTGCAAGACCGGCAAGCTCAACCGCTTCGGTTTCCGGATCGTGCTGGTGCAGGGCCTGAACCGACAGATCCGGTTGATGGCCGAACACTTCGGTTTCCGGGTCAAGCAGCTGATGCGGGTGCGCATCGGCAACGTCAAATTGGCGTATCTCAAGCCCGGCCAGTGGCGCAACCTGACCGACGCCGAATTGCAGGGATTGCTGCCGCACCGTAGCCAGTGGTGACCGGCCGCCGCGCGTAGCGCAGTTTCGGCGCGCGTTTACATGTGGGCATCACGGTTTGGACGATAATGTCCGCGGAACATCAAAGGATTGCCCCCCATGAAGTCTGTCGTCGTCCGGCGCGCCGTCGCCGTTACCGTGCTTTGTCTGGCCATGGTCGCGTGCAAGCGCGAGGCCGCCACTCCCACGACCGCCACGGCGCCGGGCACGACGCCCGAAGCCGCTACCGCCGCGGCCGTGCCTGAGGTCGAACTCAAGGACGTGGCCGAGACCACGCCCGACTACGTGATCGGCATCAGCTACCAGACCCCGGCCGCGAAGTACCCGGGCCTGGCGGCCGAGCTCAAGCGCTATGCCGACGCCGCCCGCACCGACCTGATCGAGGCCGCGCAGGCGCGCAAGAAAGGCGAGGGCAGCGCGCCCTACGACCTGTCGCTGAATTTCACCGAAGTGCTGGACTCGCCGACACTGGTGGCGGTCGCCGCCGAGGGCAGCAGCTACACCGGCGGCGCCCACGGCTCGCCGCTGATCGCACGCTTCGTTTGGCTGCCGCAGCAGAACAAGCTGCTCCAGGCCACCGACCTGGTGCCGGACAAGAAGGGCTGGGACGCGATCTCGCGTTACGTGCGCGAGCAGTTGCATTCGGCGCTGTCGCAGCGCGTCGATGCCGACGACCTGGCCCCGGCCGAGCGTGCCGAGGTGGTCGAGAGCGCCGGCCGCATGATCGACGACGGCACCGGCGCCGACCCGGCCAACTTCGCCCTGTTCGAGCCGGTGGTCGCGGTCGACGGCAAGATGACCGCGCTGCGCTTCGTGTTCCCGCCCTACGAGGTCGGCCCGTACTCCGACGGCACCCAGACCGTGGAAGTGCCGGCCAGCGTGCTGCTGCCGTTCGTGGCGCCGGCCTACAAGACGCTGTTCGCCGGCGCCTGAGTCGGCGCTAGGATGTCTTGGCCGGCGGCGTTCGCCGGCCCTGGCGAAAAACTCGAAACGAGGCCGTCATGCCTGGCACCTTGCGCAGTCGGGTCGAAGCTTTGTTGGCGCTGGCCGACGTCCACGTCGGCGGCGATCGGCCCTGGGACATCCAGGTCGACGACGAGCATTTCTTTTCGCGCGTGATCGCCCAGGGGTCCCTGGGCCTGGGCGAGTCCTACATGGACGGCTGGTGGCGCTGCGAGTCGCTGGACGGGATGCTGTTCCGCTTGCTGCGCGCGCACGTGGACGAGCGCGTGCACGGCTGGAGCGCGCTGTTCGACGGCCTGCGCGCGCATCTGATCAACCTGCAGAGCCGCAAGCGCGCCTTCACCGTCGGCGAACGCCACTACGACCTGGGCAACGACCTCTACCGGGCCATGCTGGGCTCGCGCCTGGTCTACAGCTGCGGCTACTGGCGCGACCGCGACGGCGCGCCGCTGCACGATCTGGACGCCGCCCAGGAGGCCAAGCTCGACCTGGTCTGCCGCAAGTTGGGCCTGCTTCCGGGGATGCGCGTGCTCGATATCGGCTGCGGCTGGGGCGAGGGCCTGAAGTTCGCCGCCGAACGGTATGGGGTGAGCGGCGTCGGCGTGACCATCTCACGCGAGCAGGCCGAGTACGCGCGCGAGCTGTGCGCGGGGCTGCCGGTGGAGATCCTGTTGCAGGACTACCGCGATGTTGGCGACGGCGCGCTGGGCGACAGCGGTAGCGGCGTCGGCGGGGCCGACCCGCGCTTCGACCGTGTGTTCTCGCTGGGCATGTTCGAGCATGTCGGCGTGCGCAACTACGCGGTCTACTTCGACGCCGCGCGGCGCTGCCTGAAACCCGATGGCCTGTTTCTGCTGCATACCATCGGCGGCAACCATTCGGTCACCCACACCGATCCGTGGATCGGCAAGTACATCTTCCCGAATTCGATGCTGCCTTCGGCGCAGCAGATCGCCGAAGCCGTCGAGCAGCGCTTCGTGATCGAGGACTGGCACAACTTCAGCGCCGACTACGACCTGACCCTGCAGGCCTGGCGCAGCAACGTCGAGCGCGCCTGGCCGGAGCTGGACGCGCGCTACGACGACCGCTTCAAGCGCATGTGGCGCTTCTACCTGGCCGGCGCCATGGCCAGCTTCCGCAGCCGTCATGCGCAGCTGTGGCAGCTGGTGCTGTCGCCGGAAGGGGTACCCGGCGGGTATGTGGCGCCGCGCTAGAGGCTAGTGGGTTGCGGGCGTTGCGTGCGCGGTGTGTCGTGATGTCGCGCTCGCGGCTTACGCCGCTCCCACAGGAGGCAATGTGCGGGTAAGCCGCGACCGAGGGTTCGCACTCGTTGCGCAAGCCGCGCCGCCGCCCGTATTTCGAGTCGCGGCTTACGCCGCTCCTACCCCAAGGCTGGGGCCTGCCGCTGCTGTTGTGGGAGCGGCGTAAGCCGCGATCGCGAAAATCCAACGACGACGACGGCCCGTAGAGCCGTCGTCTCCATCCCAGCGCGGCTCAACCCGCGCTCTGCTGTTCCTGCGCCAGCTTGCTGTGGCGGATGCCGTAGCCGAAATACACCAGCAGCCCCAGCGACAGCCAGATCACGAAGATCAGCCAGGTGATCGCCTGCAGCTCGGACAGCAGCCAGATCGAGAAGGCGATGCCGACGATCGGGATCAGCGGTACCAGCGGGGTGCGGAACGAGCGGTGCAGGTTCGGTTTGCGCACCCGCAGCAACCACACCGAGGCGCAGATCACGATGAAGGCCGACAGCACGCCGATGTTGACCAGCTTGGCGACCTCGCCGATCGGCAGCAGGCCGGCGACCAGGGCGGTGAACACGCCCAGCACGATGGTCGGGCGGTGCGGGGTGCCGTAGCGCGGGTGGATCTTGGCGAACCAGCCCGGCAGCAGGCCGTCGCGCGACAACGAGAACCAGATCCGCGCCGCGCCCAGCATGAAGGCGAACAGCACGCTGGCGATACCGATCACGGCCGAGAACGCGATGGCCTTGGCGATCCACGGCAGGCCCAGCGCCGCGAACGCGTCCGACACCGGCGCGTCGCCGCCCAGGGTCGAGTAGTGGGCGATACCGGTCAGCACCAGCGACACCGCCAGGTACAGGACCATCGACACGCCCAGCGACAGCAGCACCGCGCGCGGCAGATCGCGCTGCGGGTTCTTGGATTCCTCGGCCGCGGTGGTCAGAGTGTCGTAGCCGAACACCGCGAAGAACACCACGGCCGCCGCGGTGCCGACACCGGCGAAGCCGAAGTGGCCGACGCCGTCGGCGCCGATCACGCGCTCGGGAATGAACGGCGTCCAGTTGGCGGTGTCGATGTAGAACACGCCCACGCCGATCACCAGCAGCACCGCCAGCACCTTGATCGCGACGATCAGAGTATTGAAGCGCGCGCCCCATTCGGTGCGGAACACCAGCAGCGCCGAGACGGCGAGGGTGACGCCGGCGGCGATCATGTTGAACACCCGGCCTTCGCCGGTGCCCATCGCGCCTTGCGCCCACACCGGCAAATGGATGCCGACGCCTTCCAGCAAGACCTGCACATAGCCCGACCAGCCGATGGCCACCACCGCCACGATCAGGGCGTACTCCAGCAACAGGTCCCAGCCGATCAGCCAGGCCGCGAGCTCGCCCAGGGTGGCGTAGCTGTAGGTGTAGGCGCTGCCGGTGACCGGAATCATGCCGGCGAACTCGGCGTAGCACAGCGCCGCCGCGGCGCTGGCGATGCCGGCGATCAGGAACGACAGCGCGACCGCGGGACCGGCGTTCTCGGCCGCCTGTTGGCCGGCCAGCACGAACACGCCGACGCCGATGATGCCGCCGATGCCGATCGCGGTGAGCTGCCACAGCCCGAGCACGCGGCGGAAATCCGAACGTTTGCCGATGTCGGCCTGAAGTTGTTCCACCGACTTGTGCCGCAAGATACGCGCCAACAGGCTCATCCGCTGTCCTCCCCAGTGATCGCCGCATCATAGCCGCTGCCGCGCCGGACGGTGGCGCATGGGCGGCGACATGGCCAGTCCGAGCGCGTCACAACCGCGCCAGTGGTTCGTTTTTCCTGTCACCAAGCCAGCCGGCACACGACAGGAGAGATCAATGAGCATCCGATGGAATCGCACCTTTTCCGATCTGATCCGGCGCAGTCGCCCGGCGTATTGGGGCAACTGGGCGCTCAATGCCCAGATCCGGCCCGGCGCGGTGGGCATCGTCGATGCCGAAACCGGCGACTTCCGCCTGGTCCGGGAGCAGCTGCCCAACGTCGAGCTGCTGCATACGGCGACCTCGAGCTCCTGGCAACTGATGTCGGAGCGCGTCTCGCGCACCGAGGCCAGCGTCGACGTGAGCGCCGAGGCCACCGATCCGGATTCGGGCATCAAGGGCGAGGCCGGGCTGGAAGTGAGCTGGTCGATGGCCAACAGCGACTCGATCGCCTCGGAATTCTCGCTCCGCCAGGAATCCTTCCTGCGCGATCTCACCCTGCTGGAGCGCAGCGTCGATTGGCTGGCCGAACAGGCCCAGTCGGTCGGCTTCGGCGGCAACGGCCAGATCGCCCAGGGCTTCGGCGTGGTTACCAACGTGATCTTCGCCAACAGCGGCCTCAACGTCGGCTCGCAATCCAGCGACGCTTCGTTCTCTATCGCCGGCCGCGCCAGCGCGGTTCAGGAGATGTTGGGCGGCGCCAGCGGCAAGGGCTCGTTCAGCTCGATCCGCAAGGCCCGCGACGTCGACCGTCACCTGTGGCCGGACCAGGCCAACACCCGCCCGGTCGAGCCGGTGCCGATCGCGTACGCGTTCGCGTCCTTCGACGGTCGCCTGCCGATGCCGAACTGGATCGGCAAGCTCGGGGGTTTCCAGATCTTCTTCAACAATCGTCCGGGCAGCACCTATATCACCCGCATCGTGCTGACCTACAACACGCCCAGCGGCCCGCGCCGCGAGCAGTTCGAGATCAGCGGCGGCCTGTCGCGCACGATCGGCGACATCCCCCTCGACGCCACCGACATCAACCTCGACGTGACCTTCCTTGGCATCAATTCCGACCGCTACCGCCGCCATTGGGCGCGTCCGCTGGGGCAGTGGTTGACCGGTCAACGTCATATCGAGATGTCGGGCGTGTGGCCGGGCAGGACCCACTTCTCGGTGCTCGAAGAGTGACCGCATCCGCGACCGCTGTGGCGGTCGCGGCCTCCCCGCTTAGTCCATCGCAAGGGCGCCGCGCGCCCGGAGCAAGCTCATGCCCTACATCTACGTCAACGACATCAGCGCGAAGAAGATCTCCAAGCTCGCCAATCCGGTGACCGCCGAAGCGACGCTGCAGACCATCGACACTTTATGCACCGAGACCGAGCCGGTGGACGGCGACCAGGTCAACCAGTGGCTGCTGGTGCTGAGGGAGGCCGGGATCGTGGCCCAGAAATGGGCGACCAGCGCCTCCGGCATCGAGATCTATCCCAGCGGCAAGCGCAGTGAGGACCGGCTCGGCATCACCGTCTCCGACGGCACCGTCACCGCCATCAACGCCTGGAAAAGCGCGCACTGACGGACATGCGCGGCCCGGCGCGACGCCGGGCCGCAGGAGCAGGGCCGGCCGCGGCCGCACGCGTTGTCGCCGTGCGCGGCCGCGGCCGGCGCAGAATGCGCAGGCGGTCGCAGTCCGGCGATCGCATCGGCCTACGGTCAAGTGCGCGCAATGTTGAACAACGAGCATGGCGGCGCCGGCACGCAGGGGAGCCGGCCTTCCCCCATGCCCGAGGTTGCCCGCCATGACCCCGCATTGCACTAAGCTGGCCCGGCTGTTCGGCGCGTTGCTGCTGTCCGCCGTCAGCGCCGCCGCCTGCGCCGAGATGCCCGCCGTGACCGACCGTACGCCCGACCGGCACGCCCCCGACCGCCATGGCCTGATCGTGATCGGCCACCGCGGCGCCAGCGGCTACCGTCCCGAACACACCCTGGAGTCCTACCGCCTGGCGATACGCATGGGCGCCGACTTCATCGAGCCCGACCTGGTCGCGACCCGCGACGGCGTGCTGGTCGCCCGCCACGAGAACGAGATTTCCGGCACCACCGACGTCGCCGCGCATCCCGAGTTCGCCGACCGCCGCACCACCAAGACCCTCGACGGCGTCGCAGTCACCGGCTGGTTCACCGAAGACTTCACCCTGGCCGAACTCAAGACTCTGCGCGCCAAGGAGCGCATCCCGGCGATCCGTCCGGCCAACGCGCGCTTCGACGGCATGTACCAGATCCCGACCTTCGCCGAGGTCGTGCGCCTGGCTCAGCGCGAGAGTCGCAGTGGCCGCCGCATCGGCATCTATCCCGAAACCAAGCATCCGACCTATTTCGCGCGCGAAGGCCGGCGCCTGGACGGCACGCCGATCGCGACTTCGCTGGGCGCCAAGCTGATCGAAACCCTGGTCGCCGAAGGCTTCACCGACCCGCGCCGGGTCTACATCCAGAGCTTCGAGGTCGAGAACCTGATCGAGCTCAAGACCCGGATCATGCCGCGCGCCGGCGTCGACTTGCCGCTGGTGCAGTTGTACGACGACTTCCAGAGCCGCAAGCCCTACGACCTGGCCTACCACCTCGCCCATGGCGCCGATCTGGGCGCGATCTACGGCGGCCTGGCCCAGCAGGTCGAGGGCGGCCTGGGCGCGAACACGCGCTACGGCGATCTGGCCAGCGAGCCGGTGCTGCGCTGGATGAAGGCGAACTACGCCAGCGGCGTCGGTCCGTCCAAGAGCAGCCTGCTGCCGCGCCTGGCTCTGGATCCCAAGCGCGACGCCGACGGCGACGGCAAGGCCGAACTGGGCACGCGCAACACCGGCGTCGTCCACCCGATCCTGGCCTGGGCGCTGAAGGCGGGATTGGTGGTGCATCCGTACACGGTGCGCGCCGAAGAACCGTTCCTGACCCTGGGCCCGAACGGCATCCCGCAGACCGCGCTGGCCGAGGCCGTGCAGCTCTACGGCCTGGGCGTGCAGGGCTTCTTCACCGATCAGCCCGACATCGGCGTCGCCGCCCGCGACATCTTCCTCGACCTGCATCGGCCCTTGCGCGAGCGCTGAGGCGCGGCGCAGGCCGCGACGCTTTGGGGTAGGAGCGGCGTGAGCCGCGACCGCGCCAAATCCGATGTGGCGCAAGCACCGCAGAGCGGATCGCAACCCAATCGGAGCGGCGCCGGTGTTCGTCATTGCGCGATCGCATCAGACCCCTGGGTAGGAGCGGCGTGAGCCGCGACCGCGCCAAATCCGATGCGACGTAAGCGCCGATTGGTGAGCGATCGTCCCGGTTGGGGCGGCGCGGCGGTTCGCGATGTCGTGGTCGCGGCTCACGCCGCTCCTACCCCAAAGCTAAGGAGCGGCTCGGGCTTTCCGTGGGAGCGGCGTGAGCAGCGATCGTGCCAATTCCGATGCGGCGGAAGCACCGATAAGCGAGCGATCGTCCCGGTTGGGGCGGCGCGGCGGTTCGCGATGTCGTGGTCGCGGCTCACGCCGCTCCTACCCCAAAGCTAAGGAGCGGCTCGGGCTTTCCGTGGGAGCGGCGTGAGCAGCGATCGTGCCAATTCCGATGCGGCGGAAGCACCGATAAGCGAGCGATCGTCCCGGTTGGGGCGGCGCGGCGGTTCGCGATGTCGTGGTCGCGGCTCACGCCATTCCTGCCCCAAAGCTAAGGAGCGGCTCGGGCTTTCCGTGGGAGCGGCGTAATCGGAAGTCACGCCGCCAGCGCGGCGTCCAGCGTCGCCGCGCAATCGGCTTCCAACTTCAGCGTGGCGATGTCGTCGGCGCGGGTCACGCCGCGGTTGAGCAGGGCCAGCGGCAGGCCGGCCTCGTGCGCGGCGCGGGCGAAGCGGTAGCCGGAATACACCATCAGCGACGAACCCACGACCAGCATCGCGTCGGCTTCGCGCAGGGCCTCGTGCGCGGCCGCGACCCGGGCGCGCGGCACGTTCTCGCCGAAGAACACCACGTCGGGCTTGAGCAGGCCGTCGCAGACCTCGCAGCGCGGCGGCGCGAAATCTTCGAAGCGCACGCCTTCCAGATCGGCGTCGCCGTCCGGAGCGCTACGCGCGCTCAGGTGGCTCCAGTCGGGATTGTTCGCCGCCAGCTCCTCCTGCACCGCCGCGCGCGCACGACGCGCGCCGCAGTCCAGGCAGACCGCTTCGTCGAGGCGGCCGTGCAGGTCGATCACCTCGGTGCTGCCGGCGCGCTGGTGCAGGCCGTCGACGTTCTGGGTCAGCAACCTTGTCAGCCCGCCGCGCCGTTGCCAGCGCGCGAGCGCGACGTGGCCGACGTTCGGCAGCGCGCGTGCGAACGATGGCCAGCCGACGAAGCTGCGCGCCCAGTAGCGCGCCCGCGTCGCGGCGTCGCCGACGAAGGCCTGGTAGGTAACCGGCGGCTTGCGTTGCCACTGGCCGTCCTCGCCGCGGTAGTGCGGGATGCCCGAGCCGGTACTGATGCCGGCGCCGGTAAGCACGAACACGCGCCGATGCGCGCCCAGCCAATCGCGCAGGGTTTGCGCGGCGGCGAGCGCATCGGCGTCGAAAGGCTGGAGGTCGGAGGGCAGGCCGGTCATGTCGCCATTCTAGAGCGGCGCAGCCAATGGTATGCGCAAGTCCAGCGCTCGCCCGCCTTGGGGTAGGAGCGGCGTAAGCCGCGACCGTGCCAAATCCGATGCGACGCAAGTTTCGAATGGCAGGTCGCCGCATCGATTGAGGCGACGCCGTAGTTCGCGATTTCGCGGTCGCGGCTTGCGCCGCTCCTACCCCAAAGCACGACGTGGTTGCGGGCTTTCTGCGGGAGCGACGTGAGTCGCGATGCGTGGCTGCGGCGGCTGGCGCGGGCCGGCGGAGTGGCGCGATCGCGGCTCACGCCGCTCCCACAGGAGGCGGCGTCTGCCGGTCGCGTATGGCACGCCGACAAACGCGCAAAAAAAACCGCCCGGATCGCTCCGGGCGGCCAGTTCGGTGCGAAAGCGGGTTTATTCCTTGGCGCTGGCGGCCTTGGCGTCGCCGCCGGCCGGCGCGGTCAGGCCGCGACGCTCCAGCAGCGGCTGGATCTGCGGCTCGTGGCCGGAGAAGTCGCGGAACAGCTGCAGCGCGTCCTTGCTACCGCCCTGCGACAGCAGGGTGGCGCGGAAGCGGTCGCCGTTCTCGCGGGTCAGGCCGCCGTGTTCCTTGATCCACTTGACCGTGTTCGCGTCCAGCACTTCCGACCAGATGTAGGCGTAGTAGCCGGCCGCGTAGCCGCCCATGATGTGGCTGAAGTACGGGGTCTTGTAGCGCGGCGGGACCGGCGCGTAGCTGACGCCGTCCTTCTGCAGCGCCGCCGCTTCGAAGGACATCACGTCCTTGGCCGCCGGGACCTGGTCGGGGCTGCCGATCTGGTGCCAGTTCTGATCCAGCATCGCCGCACCGAGGTACTCGGTGGTGGTGAAGCCCTGGTTGAACTTGGATGCGGCCAGGACCTTGTCCAGCAGTTCCTTCGGCATCGGCTCGCCGGTCTGGTAGTGCTTGGCGTAGTTGGCCAGGATCGACGGCCAGTCGGCCCACATCTCGTTGACCTGCGACGGGAACTCGACGAAGTCGCGCGGCACGTTGGTGCCGGAGAAGTACGGGTACTTCACGTTCGAGAACATGCCGTGCAGGGCATGGCCGAACTCGTGGAACATCGTGGTGACCTCGTCCCAGGTCATCAGCGTCGGCTTGCCGGCCGGCGGCTTGGGAATGTTGAGGTGGTTGGCCACGACCGGCAGGGTGCCGTACAGCTGCGACTGGTCGACGTAGGAGTTCATCCAGGCGCCGCCGCGCTTGCTGTCGCGGGCGTACATGTCGGCGATGAAGATCGCCAGCTGCTTGCCGTTGGCGTCGAACACGTCGTACACCGCGGTGTCGGCATGGTACAGCGGCAGGTCGGTGCGGCGCTTGAACTTCAGGCCGTAGAGCTGGCCGGCGGCGTAGAACACGCCGTTTTCGAGCACGTTGTTCATCTCGAAGTACGGCTTGAGCTGCGCTTCGTCGAACGCGTACTTCTCCTGGCGCACCTTTTCGGCGTAGTAGGCCCAGTCCCAGGGCTCGAGCTTGAAGGAAGGCTGGCCCTTGGCGGCCTGTTCCTTGTCGATCATCGCCTGCAGGTCGGCGGCTTCGCGCTTGGCGTTGGCGACCGCGGCCGGCGCGAGCTGGCCGAGCATGGCGTTGACCGCCTGCGGGGTCTTGGCGGTCTCGTCCTCGAGCACGAACGCGGCGTAGTTCGGATAGCCCATCATCTTCGCCCGCTCGGCGCGCAGCTTGGTGACCTTGGCGACGATGGCGGTGTTGTCGAACTCGTTGCCGCGGCTGCCGCGCGCGACCGAGGCGCGGTACAGCTTCTCGCGCAGGGCGCGGTTGTCGAGGTCGGTCTCCGGCGGCTGGCCGGTGGTGTTGAGCAGGGTCAGCACGTACTTGCCGTCGAGCTTGCGCGTCTTGGCCGCTTCGGCGGCCGCGGCGATGCGCTCGTCGGACAGGCCGGCCAGCTCTTCCTTGGTGTCGACGGTGATCGCCGAGGCGTTGACCTCGCCCAGCACGTTCTGGCTGAACTTGGTCGCCAGGCCGGCGAGTTCGGCGTTCATCGCCTTGAGCTTGGCCTTGTCGGCCTCGGACAGGTTGGCGCCGCCGCGCACGAAGTCGGTGTAGTAGCGCTCGATCAGGCGCACGCCCTGGGCGTCGAGGCCGAGCGAGTCGCGGGTTTCGTACAGCTTCTTGACCCGCGCAAACAGCTTCGGATTCAGCGCGATCGCGTCGCGGTGCGCCGACAGCTTGGGTGCGTACTCGGCCTGCAGTTTTTCGCGGGTCGGGTTGGTGTCGGTGCCGACCAGGTTGAAGAACACCGAGGTCGAGCGGCCGAGGATGCGGCCGGACTGCTCCATCGCGACGATGGTGTTGTCGAAGGTGGGCGCGTCCGCGTTGTTGGCGATCGCCTCGACTTCCTTGAGCTGGTCGGCCATGCCGCGATCGAAGGCCGGCGCGAAGTCGCTGTCCTTGATCTTGTCGAACTGCGGGTACTGCAGCGGCAGCGGGCTCTCGGCGTAGAACGGATTGGCGGTTTGCGCACTCACGGCGGTGTCTGCTTTCTTGGCGGGGGACGCGGCATACGTGGGGGCGGTTACGCTCAATGCCACGGCCAGCGCCAGGGCGAGGGGGTGCTTCATCGGACGGACCTCGTCAAAAGGAACCCCGAAGCCTACCGGATGGGGTCCGGGGCGGCGTATGACTAAAGGCATGGTTGCCGCGGACCGGCCGCTGCGGCAAGGCCGGCCCTGGCTGAATCGACGACTTGCGGCACATGCGCCGCGGCGACCCTGGCTTACACTGCCGGCCACGCACAGGCCGGGGCAGGGCGCATGGGACAGCGCGAGGTGGGTCGTGGACCGCAGTCGCCTCGGGCGCGCGGTCTGGCAGGGAGGCGGGCATGAGCGCTCCGCCGGTACGCGCGTTCACCCCGATGCTGCACGTCGCCGACGTGCTGCGCGCTGCCGCCTTCTACGCCCTGATGGGCTTCGAGATCGAGAGTCGGCACCACGTCCACGCCATGGCGACAAGCCGGTCTGGGTCGCGCTGCAGCATCCCGGCGGTGCCGAGCTGATGCTGGTGCTCGCCGACGGGCCGGTCGACGCCGGCGTCCAGGCCGTGCTGTTCTACGTCTACTGCGACGACGTCGCGGCCATGCACACGTTGCTGCGCGCGGCCGGCGTGACGGTCGGGGCGATCGGCTATCCGTTCTACCGTCCCGATGGCGAGTTCCGCGTCGCCGACCCCGACGGCTACATCTGCATGGTCACCCACCTCTGAGCCTGCGCGGCGGTCACATCCGCCGCCGCGCGCGCGTCCTTATCCGCACTCCAACGACGAGCGAACCGACGATGACTTCCCTGCTGACCACTGCCCCGCAAGCGCGCCGTCCGCGACGTTCCCTGAGCCGATTGGCGCTGGGCCTGTGCCTGGGCGCCTGCTTCGCGAGCAACGCGCTGGCCGCCGAAACCACCCGCTACCTGGCCCTGGTCGACGGCGGCAAGCAGGCCGGCCACCAGACCGTGACCCGCGCCGACGACGGTACGATCAACGTCGATTTCATCTTCAAGGACAACGGCCGCGGGCCCGAGCTCAAGGAAACCTACACGCTCGCCGCCGACGGCACCTACAAGACCTACGCGGTCAAGGGCAGCTCGACCTTCGGCGCGCCGGTGGACGAGAGCTTCTCGATCGCCGACGGCAAGGCCCGGTGGAAGTCGACTTCCGACCAGGGCGAGCAGGCCGCGGCGCCCGGCGCGCTGTACTCGCCGCTGGGCGGCACCCCGGCCGGTTTCAGCATCGCCCTGGCCGCGCTGAGCAAGCGCAGCGACGGCAAGCTGCCGCTGATCCCCAGCGGCCACCTGACCGTGCGCAAGGTCGGCGAGGCCGAGGTCGTCCGCGACGGCAAGAAGCAGAAGGTGCAGCTGGTCGCGATGACCGGCGTCGGCCTGACCCCGACCTTCGCCTGGGCCACCCAGGGCGAGAATCCGCGCCTGTTCGCCTACATCTTCCCGGGCTTCCTGCAACTGATCGAGGAGGGCTGGCAGGGCAACGCCGACGCCCTGGAAACCCAGCAGAAGGCCGCCGAGGGCGAGGCCCTGGTCGATCTGCGCAAGCGCCTGGGCCATCCCATCGCCGGCAGCACCCTGATCCGCAACGCGCGCGTGTTCGACAGCGAGCATGCCAAGCTCGGGCCGGTCTCCGACGTGCTGCTGCGCGACGGCCGCATCGTTTCGGTCGAGGCCGGCGGCGCGATCAAGGTCAAGGCCGACCGCAACATCGATGCGACCGGCAAGGTGCTGCTGCCGGGTCTGTTCGACATGCACGGCCACGTCGGCCGCTGGGACGGCGGCCTCAACCTCGCTGCCGGCGTCACCACCGTGCGCGACATGGGCAACGACAACGCCACCCTGCAGCAGATCGTCGGCGAAATCCGCGAGGGCAAGCTGATGTCGCCCGACGTGGTGCCGGCCGGCTTCATCGAGGGCGAGAGCAACTTCTCGGCGCGCAACGGCTTCGTGATCAAGGACCTGGACGGCGCCAAGAAGGCGGTCGACTGGTACGCCGAGCACGACTACCCGCAGGTCAAGATCTACAACTCCTTTCCCAAGGACCTGCTGCGCGACACCGCCGCCTACGCCCACAGCAAGGGCATGCGCGTGAGCGGCCACGTGCCGGCTTTCATGCGCGCGCAGGACGTGGTCGAGCAGGGCTACGACGAGATCCAGCACATCAACCAGGTGCTGCTGAACTTCTTCGTCGACGACAAGACCGACACCCGCACTCTGACGCGTTTCTACCTGGTCGCCGACAAGACCGCCGACCTGGATTTCGACTCCAAGCCGGTGCAGGACTTCATCGCGCTGCTGGCCAAGAAGCAGATCGTGATCGACCCGACCCTGGCCACGTTCGACTTCCTGCGCCAGCGCCCGGGCGAGCTGTCGAAGGCCTATGCGGCGGTCGCCGAGCACCTGCCGCCGGACCTGCAACGCGGGCTGCGCGTGGCCGAGATGAACATCCCCGACGACGCCACCGCCGCGCGCTACAACCGCTCCTATGAGAAGGCGGTCGAGTTCACCGGCCGCATGTACAAGGCCGGCGTGCCGATCGTGGCCGGCACCGATGGGCTCCCGGGCTTCACCCTGCAGCGAGAACTGGAGTTGTACGTGCAGGCCGGCCTGACCCCGTCGCAGGCGCTGCAGGTCGCGACCTGGAACGGCGCCAAGTACGCGCGCGTGCTCGAAGACCGCGGCTCGGTCACCCCGGGCAAGCGCGCCGACCTGATCCTGATCGACGGCGACCCGACCGCGAACATCGCCGACATCCGCAAGGTCGCGCTGGTGCTCAAGGGCGAGGTCGCCTACTACCCCAGCGAGATCGACGAGGCGCTGGGCATCAAGCCGTTCGCCGCGCCGGTGAAGGTCGGCGCGGCGCAATAAGCGCGGCGGGATCGCCGGCCTTCTGTGGGAGCGGCGTAAGCCGCGATTGCGCGACCGCGATCGCGGCAGACCCGACCCGACGCGAGGCGGTTCTGCTTTGGGGTAGGAGCGGCGTGAGCCGCGACCGCGGCATTGCGGTGGCTTGCGTGGGGATGTGTGTCGCGATCGCGGCTTACGCCGCTCCCACAGGAGCGGCGGATGGCGGGTGGGTTGAGTGGCGTGGCGATATGGAGTTCGTGGTCGCGGCTTACGCCGCTCCTACCCCAAGGCGTCGCCTCTGCGGGGATCTGCTTGGTTTTCACAAATATCATTAATTTCAATTGATTAAGATGCATTCCTAAGTCAGTAATGCATCCAGGATGTGGTTTGGATACGCCTGAACCGCATACCTTTGAGTACTGACTCTTTTAATGATTTGGTAACATTCACCGGACAAAGAGCCGCCACCGGCGCGGGCAGTCCGCGCTACGGCCGTCAGGGGACGGTCGGACCGACGTCGCAGTCGTCCCGTCGCCGAGCCGCATGCCAGGCGCATGCCCAGCCCGGCTTCTTACGAACCCAGGTGCCCCGATCCCGGGCCGCCGCTTTCATCGAGAACCCCCGCCATGCGTCAGCACGTCCGTGCTCCCCGCAGCCATGCCCTGGCCATCGCCGTTGCGATCAGCCTGACTTCCGCCGCCGCTTTCGCGCAGGACGCGCCCGCCGCCGCCGAGACGGCGCCCGCCGCCGAATCCGAGGCCAAGACCCTGGACGCGCTGATGGTGACCGCGCAGCGTCGCGTCGAACGCGCCAAAGACGTGCCGATGGCGCTGACCACCGTCGACGCCGAGAAGCTGCACGTGCTCGGTTCCGGCGGCGGCGACATCCGCTACCTGTCCGGCCGTCTGCCCAGCCTGAACATCGAGTCCTCGTTCGGCCGCGCCTTCCCGCGCTTCTACATCCGCGGCCTGGGCAACACCGACTTCGACCTCAACGCCTCGCAGCCGGTCTCGCTGGTGTACGACGACATCGTGCTGGAGAACCCGCTGCTGAAGGGCTTCCCGGTGTTCGACATGGAGAACGTCGAACTGCTGCGCGGCCCGCAGGGCACGCTGTTCGGCCGCAACACCCCGGCCGGCGTGGTCAAGTTCGAATCGGCCAAGCCGACCCGCGAACTCGAGGGCTACGGCCAGATCGCCTACGGTACCCACGGCACCACCAACATCGAAGGCGCGATCAGCGGCCCGCTGGGTCCGAACTGGTCGGCGCGCGCGTCGGTGCTGTACCAGCGCCGCGACGAGTGGGTGACCAACACCAACCCGAACGCCCGCACCAATCCCAAGCTGGAAGGCTACGACGAGTCGGCCGCGCGCCTGCAGCTGCAGTACGACGGCAGCGAGACCTTCCACGCCCTGTTCAACGTGCACGCGCGCCACCTCAACGGCACCGCCCGCCTGTTCCGCGCCAACATCTTCAAGCCGGGTACCAACGACCTGGTCGACGGCTTCGACGACGAAAAGATCGCCATCGACGGCCGCAACTCGCAGCAGCTCGATACCTTCGGCGCCAGCGCGCGCCTGAGCTGGGACTTCGGCAACGATCTGAGCCTGTACTCGATCACCGGCTACGAGTCGGCCGACTCGTTCAGTCGCGGCGATATCGACGGCGGCGTGGGCGCGGTGTTCGCACCGCCGTCCGGCCCGGGCGTGATCCCGTTCACCGCCGAATCCGCCGACGGTCTGCCCGACCACCGCCAGTGGACCCAGGAGTTCCGCCTGGAGTCGAACTACAGCGGCCCGCTGAACTGGCAGGCCGGTCTGTTCTACTTCGACGAAGACATCACCGTCGACAGCTTCAACTACGACACCCTCGGCGGCGGCGTGCAGGCCGGCTGGGCGCAGCAGAAGCAGCGCAACAAGGCCTGGGCGGCGTACGGCTCGCTCGATTACGCGGTCACCGACAAGCTGACCCTGCGCGGCGGTCTGCGTTACACCCAGGACAAGAAGGACTTCACCGCCAGCGTGCTGCAGAGCGCGCCGTTCGGTGCGCCGGTGTCGGGTCCGTTCCCGGTCCACACCGACGTCGACGACGTCAGCTGGGACGCCAGCGCGGTCTACCAGGTCACCCCCGACGTGAACCTGTACGCCCGCGTCGCCAAGGGCTTCCGTGCGCCGTCGATCCAGGGCCGCCTGTTGTTCCAGGTGCCGCCGCAGCCGTCCGTGGCCGACGCCGAGAAGGTCATTTCCTACGAAGCCGGCGTCAAGGCCGACCTGTGGGACAAGCGCGCCCGCCTGGGTTTCGCGGTGTTCCATTACAACGTCGACAACCAGCAGCTCAACGCCGTCGGCGGTGCGCGTAACCAGACCGTCCTGCTCAATGCCGACAAGACCGTGGGTCAGGGCTTCGAGCTCGACTTCGACGCCTACGTCACCGACAACCTGATGATCACCCTCGGCGCCAGCTACAACGACACCGAGATCAAGGACGCCAACCTCGCCGTCGCGCCCTGCGGCAGCGGCATGTGCACGGTCACCGACCCGGTGGTCGGCGGCCTGGCTTTCATCGACGGCAACCCGCTGCCGCAGGCCCCCAAGTGGGTCTACAACCTGACCGCGCGCTACTCGCTGCCGGTCGGCGACGGCGGCGAGTTCTTCGTCTACACCGACTGGGCCTACCGCAGCGAAGTGAACTTCTTCCTGTACGAGGCCAAGGAGTTCCGCGGCAAGGCCCTGCTCGAAGGCGGCCTGCGCGTGGGCTACGGCTGGGACGACGGCAAGTACGAGCTGGCGCTGTACGGCCGCAACATCCTCGACAAGGTCCAGGCGGTCGGTGCGATCGACTTCAACAACCTGACCGGCTTCGTCAACGAGCCGCGCATCGTGGGCTTGGAGTTCAAGGCCGGTTTCTGAGGCCGGGCAGGGCGGTACGCCGCCCGCCGATGCAGTACCCGAACGGCCCGCCTCGTGCGGGCCGTTCGTTTTGGCGCGGCCTATGCGTCGTTGCCTGCGCTCGTTCGTACCGAAGCTGTCGAATCGCGGGCGGGACTGGCTTGGCGCATCCGAATCCGCACCCCTACGTTCAGCCGTGCCACGCTCGCTGCGAGCGAGGCGGATCGTGGGCCGATCCGCGCACGGGAGCCGTTACGCCATCCCGATCCGCAACGCGCTATCGTGCCTGCCAACCCCCATGGAGCCCGTCCCATGACCACCGCCTACGATTTCACCGCCACCGACATCGACGGCCAGTCGCGCTCGCTGGACGAGTACCGCGGCAAAGTGCTGCTGATCGTCAACGTCGCCTCGCAGTGCGGCTTCACCCCGCAGTACACCGGCCTGGAGCAGTTGGAACGCAAGTACTCGACGCAGGGCTTCGAAGTGCTGGGCTTTCCCTGCGACCAGTTCGGTCATCAGGAGCCGGGAAACGAGGCCGAGATCAAGGAGTTCTGCTCGCTGACCTACGAGGTGAGCTTCCCGATGTACGCCAAGATCGACGTCAACGGCGACAAGGCGCACCCGCTGTGGAAGTGGCTGAAGGACGAAAAGGGCGGCTTCCTCGGCATCGACGCGATCAAGTGGAACTTCAGCAAGTTCCTGGTCGGCCGCGACGGCAAGGTCATCAAGCGTTACGCGCCAACCGACAAACCCGAGTCGATCGCGGCGGATATCGAGAAGGCGCTGGCCTGAGCAGCCGCGGCTGACCGCTTCGGGGTAGGAGCGGCGCAAGCCGCGACCGCGGCCCTGCGAACCTCTGCGCCGCTCCAATGGAATCGGGTTTCCGGCGCGAGGCCGCTTCACAAACCGCTTCGGGGTAGGAGCGACGTGAGTCGCGACCGCGTCGTCGCCGAAGCTGTGCGGTCGCGGCTCACGCCGCTCCTACCCCAGATCCATCGGTCATCGGGTGATCGCGCCCTCAAGCCCTCAGGCCGCGTCGTTCGCCGCCTGCATCCCCGTCGCCTCGATCGCCCGCACCCGCGGCGCGGTCCGCGCCTTGAGCCCGAAGCACGGCCGCAGCAGCGGCACCCGGCGGATGATCGCGTGCAGCCCCCAGCAGCCCAGCACGGTGCCGGCCACCACGATCATCGGCTCGCTGACCGGGCCCAGGTGCAGCGGCAGGATCCAGTACGCGATCAGCACGATCAGGCTCTGGTGCAGCACGTACCAGGGATAGACCGCCTCGTTGGCCCAGGGCAGCCAGCGGAACGGGCGGTTGAGCAGGGCATGGCCCCAGCCCAGGATCGCCGAGATCGCGAACCAGATGTACAGGTTGCGCAGCAGCCACACGCTGTTCTGCAGCAGCTCCGGGATGTCGTCCGGCAGCACCAGCACCAGGGTCAGGTAGAAGCCGAACAGGCCCAGGGCCAGGCCCAGCGTCCATTTGCGCAGCCGCACCAGCTCGTTCCACAGGCCGCTGTCGTTGCCCAGCCAGTAGCCGTAGAGGAACACGCTGAAATAGATCGCGTGGCGGTACCAGTCGTGGATCAGGTCGCCGGTTTCCTCGAAATGCGGCTGCAGCAGCATGGTCGCCACGGCCAGCGGCAGCGCCGGCAGGATCACCAGCTTCCAGCCACGCAGCCCGGTCACCAGCGCGTGCAGGCGCCGGCCCAGGCCGTTGCGGAACAGCGGCAGCAGGGCGGCCAGGACGACCGTGTAGACCCACAGGTAGGCCAGGTACCACAGGTGGTTCCAGGTGAAGCCGTACTCCCAGCCGTCGAACGCGTCCTTGGGCCAGGGCTGGAACTGGTAGTAGCGCAGCAGGAAGTCGACGAAGCCCGGCTCGACCAGGCCGTTGGCCACGCCCTGGGCATAGGGCTGGATCGGCACCACCACCAGACAGCCGAAGGTCAGCGGCAGCAGCAGGCGCCAGCTGCGCTGGACCACGAAGCGTCCCAGCGAGGTGCCGCGCAGCAGGAAGTGCACCGACAGGCCCGAGATCAGGAAGATCAGGTCCATGCGCCACCGGTTCATGAACAGCATCGGGATCTGCAGCGGCTCGGACAGGTGCGTGCTTTTCAGGTGCCAGGGCCACTCGGCGACGTAGAACATGGCGCAGTGGTAGAGGATCAGCAGGGCGAAGGCGATCGCGCGCAGGGCGTCGATATCGTGGCGGCGTTGCATGGGTCGGTCCGCGGCAGTGGAGGTGCGCACAGCCTTGTCGCAGGCGGCTCCCGGCGCAGCGCCGAGGTGACCGGTGGTGGGCGGGCGGGGACGAATCGCGGGCTTCGGGGACGGCCGGTTGCCGCGACCGCGCCCGCACAGGCGAGAATGCGGGCATGAACTACGAACCGACCGCGGCCCGGATGGCCGACGCCGACAACGCCATCCCGCCGGCCCAGCCGCTCGTCCCGCCCAGTGCCTGGGACCGCTACCAGCCGTGGCGGCGCACCCTCGAGATCGCGAGCTGGGTGCTGCTGTTCTCGGTCAACGCGGTCGCGGGCACCCTGACCACGATCATCGACATCCACCGGGTCGGGCTGGACATCCCCGACTGGGCGCCGGCGATCTGGGAGGCGACCAGCTGCGCGGTCGCGCTGTGCCTGGTCCCGGCCCTGGTCTGGTACACCCGCAAGGTTCCGTTCCACATCGATACCTGGCGGCGGGCGCTGGGCCTGCATCTGCTCGGCAGCGTGGTCTGGTCGCTGCTGCACGTGAGCCTGATGGTCGGCCTTCGCAAGCTGGTCTACGCCGGCATGGGCGAGTCCTACGACTACGGCTCCTGGGGCATGGGCTTCGTCTACGAATACCTCAAGGACGTGCGTTCCTACACCTATATGGTGCTGTGGATCGAAGGCTACCGCCTGCTGATGCGGCGTTGGCAGGGCGAGGCCAGCCTGCTGGCGCCGCCGGACGACCTGCCCGAGCCGGCCATGCCCGAGCGCCCCGAGCGCTTCCTGGTGCGCAAGCTGGGCAAGGAGTTCCTGATCGCCGCCGGCGAGGTCGAATGGCTGCAGGCCTCGTCCAACTACGTGAACCTGCACCTGCGCGGCCGCGACTATCCGCTGCGCACCACCATGGCCACGATCGAGACCCAGCTCGACCCGGCCCGCTTCGTGCGCGTGCACCGCTCTTATATGGTCAACCTGGATTGCGTCGGCGAGATCGAGCCGCTGGAAAGCGGCGACGCGCGCATCACCATGAGCGACGGCACCCGGATCCCGTGCAGCCGCCGCTACCGCGGCGCGCTGCGGCAGGAACGCCGGGCGGCCTGAGCCGCGCTAGTCGCGTCCGGCCTGCGCCGGCGGCAACAGGGCGTGCAGCTCGCGTACCATGCGTTCGACCTTCTCCGGCGTGTAACCCGACTGCACGTGCGCGATCCGGCCATCGCCGCCGATCAGGAACGCGTTGGGTACCGCACGCACGCGGTAGTAGCGCGCGACCGTGCCCGGGTCGCGGATAAAGGTGAGATCGAGCGTCGGATTGCGATGCAGGAAGGCGTCGTAGGCGCGCTGCGATTCGGCGTAGTTGATCGCGACGATTTCCAGGCGCTGGCGACCGACCGCGGTCTGCAGCGTCGACAGCTGCGGCAATTCGCGCCGGCACTGTTCGCACCAACCGGCCCAGAACACCACCAGCACGACTTTTCCGCGGTACTGGCTGACCCGGATCGAGCGGGCGTCGCGGTCCAGGCCCAGCCAGTCGGGCGGTAGGTCGCCGACTTGCGGCGCCTGTGCGCCCATTTTCGCGATGTTCGGGGTGTTCGGGGTATTCGGGGTATTCGTGTCGTCGGCTGCGGCCGCTGGAGCCAGCGTTGCGCCCAGGCACAGCAACATGAGCACAGCCGCCGACAGCAGGGCCGCCGACAGCCAGCCTCGTGCGGCGCGTACCGACGAGAGCGGGGGCGCGCTCATTTCTCGACGAACGCGCGCTCGTAGACGTACTGGCCCGGAACGCCGATGCGCGGCGCGGCAGTGAAGCCGCGGCCGTCCAGCAGTTCGCGGAAGTCGGCCAGCATCTGCGGGCTGCCGCAGATCATGGCGCGGTCATGCTCGGCGTCCAGCGGCTCGATCCCGAGCTGCGCCATCATCCGGCCATCGGCCATCATCTCGGTCAGGCGCCCGCGCTGATCGCGGCCGGCGAAGTCGAACGTCTCGCGGCTCACCGCCGGGTAGTAGTGCAACTGCCTGGCGATCTGCTCGCCGAGGAACTCGTGCTTGGGCAGCTCGTTGACGATGTAGTCGCGGTAGGCCAGGTCCTGGGCGCTGCGCACGCCGTGACACAGGACCACTCGCTCGAAGCGCTCGTAGGTCTCCGGGTCCTTGATCACCGACAGCCACGGCGCGAAGCCGGTGCCGGTGCCCAGCAGGTACAGGTTGCGGCCCGGATGCAGATCGTGGATCAGCAGGGTGCCGGTGGGTTTGCGCCCGATCAGCACCTGGTCGCCCGGCTGGATTTCCTTCAGGCGCGAAGTCAGCGGCCCGTTGGGAACCTTGATGCTGAAGAACTCCAGCTGCTCCTCCCAGTTCGCGCTGGCGATCGAATACGCGCGCAGCAAGGGCTTGGACGAGCCGTCCGCCTGCGGAACCTGCAGTCCGATCATCACGAACTGCCCGTTCTCGAAACGGAAACCGTCGTCGCGGGTGGTGGTGAAGCTGAAGTAGTCGTCGGTCCAGTGACGGACGTCCAGCACCGTCTCGGTGCCAAAAGCGGAGGACATGCGGGGCAGGGGAGTAGAGCCGGGGCCGCATTGTAGCCGATTGATGAGAGTGACTCTCATCTGGTGCCGGGCGACCGTGGACGCGACGATTCGGCTAGCCCGCGCCACGATTCGCACAATTGAGGTGCCGCCGCGGAATCGACCCCGCTTCCGCCGTCGCTGTCAACGGGTTTCCCCTGCCGCCCGGCGTTGCGACAATCGGGTCAGCCCGCAGCCAGCGGGTGCCAGACCGATTGGACGCAATGCAAGACACGAATTCGAAGTCCGCACCGCAGATCGCCGAACAGATCGCACGCACCATTGCCGCCGAGATCGGTGCGCAACCCGCCCAGGCCCGTTCCGCCATCGCCCTGCTCGACGAAGGCGCGACCGTGCCGTTCATCGCGCGCTACCGCAAGGAAGTCACCGGCGGCCTCGACGATACTCAGCTGCGCGACCTCGAAACCCGCCTGCGCTACCTGCGCGAGCTCGAGGACCGCCGTGCCGCGGTGCTGGACAGCATCGCCGAGCAGGGCAAGCTCACCGACGCCCTGCGCGCCGACATCGAAGCCGCCGACAGCAAGGCGCGCCTGGAAGACTTGTATTTGCCGTACAAGCCCAAGCGCCGCACCAAGGCCCAGATCGCGCGCGAAGCCGGCCTGGAGCCGCTCGCCGACGGTCTGCTCGCCGACCCGACCCTGCAACCGGAAGCGTTCGCCGCCGGTTTCGTCAGCGAAGAGAAGCAGGTCGCCGACGTCAAGGCCGCGCTCGACGGCGCGCGCGCGATCCTGATGGAGCGTTGGGGCGAAGACGCCGCGCTGGTCGGCGAATTGCGCACCTGGCTGCACCAGACCGGCGTGATCCGCGCCCGCGTGGTCGAAGGCAAGGAGAACGAAGGCGCCAAATACCGCGACTACTTCGATCACGCCGAAGCCCTGGCCAAGATTCCCTCGCACCGCTTGCTGGCGCTGTTCCGCGCGCGCCGCGAGGAAGTGCTGTACCTCGACCTGGAACCCACCGCCGATCCGGCCGCCGGCCATGCTTACGGCGAAGGCCGGGTCGCGCTGCACGCCGGCGTCGCCGATCGCGGCCGTGCCGGCGACCGCTGGCTGCTCGACGCCTGCCGCATGACCTGGCGCGCCAAGCTGCACCTGCACCTGCTGCTGGACCTGTTCGGCCAGGCGCGCGAAAAGGCCGAAGCCGAGGCCATCGACGTGTTCGGCGACAACCTCAAGGACCTGCTGCTGGCCGCTCCGGCCGGCCCGCGCGCCGTGCTCGGCCTCGACCCGGGCCTGCGCACCGGCGTCAAGGTCGCGGTGGTCGACGCCACCGGCAAGTTGGTCGCCACCGACACCATCTACCCGCACGAGCCGCGCAAGCAGTGGGACCAGTCGCTGCACACGCTGCGCGCGCTGTGCGCCAAGCACGCGGTCGAATTGATCTCGATCGGCAACGGCACCGCCTCGCGCGAAACCGACAAGCTCGCCGGCGACCTGATGAAGCTCGCGCCGGATCTGAACCTGACCAAGATCGTGGTCAGCGAGGCCGGCGCTTCGGTGTACTCGGCCTCCGAATTCGCCGCCAAGGAATTCCCGGGCCTGGACGTCAGCATCCGCGGCGCGGTTTCGATCGCGCGGCGCCTGCAGGACCCGCTCGCCGAGCTGGTCAAGATCGACCCCAAGGCGATCGGCGTCGGTCAGTACCAGCACGATGTCGACCAGTACCGCCTCGCGCGCGCGCTCGACGCCCGCGTCGAAGACTGCGTAAATGCGGTCGGCGTCTACGTCAACACCGCCTCCGCGGCGCTGCTGGCGCGTGTGTCGGGTCTGTCGAGCACGGTCGCCGAGAACATCGTCCGCCACCGCGACGAGAACGGCCCGTTCGCCTCGCGCAAGGCCTTGCTGAAAGTGCCGCGCCTGGGCGAGAAGACTTTCGAGCAGTGCGCCGGCTTCCTGCGCATCGTCGACGGCGACCAGCCGCTGGACGCCTCGGCGGTGCACCCGGAGGCCTATCCGGTGGTCGAACGCATCGTCAAGCAATGCGGCCGTGAGGTGAAGCAATTGCTCGGCGATCCGCAGTTCGTGCGCGGGCTCAAGCCCGAGCAGTACACCGACGACACCTTCGGCCTGCCGACCGTGCGCGACATCCTCAAGGAAATGGAAAAGCCCGGCCGCGACCCGCGCCCGGAGTTCAAGGCCGCGCGCTTCGCCGACGGCGTCGAGGATCTCAAGGACCTCAAGGTCGGCATGATCCTGGAAGGCGTGATCAGCAACGTCGCAGCCTTCGGCGCCTTCGTCGACATCGGCGTGCACCAGGACGGCCTGATCCACATCTCGGCGCTGTCGGACAAGTACATCAAGGACCCGCGCGAGGCGGTCAAGGCCGGCGACGTGGTCAAGGTGCGGGTGCTGGAGGTCGACATCGCACGCAAGCGCATCGCGCTGACGCGCCGCCTCGACGATGCGGTGCCGGCGCCGCGCGCGCCGGGCGGCGGTGCGGATCGCGCCAATGCCGATCGTGGCGGCGGTCGCGGCAACGACGGTGGCCGCGGCGGGCGTCGCGATCAGGCGCTGCGTGGCGGCTCGTTCGCGCCGGCGGGCAAGGGCAATGCGCCGATGGGCGGTGCCTTGGCTGATGCGTTCGCGCGTGCCAAGCAGAAGAACTAATCCCGCAATGCCCCCACGCAAGGTGGGCTGAGGCCCACTTTGGGTGTTGCTCGTCATTCCCGCGAAAGCGGGAATCCAGTGCCTTTAGCGTCGTCCCGCGCGCAAGTCTGCGTCTTCGCTCTTGACTCCCTCCTTTGAAAAAGGAGGGTTGGGGAGGATTTGCTCTTGCGCAGTACATCCGGCGACCCCAAGCAAAATCCCCGCCGTAGCGGGGATTCGGTACTGCCGGCGGCACACGAACGCCGCGCCGAAAACGCGCCGACCCTACGGCTTGCCCGCCGGCGGATCCAGCCGCAGCAACTCGCCGTTCTGCTCGTCCGTCAGCACATACACCTTGCCGTCCGCGCTCACGCGCACGTCGCGGATGCGCTTGCCCAACTCGCCCAGCAGGCGCTCTTCCTTGACGATCTTGTCGCCGTCCAGGCTGAGGCGGATCAGATTTCCGTCGGCGAGCGCGCCCAGGAACAGGCTGTCGTTCCACGGCGAGCCGGGGTGGCCGGTGTAGAAGGCCATGCCCGACAGGCCCGGCGATTTTTCCCAGACGTGGTAGGGCGATTCCATACCGGGCTTGCTCTTGCCTTCGGCTTCGGAGATCGGCAGACCGCTGTAGTCGATGCCGTTGGTGATGATCGGCCAGCCGTAGTTCTTGCCGGCCTCGGGGATGTTGATCTCGTCGCCGCCGCGCGGGCCGTGTTCGGCTTCCCAGATCTTGCCGCTGCGCGGGTCGATCGCCAGCGACTGCATGTTGCGATGACCGTAGCTCCAGATCTCGGCGCGTGCGTCGCCGCGGCCGGCATAGGGATTGTCGGCCGGCGTTCCGCCGTCCAGGTTCAGACGCACCAGCTTGCCCTGCAGCATCTTCAGATCCTGCGAGGCCATGCGCTCCTGACGCTCGCCCTGGGTGATGAAGACATGCCCGTGTCCGTCGAAGGCGATGCGCGAACCGAAGTGATTCGGCCCGACCAGCTTGGGCTGTTGGCGGTAGATCACGGCGACGTCGCTCAGTCCCGATTCGCCCAGCGTGGCCGAGGCGACCGCGGTGCCGGCGCTGCCGTCGGGGCCGGGCTCGGCATAGCTGAGGTAGATGCGCTTGCTGCTGGCGAAGTCCGGGGCCAGCACGACGTCGAGCAAGCCGCCCTGACCCTTGGCCCAGACCTCGGGCAGGTTCGCCAGCGGCGCCGAGATCGCGCCGTCGGCGCCGATCCGGCGCAGCCGCCCAGGCCGTTCGGTGACCAGGAATCCGCCGTCGGGCAGCAGGGCCACGCTCCAGGGATGTTCCAGACCCTCGGCGATCCGGGTGAGTTGGACTGCGCCGCGTTCGCTGGCGACCTGCTGGCCGCTTTGCTTGGCCGGTGCGGGCCGGGCGGCAGCCGCATCCTTGGCGGGCGTCTTGTCGCACGCGGCCAGGCTCAGGGCGAGCACGAAGACGAGAGGGATGCTGCGGGGGCGGACTGGCATGCGGGGAGTCTCCTTAGCGGTAACCGGCGGCCTGCAATTCGAACAGTTCGGCGTAGCGCCCGCCTTGCGCGAGCAGCTCGGTATGCGTGCCGCTGGCCTCCAGGCGACCTTCGGCGAGCACCAGGATACGGTCGGCCATGCGCACGCTGCTGAAGCGGTGCGAGATCAGCACGGCGGTGCGGTCGTCCGACAGTTCCTTGAAGCGCTGGAATACTTCGAATTCCGAACGTGCGTCCAGGGCCGCGGTCGGTTCGTCGAGGATCATGACCTGGGCGTCGCGCATGTAGGCGCGCGCGATCGCGATCTTCTGCCACTGCCCGCCGGAGAGATCGACGCCGGTCTTGAAGCGGCGCCCGATCTGCTGGTCGTAGCCCTGCGGCAGCGCATCGATGACCTGGTCGGCGAGCGCACGTCGGGCCGCGCTGCGGATCCGTTCATGGTCGTGCATGGCGTCGATCTGGCCGACGCCGATGTTCTCGCCGGCGGTGAGGTGATAGCGCACGAAGTCCTGGAAAATCACCCCGATGTTGGCGCGCAACTGATCCAGGTCGTACTCGCGCAGGTCGTGGCCGTCGAGCAGGATGCGGCCCTCGTCGGGGTCGTACAAACGCGCCAGCAGCTTGACCAGGGTGGTCTTGCCGGCGCCGTTCTCGCCGACCAGGGCCAGCACTTCGCCGGCATGCAGTTCGAAGTTCAGCCCGCGCAGCGCCCAGCGCTCGGCATCGGGATAGCGGAAGCCGACATTCTCGAACACGAAGCCGCTCGCGATCGGCCGCGGCACCGGACGCGGGTTCGCCGGCGACACGATCTCCGGTTCGATCTCGAAGAACGAGAACAGATCGTCCAGGTACAGCGCCTGCCCGGCGACCTGCGAGAAGCCGACCAGCAAGCCTTCGAGCAACTGGCGCAGACGCCGGAAGCTGCCGGCCAGGAAGGTCAGGTCGCCGATGCTGAAATCGCCCTTGACCGTGCGCCAGGCGATGTAGGCGTAGGCGACGTAGTAGCCCAGCGTGCCCAGCGCCGCGAGCAGGGTGCCCCAGACCGCGCGCCGCCGCGCCAGCGAACGGTTGGCCTTGAAGAACTTGTCCGCCAGTTCGCGGTACTTGGCGATGAGATAACGGTGGAGGTTGAAGATCTTCACCTCCTTGGCGGTCTCGACGCTGGCGCCCATCTGGCGCACGTACTCGAGCTGGCGGCGCTCGGGCGTCCAGGCGAAGTTGAGCGAATAGCCCAGGGCGTTGAAATGCGCTTCGCCGACGAAGGCCGGTATCAGCGCCACCGCCAGCAGCAGGATCAGCCACGGCGCGTAGACCAACAGGCCGACCGCGAAGCTGATCACCGTGATCGCGTCCTGGACCTGGCCGAACAGCTGGCTCATCAGGTTCATGCGGCCCATGGTCTGGCGCCGCGCGCGGTCGAGCTTGTCCTGCAGGTCCGGGTCTTCGAAGTCTTCCAGGTCCAGGGTCGCCGCATGCTCCATCAGGCGCACGCTGGTGGCGTTGGTGAACAGTTCCGACAGCAGCGAATCGCCGTAGCTGACCATGCGCCCGAGCAGATCGGAGCCGATCGCCAGGCCGAATTCCAAGGCCAACAGGCTGAGCAGGGTGGTGAGCTGGCCGCCGCTCAGCGCCGCGCCCACCGATTCGAAGGCGACGCCGGCCGCGACCAGCCGCACCGCTTCGTCGATGATCAGCTTGCCCACGTACAGGGTCGCGATCGGCAGGAACGCGCGGATCAGGCGCAGACCCAGGGTGAGCAGGGTCAGGCTCGGGCTGGTGCTCCAGATCTGGCGCAGGAACGGCGGCAGATTGCGCAGCGCGTCGAAGCGTTCGCGCAGGCTCGGCTTGCCTCCGGAACGGTCGGCCTTGGGACCGGACGAGGGCGGGACGGCTTCGGCGGGGGAGGACATGGTCGGATTGTGCCTGGGACCGGCTAGCGGGTGGTGAAAGCAGGGCGGCGTGCGCAGGTGCGCAAAGCCGCAAGCCCAGCCAGATCGCCGATGCGAATGAGGACGCGCCCACGCGCGCTCGGGTCCGCTCAGGCGGCCGCGCGCTCCTGCCCGGACACCAGCGCGACCGCCGTCAGCCGCTGCGCGACCTGCGCCGGCATCGACAGCATGGCCAGATGGCCGGCGTCGAGGTCGCGCACCTGCGGGTCTCGCAGCCGCGCGATCATCGTGTCCTGGCGCGACGGCGCAAGGCTGCGGTCGCGCAGCAGGCGCAGATAGGTCGAAGGCGCACGCACCGACTGTGCGCGGATGGGCGTCAGGTAGAGCCCCGGGAACTCGGCGACATAGCGCGGCACCACCATCGTGGCCGTCGCTTCGTCGAGGTCGTTGCACAGCTCCCTGCGGATCATCGCCGCTCCCGGCTTGAGTCCATTGCGATTGAAGCGGAACAGCAGCCGCAGCAGCGTGCGTTCGACCGTACCCAGCGCGTCCACGAACGCGCCGCCCGAGGGCGGCACCGCGGCTGCCAGGTACACGCAGTGCCGCAGTCGCGCACCCAAGCGCGCCGCGAGTTCCGGCATCAGCACACCGGCGAGCGAGTGAGCGACGATCACCACGTCGTCGATACCGCGGCGGTCGAGTTCGGCGATCAATTCCTGCGCGCACTGCTCGGGCGTCGCGTCGGCGTGCCGGCAAGGGATATCCAGAGCGATCGTCGGCGTGGCCATGCGCTCGATCACGGATGCCCAGACCCAAGCGCCGACGCCGGCGCCGTGCAGCAGGACGGTGGTGGGATGCGGCATGCGGCGGTTCCTGTGCGGTCGTGGGCGTTGCGACACGCTAAGCCCGGCCGCTGACAGCTTCTGTCAGCAGCGCCGCCGCATCGGCTGCGGCGGCGGCCGATCGTTCCGAACGCGGAAGCGCTGGTGTAGCGAGCTGTGCCACGTCTGCGGCCGCTCAGGCCCACAGCCGCAGCGGCCACAGGCCCCAGGCGGCCAGCACCAGGGTCCATTGCAGCAGCGCCAGCATCGCCACCGCATCCAAGCCCGCCACGGCGCCCGCCGGCCGCAGACGCAGGTGGCGCCACAGCCCGAACAGCAAGGCTGCGGGCAGTGCGCAGGTGACTGCGGTGAGCAGGCCATTGCCCCAGGTGAGGTCGCCCAGTTGCAGGAACGACTGGCGATACAGGAAGGGCAGCGGCAGCAGCAGGGCCAGCGTCGCCAGCCAGGGCGCGAACGCCGGATCGCGCAGGTGCAGGCGGCGCAGCGCGGCACGCGCGCTGCCGCCCAGCAGCAACCAGAGCAGGCCCGCGCCGCCCGCGGCGAGGCTGGCCCACAGCGCCAGCAGTTTCCACAACGCGATGCGCTGATAGCTCTGCGTCCCGGTGGCGATCACCTGTGCGCCATCGGCGGCCCTCAGCAGCGCATGCGAGGCGACGAGGCGATCCTCGGCACGGAACAGCGCGCCGCCCAGCGGCGTCAGTGCGGTCGCCTTGCCCTGGAACGGCATCAGGCGCAGAGCTTCGCCTTCGCGTCGCAGGCGGACGAAACCCAGGGTCGTATCCAGCCATGCGAACGTGGCGAAGCGGTTGGGCGAGGGCACGTAGTGGCCCTCCCAATCCTGCAGCGACAGCGATGCGGGCCGCGTCGGCGCAGCGGCCACGGCCGGCAACGCCAGGGCTTGAATCAGGCGACGGTCCAGCACGCCGTAGTCGGCCGTTTCGCTGTCGGCGTTGACCGAGAGGAAGAACGCGCGTTGCTGCTGCGGGAACAGGCAGAGCATGGCGCGATAACCGATCGTGCTGCCGCCGTGGCAACGGCCGACCGCGCCATGGCGGTCGCGCGTGATCAGGCCCAGGGCGTAACCGACGCCCAGGCCGGCGCGGGCGGCCTCGGTGCCGTGCGGGCGGCCCATGCTGCGCAGCAGGGTCGGGTCGATGAAGGGTTTGCCGCCGATGCGGCCGTCGCTCATCAGAAAACGGGCGAAACGCGCCATATCGGCTGCGGTGGTGCTGAACTGGCCGGCCGGGCGCAGGTACACGGGGACGATCGGATGCGCGCGGCCGTCCTCGAAGTGGCCCATCGCCATGCGCGGGTCGGCGCCCGCGCCGACCTGGGTCGCGTAGCCGAAGCTGCTGTCGCGCATGCCCAGCGGCCGCAACAGTTCGCGGTCGAGGTAAGGCTCGTAGCGCTCGCCGACCACCGCTTCGATCGCCATGCCGAGCAGGGTGTAGCCGGTGTTGGAATAGGAGCTGCGCGTGCCGGGCCGGCTGCGGACGCGCAGCCTGCCGTCGTCGCGGGCGAAGGCCTGCGCCAGGGGCGTATCGGGTCCCGGCCGGGTGGTGAACACCTGGCTGAAGCGGGCGTCGTCGAGCCCGGCGCTGTGGTCGAGCAGATGCCGCACGCGCACCGGATCGGTCGCCGCCCAGGGGTTGTCGAAGGCGATGCCGGGTAGCAGCTCTGCGACCGGCTGATCCAGCCGCAGGCGGCCTTCGCTGACCAGGCGCAGCACGCCGGTGGCGAGCAGCGTTTTGGCTATCGAGCCGACCTGGACCTTGTCGTCGGGCCGCAACGGCGCGCCGCTGCGTGCGTCCTTGATGCCGGCCGCGCCGACCCGCACGCCCTGGACCGGATCGAGCAGGGACCAGGCCGCACCGGTCAGGCCCTGCTGCCGCAGCGTCGCCGCGAGATCGGCGTCCAGTTCGGCGGCCGCGACACCTGCCATCGGCAGCATCAGCCATGCGAGAAGCCAGGCTAGCCACGCGCGCGGCGGCGATGTCGTCGATGTCCTGGCCATTCGGCGCCTGCGAGTCGTGGTAGGGCGAGTCTGCGTCATCGTCCGCGCCGGGCCCCGTGGACAAGGTCATACGGACCTCGGGCAGGGGGCTGGCCCGCGCCCGTTCCGGCCCAGGATCAAGGGCTTATGCGCCGCGATCCGCTGCCTCCCGGGCTTGCGCGCGGCCGCGCCGCGCACGACAGGTAGAATGGCGATCCCCACCGCCAGCCCGCAGCCCGCCGTGACCGCCAGCCCGTCCCACGCCGCCTCCAGCGGCCCGGTCGTCATCCGCCAGGACGACCTGATCCAATCCATCGCCGATGGCCTGCAGTACATCAGTTACTACCACCCGGTCGACTACATCAAGAACCTCGCCGCCGCCTACGAGCGCGAGGAAAGCGTCGCGGCCAAGGACGCGATCGCGCAGATCCTGATCAACTCGCGCATGTGCGCCGAAGGCCACCGGCCGATCTGCCAGGACACCGGCATCGTCACCGTGTTCCTGGAAATCGGCATGGACGTGCGCTGGGACGGCGCCACCATGGGCGTGGAAGACATGGTCAACGAGGGCGTGCGCCGCGCCTACAACCATCCGGACAACAAGCTGCGCGCCAGCGTGCTCGCCGATCCGGCCGGCAAGCGCAGCAATACCAAGGACAACACGCCCGCCGTCGTCAACGTCAAGGTCGTGCCCGGCAACACGGTTGACGTGATCGTCGCGGCCAAGGGCGGCGGTTCCGAGGCCAAGTCCAAGTTCGCCATGCTCAACCCGTCCGACTCCATCGTCGATTGGGTGCTCAAGACCGTGCCGACCATGGGCGCGGGCTGGTGCCCGCCGGGCATGCTCGGCATCGGCATCGGCGGCACCGCCGAGAAGGCGATGCTGCTGGCCAAGGAATCGCTGATGGAGCCGATCGACATCACCGAACTGCAGGCGCGCGGCGCCAGCAATCGTGCCGAAGAGCTGCGCCTGGAGTTGTACGAAAAGGTCAACGCGCTCGGCATCGGCGCCCAGGGCCTGGGCGGCCTGACCACGGTGCTGGACATCAAGGTCAAGGATTACCCGACCCACGCCGCCAACCTGCCGGTGGCGATGATCCCGAACTGCGCGGCCACCCGGCATGCGCACTTCACCCTCGACGGCAGCGGCCCGGTGATGCTGGATCCGCCGTCGCTGGAGGATTGGCCGAAGCTGACCTACGACTCGTCCAAGGGCCGCCGCGTCGATCTGGACAGCGTTACCCCGGAAGAAGTCGCGAGCTGGAAGCCCGGCGAAGTGCTGCTGCTCAACGGCAAGCTGCTGACCGGCCGCGACGCCGCGCACAAGCGCATGGTCGACATGCTCAACAAGGGCGAGGAGTTGCCGGTCGATTTCAAGGGCCGCTTCATCTATTACGTCGGCCCGGTCGATCCGGTGCGCGACGAGGTCGTCGGCCCGGCCGGCCCGACCACCGCCACGCGCATGGACAAGTTCACCGAACAGGTGCTGGCGCAGACCGGCCTGCTCGGCATGGTCGGCAAGGCCGAGCGCGGTCCGGTCGCGATCGAGGCGATCAAGAAGCATCGCTCGGTCTATCTGATGGCGGTCGGCGGCGCGGCCTACCTGGTGTCAAAGGCGATCAAGGCCTCGCGCGTGGTCGGTTTCGCCGACCTGGGCATGGAGGCGATCTACGAGTTCACCGTGCAGGACATGCCGGTGACGGTCGCGGTCGACAGCGCCGGCGAGTCGGTGCACAAGACCGGGCCCAAGGAATGGCAGGCGCGGATCGGCAAGATTCCGGTGGTGGTCGAACCGGCCTGATGGGCCGAATCGTCGTCATCCCAACGCCCGGCCCAGGCCGGGCGTTGCGTTTGTTGCCCCGGGGTAGGTGCGGCGTGAGCCGCGACCGCGCAACTCCGGCGACGACGCGGTCGCGGCTCACGCCGCTCCTACCCCAAGGCCCGCGCTACAACTGCCGCGCCAAGTCCGCCAGCATCTTCTGCGTGTCCGCATTGGCCAGATACTCCTTGGCCATGAACTCCAGCGCGATCAGGTTGGTCGAGCTGGTGTCGTCCAGGTCGTCCAGGCCGATGTGCAGGTGCTCCTGCATGCGGAAGTAGCCGTCGCCGACCAGTTGCCGGGCGATGTAATCGACCGAGTCGGTATTGCCGTCGAACAGCACGTCGATGATCGGCACCGCCCATTCCAAGGCGCCCCATTCGCGCGCAGCGGCCAGCGAGATGCTGCGCGTGCGCTCGCCGGTGCCGACCGAGAGCACCACCAGGTCGCGGCTGTTGTCGACCTGGGCGTCCTTGCGCAGCGCCTCGGCGATCGCGCAGGCGGTGGGATTGTTGGCGACCACGCCGCCGTCGATCAGCGCGCAGTCGCGGCCTTCGACCTTCATCGCATGCGCCGGGAAATACGTCGGCGCCGCCGACGAGGCGCGACAGACTTCCCATAGCGGCAGGTCGCGGTGTTCGGGCTTGAAGCTCTTGAACATCACCGGCGCGCGCGACACGGTGTCGTAGGCGGTGATCAGCAGCGGCGCCTGGACCTCGCCCAGAGTGGTCTTGCCGAAGACCTTCCTCAGCACTTTCTCCAATCCCTTGGCGTCGTACTTGGGCGCCGACGCGCCGGCCGCCAGCAGACGTCCGCTGCGCGACCACAGGCGTTCGGCCATGCCGGGGAAGATGGTGTGGCGGTGATCGCGGTAGAGCGCGGCGAGCGTGACCGGGGCCAGCCCGGTCGCCAAACCCGCGGCGATGATGGCGCCGGTGGAGCTGCCGGCAAGCAGATCGAAGCCTTTCAGCAAGCCGGGCTTGCCGGCCCGGCTCAGGGCGTCCTCGACGCCGGTCAGCCACAGGCAACTGACCAGGCCGCGGATGCCGCCGCCGTCCAGCGACAGGATGCGGCGCATTTTCATGGCGGAACTCGCGCTTGCGTGGGGTAGGGCGAGCCTAACCCGGCGCGGTCGCGCCGGTTGCGAACCGCGTCGCCGCGCGATCGCGGTTTCGTGCGCTCAGTACCACTCCAGCAAGGAAACGCCCAGGCCGATGTAGGTGGCCTTGTGGTTGTAGTCGATCAGGCTTTCACCGTAGCCGTCGAACACCTGCAAGTGGCCGCGCAGCGAGTTGTGGATCGGAAAGCCCCAATCGAACTGCACCGCGCCGTGCGAGCGGTCGCCGCCGCGCAGCGAGTGCCGCGCCATCAGGCTGAACTCGTGGCCGCCGCGGCGATGGACCACGGTCAGGTCGCCGCGGCCGATGTAGTCCTCGATGTCGGGATTGTCGTCGTCGTTGCCATCGGAGATGCGCCACCACGGGCGCAGGGTCACGGCCCAGTTCTCGCGGTCCAGGCCGACGTTGGCGACCACCCGGTTCCAACTGCGCGAGAACGGGTCGGTGCGCCCGTTGGACTGGTGGTTGAGCCCGATCGCCGCCATGCGCCCGTGCCAGCCGCCGATGCGGTAGTTGTTGCGGAACACCAGCAGCACTTCCGGCTCGTAGTTGGTCTCGCGGAACGGGCGCGAGTCGTCGCCGTTGTAGACCTGCCAGCGCGAGCTCTGGGTGTAACCCATCCAGATGTCGCCGTTGTCGCCGAACAGGTTCTCCACCGCCTTGGTCTTGAAACTGAGCTGGAACTTGGCCTCGACGCTGGTCAGCGACTGCGGGTCGGTGACCTGGTTGCGCGGGTTCGGCGAGTACGGCAGTTCGTTGGTGTCGTTGGTCCAGAACGCCGGCAGCAGGTACACCGGCTTGTAGGCGCGGAAGTTGAACACACCGAGTTTGGAATCCTTGGCCAGTTCCCAGCGGCTGTCGAGCAGGCCGCCCTTGCCGGCGTTGGCGATGGCGCTGTCCAGCGGCGCCTCGTTCGGGTACAGGTCGCCGACGATGCGGCGCGCGCGCTCGGGCACGCTGTCGGCCGGCGGCGGCGCCCGGCCCTCGATCTGGTCGGCCAGTTCCAGGTTGCGCTGGATCGCCTTGGCCTCCTTGGCCGCCACATCGGCCGCGCGGGTGTCCGGAGCGCGTCGGTTCAGGGCTTTGTCGTAGCAGGCCAGGCGGTCGGCGTCGACGGCGATCGCGATGCAGGCTTCGGGCGTGGCCGGGGCCGGCGCCTGCTGCGCCAGCGCCGACACAGGCATTGCCAGGGCCAACGCCAGCGGGTGCAGGCAGGGACGGAGTCGGGCGGCGCGATTCGCGTCTGCAATCATTATGTTTGTATCCATTATCGAAACGGTAACCCCGACAGTGTGTCCGCCGGCCGCCGGGGTTACCACCTCGGATGCGATTCGGCTTCAGCGCAGCTTCGGAAACATCGAATGCGCCGTGCCGGTTCGTTCACAGGATCCAGGCCGCCACGAACAGCGCCACCATCGCGAACGCGAGCCCGAGTTTCAGCACCGTGCCGACCAGGATGCCGACCCAGGTGCCGACGCCGACCTTGGTCGCGTGGGCCAGCTGACGGCTGTGAATCAGTTCGCCGCCGAGCGCGCCGACGAAGGGGCCGGCGAACAGGCCGATCGGGCCGAAGAACAATCCGGCGAAGGTGCCGATCACGGCCCCGATCAGGGCCAGCTTGCTGGCGCCGACGCGTTTGGCGCCCATCGCCGTGGCCAGGAAATCCACCCCCATCGACACCACTGTCAACAGACCCAGCACGGTCAGGGTGATCCAGCCGACCTGCTCGAATCCCCCGGCCCATGCGGCCAGCAACATGCCGGCGAAAACCAGCGGCAAACCCGGCAGCGCCGGCAGCACCGTGCCGGCGATTCCGACCAGGATCAGCAGCCCGGCCAGCACGTAATAAACAGTAGTGAAATCCATCCCTAACCCCCGTCCGGACAGGCTGTCCGGGCTGTTTGCATTTTGCCCCATGGCGGGGTAAGTTGCGGGCGCTGTGTTTGCCAAGGGTCACCGTGAATCGTGGCCCGATGCGGTTGATCCTCGATCCGCTACATCGTTGCACCTCGCTTCCTCCTTGCAACCAGCACGCAGCGCGAGCTGCGTTAAACAAACCAACGTTTCAAGGAGCAAGTAAAAATGTCGAACCGTGAATTCGGTACCGTCAAGTGGTTCAACGATGCCAAGGGCTTCGGCTTCATCAGCCGCGAG
>CAMLID010000024.1 GCA_946480055.1 uncultured Lysobacter sp. | reverse complement strand
CGCCGCCGGTCTTGGCCGCCTTGCCGGCGCCGCACTTGCCTTCGCCGCACTTGCCCTCGGCGGCCTTCGTGGCGCTGGTCTTGGTCGCCTTGCCGGCACCGCACTTGCCTTCGCCGCATTTGCCTTCGGCGCCGGCATGGCTGGCGGACAGCAGGTAGCCCTGGCTCAGCGGCTGCATGGCGAACGCCGAACCGCTGAGGACCAGACCGGCCAGGGCGACGCCGAGCATGCCGGCGGTGTTGCGGGTGTTGGTACGGGACATTGTTTTTCTCCAGATGGGGAGCACGGGGTCGTGCGGGGGGCACCGCGGTTGCGGCGAAATTCGAGACGAGAGGCAATCAGCGACTGAGGAACCGTCAGACGCTGGTGAGAGCGCCCAATGCAGCCGCGCGGCGGCGTGGCCAGGTCATCAGCGCGACGCCGACGATGGCCAGCACGCCGCCAGCCCAGGGCAGCAGCAACGACACGGTCGTGCCGATGGCGAACAGCACCAGACCCCAGGCTGTGGAATCCGCGGCGGCAGATGCGATCGGTGCGCGGCGCATCGAGATCAGTCGATCGAGGCTGAAGCGACCGGCGCCGCTCAACATCAACGGCAGCAGCATCACCAGGTAGATCAGCGGCAGCTTGTAGTTGCCGAAACCTTCGTTGCTGATCGCATAGCCCTGCCACAGCTGCGACACGCTCGACCACTCGGACGGCCAGTGCACCGCGTAGATCGCCACGACGGTCAGCACCCATAGCGCAGCGGCGACGTAGCGCGTACCCAGGCCGAGCAGCAATGCGACCGCGCCGGCGAGTTCCGTCCAGGTCGCCAGGGTCCAGTTGAGGTCGGCGCCGAGCAGCGAGAACGGCAGCGGAAACTTGTCGCCCAGGTCGGCGAACCAATTGCTGCCTTGCAGCTTCTCGCGTCCGGCCTCGAAGAATTCCCAGGCCAGCAGGACGCGCAGGCCGAATGGAGCGAGCCACTGGCCCACGCCGTCGACGCGGGACATCAGCGGTGCGGTATTGCCCTGGTAGGTAGCGCTGGACATCGTGTACTCCCCGGCGGCCGGGCCGCGTGTTTTCGTTGAGGCGATTACGAGCCTCCGGGGTATCGCGCAGGTGTCGGGCAAACCGGGGATTTGTCTGGAAAGGTCGCTATCCGGGCGCTGGATACATTCGGATACAAAGCCAGGGGCGAATCGCGCTGGCGTGGAGCGGCGGCGGGCGTTACCGGGTGCAATGGCCTGCTGCGCGGCCGGCCGAAACTCCTCTACCAAGAATCTCGCTCCACGAACCGCATCGGCCACCGATCGCGACTCACGTCGCTCCCACAGGGAGCCGGCCCGCCCCAAAACGACGCTGGGCCGCCAACCGCGTGCTGCGGATGGCGGCCCAAACGGGGCTGCTACTTGGATTCGGCCTGTCGCCGTCGGCGCTCGGTCACGGGCAGACCGCCCCAGCCCCAGTTCTCCAAGGGGACTTCCTGGATGACGACGAAGGTCGAATCCAGCGGCTTGTTCAGGACCTCCAGCAGCAATTCGCTGACGCCCTTGATCAGCGCCGCTTTCTCTTCACCGCTGACCGTATCTCGACCCGGACCCGAGCCTTCGCGGGTGACCTGGATGGTGACGATAGGCATGTTCCACTCCTGTTGTATGGGAACGTTTCGGTTTGCGTCAGTGGCCGGCGCTCTGGCCGCCGTCGACGTGGAGGATCTCGCCGGTCACGAAGCCGGCGGATTCGAGGTAGACGATGGCCTGGACGATGTCGCCGATATCGCCCATGCGCGCCACCGGATGCAGCGCGGCCAGCCACTCGTGGGTCTCGGGCGCATGCAACGGCGTCTTGATGATGCCGGGCGACACGGCGTTCACGCGGATGCCGCGCTTGGCGTATTCGATCGCGAGCGACTTGGTCGCGGCGTTGAGTCCGCCCTTGCTGAGCGACGCGAGCACCGACGGCACGCCGTTGATCGCATGGTCGACCAGACTGGTGGTGACGCTGACCACATGGCCGCTGCCCTGCTTCTCCATTTCGGCGATGGCGATCTGGGTGATATGGAAGAAGCCGGCCACGTTGACCGCCAGGACGTTGGCGTAGTCCTCGGCGGTGTATTGGATGAAGGGCTTGGCGACGAAGATGCCGGCGTTGTTGACCAGCGTGTCGATGCGGCCGAACTTGGCCAGGCCTTCGGCGACGATGCGCTCGGCGACCGCGCGCTCGGAGATGTCGCCTGCGATGGCGAGAATGTCGGGATCGTTCGACGGCTTGATCGAACGCGAGTTGGCGATGACGCGGTAGCCGCGATCTCGGAAGGCCTGGACGACGCCGGCGCCGATGCCCTGCGAGGCGCCGGTGACGATGGCCACTTTGTTCTGACTGTTCATGGGAGGTGCTCAAAGTTTGTGGGGAGGATCGGCGTGCTCCGTTTCGGGTAGCAGCGGCGACAACCACAATCTAGGAGCGCGAGCGGTATTAGCGAATCCCCGCCGTCAGGCAGACATTCTTCCGCGGGGAGGTGCAATCCGCGGGGTTCTTCCCTGTTACTGACTCAGTCGCGCGAAGGCTGCGCGAAGGCGCGGCAGGGCGAAATCGACGAAGGCGCGCACCTTCGGAACCGCGAGCCGGCCTTGCGGCGATACCAGGCTGACGGGGATCGGTCCCGGCTCGGAATCGGCCAGGACGATGCGCAGCTCGTCGCGTTCGAGCTCGGGAGCGACGTGGTACGACAACAGGCGCGTGACGCCGTGGCCCTCGACCACGGAAGCGACCGCCGCGCGCACGTTGTTGACCACCAGACGCGGGGTGAATGCGACGGATCGCGGGATGGACGAACCCTCCAGCGGCGGAAAGCTCCACGAATCCATGCCCATGTGCGCCATGGTGATGATCTTGTGCTTGGCCAGGTCCAGCGGCTCGTCGATGCGCGGATGCGTGGCGAGATAGCGCGGCGAGGCCACCACCACGCGCCGGACTTCGCCGATGCGATGCGCGACCAAGGTGGAATCGGCCAAGTGGCTGATACGCAGGGCCAGATCCATGCCTTCGTCGATCAGATTGACCGGACGCTCCAGCAGATGCATGCGCACGTTCACGGTCGGAGACTCGTCCATGAACGCATCGACGATCGGACGCAGCAACTCCACGCCGGCGAACACGGTCGCGGTGATCGTCAGGGTACCGCGCGGCACCGAGCGTTCGCCGGCGGCCTGGCGGTCGGCTTCCTCCAGTTCCGCGAGCACACGCCTGCAAGCGGCGGCATAGCGCTCGCCTGCCTCGCTGAGTTTGATCGAACGCGTGGTCCGGTGCAGCAACGGCACGCCGACATGCGCTTCGAGGAACGCGACCGCTCGGCTCACCGCCGCCGGGGAGCGGCCGGTCTTGCGGCTGGCGCCGGCGAGGCTGCCTTCGTCGAGCGCGGCGATGAAGACTTTCATGGCGTCGATGCGATCCATAGCCTCACCGTGCGCGTCGGCAGCGTGGGCTGCCGTATCAGTCGCGATTTGACCACTCCATGGACGGGCGGTCACCCATAAGCCGTTATTTCCGGCAGCCCTGGCGCCCAAAGGAAGCTACTTCCCCCCCCTGGATCGGCCAACCTCAAGCCGAGTTGCTGCGGGTCTGGGGTGTCCCCAGCCAAAACCGAGGACCGCGAAGGCCGGCGCGTCGTCAGCTACTACCAGCGCGTCGTGGACACGATCTACGCCCCCACCCAGGGCTGCCCGCCGGCCAGTCTCCGTAGCCGGTAACGGCATGGACAAGCTCCTGGTGCGCGCCCCATGCCCGGCCCGGTCAGCCGGGAGCGCGTGTCGGAGTGCACGGCCAACTTCGAGCCGCGCGACGGTGTGATCGTCGACTACGTCGCCAAGGAGCCGCCGAAAGTACAGGACGAACAGCAGCCCGGCAGCCGGGTGTTCGGCAAGACCGATTGAGCACGACCGATTGAGCTGGCCCGCCTCCGGCCCGCCGCGCGGAACTGTATAGTTCCGGCGTGCAAGGCGGGCACGGTGCCCGGCCAAGAAACCTGGGGAATGTCATGGGTCTGGTGCAGGCGGTGGCAGGTGCGGTCGGCGGCGTGCTCGCCGACCAGTGGAAGGACTTCTATACGGTTCCCGACGGTCTGCCGCCGACAGCGGCGCTGTTCGCCGCGGTGCCGCGCGGCACCAATGCCGGTCGCGGTTCGAATACCAGCGGTTCCTCGAACATCATCAGCAACGGTTCGAAGATCGTGGTTCCCGAGGGCTACGGGCTGCTGCTGTTCCAGGACGGCGCGATCACCGGATTCGCCGCCGAGCCGGGCGGCTACGAATGGCGCTCGGACGACCTCAACTCCAAGTCCATCTTCGCCGGCGACGGCCTGGTCAGCTCGCTGATCAAGCAAAGCTGGGAGCGTTTCAAGTTCGGCGGCCAGCCGGGCGCGCAGCAGGCCGCGTTCTTCGTCTCGCTGAAGGAGCTGCCGGACAACCGCTTCGGCACGCAGTCGGAAATCTACTGGAACGACGGCTTCATCGGCACGCAGGTCGGCGCGCTGACGCGCGGCTCCTACACGCTGAAGATCGTCGACCCGATCCTGTTCGTGAAGCACTTCGTGCCGGCAAACTATTTGCAGCCCGGCCAGGTCTTCGATTTCACCGACGTCGACAACGCCGCCGCCAGCCAACTCTTCAACGAAGTCGTCGGCTCGCTCGCCCCGGCCTTCAGCCTGTATACGAACGATACGGACAAGGGCAACCGCATCACCAAGATCCAGCAGGACTCCCTGGGTTTCGCCAAGAGCCTGTCCGATGCGGTGGAAGCGGCCTATCAGTGGAAGTCCGACCGCGGCCTGGCCATCGTCAAGACCGCCATCGTCTCCATCGAGTACGACGCGAACACCCGGGAACTGCTCAAAACCGTGCAGCGCGCCGACGCGCTGTCGGGTGCGCGCGGCAACGCCAACCTGCAAGCCAGCGTCGCGGCGGGCATCCAGGCGGCCGGCGAGAACGGCGGCGCGACGGGCCTGGTGGGCGTCGGTATGGCCACGGGCATGGTCGGCGCAGGCATCGGCAGCCTGCAGCAGCCGGTGGCTCCGGCCGCGGCCGCCGACGACGATCCGATCGCCAAGTTGAAGAAGGCCAAGGAAATGCTCGACCTGGGCCTGATCACGCAGGCCGACTACGACGCCCTCAAGACCAAGACCCTGGGTCTGTAAGCCGGAGCCGTGTAGCCGCCATGTCGAACCCCACCCGTTCGTCGCCGCCGCCGCTGCCGCCGTATACCGGCCCGGGGTCGCCGCAGGACGTGCCGCCCTTGCCCGGCAGTTCGCCGCTCGATCCGGCCGCCTTGCCCGAGCCGATTCGCGACGAGCTGCTGGCGCCCGATCCGATCGCCATCGACACGTCCTCCGACGAGCTCAAGGACGGCCTCAACCGCTGCCCGAAATGCGGCGCCTCCGACATCCGCCACAAGCCGGGCAGCGACCTGCTGATCTGTCTGTACTGCCGAAACGAGTGGCAAGGCGCGCGGATGGAGGAGGAGTTCGGACTCGGCGAGGACCTCGACCAGCTCAAGGGCACCGTCGTCGCCTCGGGCGCACGCGACATCGCGGCCGACGCCGCCAGCCTGATGACCTTCAAGTGCACCGGCTGCGGCGCCGAGGTGACGGTCAACACCGACACCGCGATGACCGCGCGGTGTCACTGGTGCCGGCACGTCTTCGGCGTCAACGAGCAGGTGGCCAACGGCGCGGTGCCCGACGCGGTGCTGCCGTTCCACATCCGCAAGGACGATGCCGTCGCCCGTATCCGTCAGTTCGTGGACAAGCGCCGCTTCTTCGCGTTGAAAGCCTTCAAGGAGCAGTTCACGCCGGAGAACGTCGTCGGCGTCTATCTGCCGTACATGATCGTCGACGGCAAAGCCAGCGCGGACATCGCCGGCGAGGGCGAAATCCAAACGCGCCGCTACACCAAGGGCAGCGGCGACGACAAGAAGACCTACTACGACGCGGACGTCTATCGCGTGGAACGGCACGTCGACTTCACCGTCGACGACCTGCCGCTGGAATCTTCCACCGAGCGCGGCAATCTGGATACCCGGGTCAACACCAACAACATCATCAACACCATCCTGCCGTTCGACACCAAGAACGCGGTGAAGTGGAACGCGTCCTACCTGTCGGGCTTCAGCTCGGAGAAGCGCAACACCGACGTGCAGCACCTGCTCCCGCGCCTGGAGGACCAACTTCTGTCGATCGCCCGCGCTCAGGTCGAGGAGTCGGTTGAGCGCTACGGTCGCGGCGTGCGCTGGGAGCAGGAACGGCTCGACGTCCACGGCACACGCTGGGTGTCGATGTACCTTCCGGTGTGGCTGTACTCCTACCATCAGCCGGGCGGCAACGGCGGCATGTTGCATTACATCGCCGTGAACGGCCGCACCGGCGAGACGATGGGCAGCGTGCCGGTGCAGCAGTGGAAGCTGCTCTTGACCGCCATCACCGTCGGCACCTTCCTCGAAGGCATCGCACTCTGGATCGTGGGGAACTCTTAGTGAGCGACGACAGCGGACTGTGGCTGCTCCTGCTCGGCCCGGCCGGCGCCACCGGCCTGTATTGGGCCCTGTATCGGTACTACCGCAACACCGACAAGTCGCACGCGTTCGAACGCGAAACGACCGTCGAGACGCAGCCGGTGACCGGCTCGGACCAGAAGATCGGCGAGGTAACGGGAACGCGGGAGACGGAGATCGACGGCAACAACGTGCAGGCGTACCGCAAGCGCGTGAAGCGCATCGAGGGCGACACGGGCTGAGTTCGAGCCGCGCGGTGTCGGCGCCCGAGAGAGGCCTCTCGGGGCCTCCCTATCGATGCTAGTGCTGCAACCGCGCCCGGCCATTCGTCCGCCCTGGCGCGATCAAGACCCACCTGCGAGCAACGCGTCCAGCTGGGCAAACTGTTCGGGCAGGCCTTCCGCCGAACCGGCGAGGGCTTCGTCGAGGGCCGCTTCCGTGGGGTAGAGTTCGTGCAAGGTGACCAGTGTCCCGCTGGCGCTTTCTTCGAACGTCACCGTGGTCACGGCGCCCTGATCGCTTTCCTCGTTCGTCCACACGATGCGCTTGTTCGGCGTTACTTCTGTGTACGTGCCGAAGAACGCCATCGGTTGATCGGAGGCCGGATGGCGGAACACGAGGCGATACGTGCCTCCGGTGCGAACCTCCATCTCGCACGAGAGCAGCGACAGGCCCGCCGACTCCGGAACCCACCACTGCTTGAACAAATCGGGCCTGCTCCACGCTTCGAAGACGATATGCGCGGGAGCATTGAACATTCGCGTTGCGACGAATTCGCGGTCGGACGTGCGCTCCACGACGGTGCGATTGATGGCGGGACTAGCTTCGTTTCCTTTTGGCATCTGCCTTCTCCTCGCGTTTCAAGTGTTCGACTAGCTGGTCGAGCGCGTCGAAGCGCGCACTCCAGAGTTGGCGGTGGCGTTCGATCCAGGCGGCCTCTTCTTCCAGCCGGCGCTGTCCGAGCTTGCAGGTTCGTACGCGACCCACTTTCTGCGTGGTCACCAGCCCCGCCTGCTCCAATACGCTGACGTGCTTCTTCATGCCCGTGAGGGTCATGTCGAACTTTTGGGCAAGGTCGGTGATGGAGGCCTCCGAACCTCCCAGGTGTTCGAGCACGCCGCGCCGGGTGACGTCGGAGAGCGCGGCGAAGGTTGCGTCGAGACGGGCTTGATACTGAACCATACGGTTCACTGTAAAGCGCGCGCGGGCGATTTGCAAGTGGATGGCCGCAGGCGCGCGAATCGTGACCGCCCCCCCTGTGGCCCTGCTGCTTAAGAGGGCGGCCGCTCATTGCGCGCTCACTTCGCCTTCGGGCTGTCCTTCCGGGCACGGACTCGGTAAAAGAACCGGCACGCGCAGGCGAAGCCGAAAACCCATGATCGACCGCGAACAACTCCATCGCGACGGATACATCCTGCTCCGCCGCGAAATCCCGGCGGAGTGGCTGGGCGAGCTGCGCCGTACGTTCGATACGGGCGTGCAGCCGTCGGAGCGATGGCCTGTGCCGCGCGGCGTGGACTGGCGCCATTCGCTGCTGGATCTCGATCCGACCGTGCAGGCCGTCTGCCGGCTGCCGCGCTTGCTGGCCGCGGTCGGCACGCTGATCGGCGAGCGGTTCTTCCTGGCGCAAGTGGAGGGTCGCGAGCCCTTGCCGGGACAAGGTCATCAGGGGCTACACCGCGACCTCTGCGCGCAGCGGCCCGGCGATACCGTGAACGCGCTGGCGTTCTTGGACGACTACGGCCCGCACAACGGCGCGACGCGTCTCGTGCCCGGCAGCCATCGCCCGACGCGGGACGCGCCGCCACCCGGCGTGGACGACGAATCCCGCAGCACGCAACTCGCAGGCGCCGCGGGCGACATCCTGGTGTTCGACGCCGATCTCGTCCATGCGGGCAGCCTGAATCCGGGCAACCTGCGCCGCCGCTCCCTGCTCATCGGCTACTTCGCGGAATCCAACTACGCACCGCACCTGAAAACGGCGCGACTGCGCGGCATCCGGATGGACACCAGCGAACGGTTCGAACCGCTTGGCTTGCAACCGGCACCCTCGGGCTAGGATTTCAGGGGCTCCCAGGCGCCTCAGAACGCGCCCTCCGGACGCTCATCCAAATTGGCGTTACGGTCCTTGGACGCACGCCGTAGCGACTCCAGGAAAGGCGCGATGTTGCGTGGATGGCGATCCTTGTAGGGCTAACTCGGCGGATACGGCCCCGCCGCATTGCAGTAGCCGATCGACGCGTTCTGCTGGTTCTGGAACACGGACGTAGTAGGCGCCGGCGATCAGGGGAATACCGCAGTCGCCACCGCCGTAGCCGGAGGTCAGATGCAGCACGCTGAGACGTTCGCCTTTAAGGGTTTCGACCACCGTATAGGCGGCGCATTGCTTGAGCACGCAAAGCTGTCCCTTGACGCAGGCGCGATCGCTCATCGGTTTCAGTGCGGCGACGCCGCTGGCATTGATGCGCACCAGGGCGACCTTGTCGGAATGCTCTCACCAGACTTGGGAGTCGGGCGGACAGGTGCAGGCGATGGCATCGGCGGATGCCAGGCAAAGCAAAGCGGCGATCCATCGTGCGTGCTTCATATCTCACCTCCATTGGCTCGACCAGCAAAAAGGGCCCCTCGGGGCCCTTTTTAGACTCGACGTTAGCGCACGCCGGCGCTCAACCGCACTTACTGTAACCGCAGTTCAAGCAGGTCGCACAGCCGTCCATGATCACCACGGCCTTGGTGCTGCACTTGTGGCACATGGTCGCCGAGGGCGGGAAGGACACGCCTTCGCCGGTGACTTCGATGTCTTCGTGGCCGCCCTCGCCGGCGGCAGCGGGAGCGGCGACGCCGGCCGGGCCTACGTCAGTGTTTTTTTTTGAGCGCTGCTCGTAGGCGGAGCGCTTTTCGGCGATGAGGGCGCGCTGGGCGTCGCTCATTTCCGGGTCGTGCATCATGCCGATCGACTTGAGGTGGTCCTCGACGATGGCGCCCATTTCGGCGACCAGCGAGGGCATGTAGACGCCGCCGGGCTTGAAGTAGCCGCCGCGCGGGTCGAACACGGCCTTCATCTCGTCGACCAGGAAGGTGACGTCGCCACCCTTGCGGAACACAGCGGACATGATGCGGGTCAGGGCCACGATCCACTGGAAGTGGTCCATGTTCTTCGAGTTGATGAAGATCTCGAAGGGACGACGCAGTTCGTGCTCGGTGCCGGCGTTGAGGACGATGTCGTTGATCGTCACGTACAGCGCGTGTTCGAACAGCGGCGATTTGATCTTGTAGGTGGAGCCGATCAGGATCTCGGGACGCTCGATGCGCTCGTGCATCTGGATGACGTCGGCGCTGGGCAGTTCTTCGACCTTGCGCGCGGCAGCTTCGGACCGGGCCGATTCCTTCGCCTTGTCTTCCGGGGTGACGACGCTGTAGCCCTTGATTTTCTTTTCGATCTTGACGGCCATGGGCCAGACTCCTGTTGCGGTGGCGCTTTTCTAGTTTTGGGAATACGGGCGGGTGGGTCGCGGCTTACGCCGCGCCTGCCCCGAAGCAGGTCTTCGCCCGGCCCTCTCCCGCGGACGGGAGAGGGGGGCTTGAAGGCTTACTTCTTCTTCGCGGCTTTCTTGGCGGCCGGCTTCTTGGCGACTTTCTTCGCAGCCTTCTTGGCGGCCGGCTTCTTGGCTACCTTCTTCGCGGCCTTCTTGGCCGCCGGCTTCTTGGCTACCTTCTTCGCAGCTTTCTTAGCGGCCGGCTTCTTCGCTACCTTCTTCGCAGCCTTCTTGGCGGCCGGCTTCTTGGCGACCTTCTTGGCCGCCTTCTTCGCGGCAGGCTTCTTCGCGACCTTCTTGGCGGCCTTCTTCGCTGCCTTCTTGCCGGTGGCTCTGGCCTTCAGCGCGGACGCTTCCTTCTTGGCCTTGGCGCTGGCCGTAGCGAGCTTCTTCTTGGCGGTGCCGACGGCCTTCTTGGCGGCCTTGCGGGCCTTGGTGGCGGTCTTCTTGACCGACTTCACCGCGTCTTCGGCGCGCGTGGCGATGGCGCTGCCGATGTTGGACGCGGTTTCTTTGACGTTCTCGGCGGCCTGGGTCAGGGTCGCCGTCACTCCATTACCGTTGCTCATATGCCCTCCTCGTGGGCGCTTTTCTCGGCGTTACGTCTTGGCTATGTGTAATCGGGGTGTTACAGGAGCGATGCTATACCTGCTGCGCGCGCAAATAACAGTGATGTCACGCACGCGCATCCGGCCTGGCCTGAACGCGCACCGCTGGCCGGGCGGTGCGTGAGGCGATGAAAACGGTCGCCTCCGCCGTGAAACCGTGAGCTCTGAACCGGGACTGCCGGCGCGTGCATGCGCCGGCGCGGCGCATCCCCTAGCCCCCTCCTCGAAGGGGGAAGGAGCGCAGGCGGTCAGAACTTGCCGTAATAGCCTTCCTTGAGGGCGTCGAACAGGTTGGCGGCGGTATGCATTTCGCCGTCGTACTCGATCTGCTCGTTGCCCTTGACCTCGAGCACGCTGCCGTCTTCGAGTTCGAAGCGGTAGGTGGTGTTCTCCAGGTCGGCTTCCTTGACCAGCACGCCCTGGAAGGCGGCCGGGTTGAAGCGGAAGGTGGTGCAGCCCTTGAGGCCCTGCTCGTGGGCGTAGCGGTAGATGTCCTTGAAGTCCTCGTACGGGTAATCCGTGGGGACGTTGGCGGTCTTGGAGATCGAGCTGTCGACCCACTTCTGGGCGGCGGCCTGGACGTCGACGTGTTCCTTGGGGGTGATGTCGTCGGCGGAGATGAAGTAGTCGGGCAGCTGGGTGGCGGCGTCTTCGCTGAACGGCATCGCCTTGGCGTTGATCAGCTCGCGGTAGGCGAGCAGTTCGAACGAGTAGACGTCGACCTTTTCCTTGGACTTCTTGCCTTCGCGGATCACGTTGCGGCTGTAGTGGTGCGCGAACGAGGGCTCGATGCCGTTGGAGGCGTTGTTGGCCAGCGACAGCGAGATCGTGCCGGTCGGCGCGATCGAGCTGTGGTGGGTGAAGCGGGCGCCGATCTCGGCCAGCTCCTCGACCAGTTCCGGGGCGACTTCGGCCATGCGCTGCATGTAGCGCGAGTAGCGCGCGTGCAGGAGCTTGCCGGGGATCTCCTGGCCGACCTTCCAGCCGTCCTTCTTCATTTCCGGGCGCTTGCGCAGCATTTCGGCGGTGACGGCGAAGCGCTCTTCCATGATCGGGGCGGCGCCCTTCTCCTTGGACAGGGCCAGGCCCATTTCCCAACCGGCCACGGCCATTTCGCGGGCGATGCGCTCGGTGAATTCGCACGAGGCCTTGGAGCCGTACTTCATCTTCAGCATGGTCACGGTGCTGCCCAGGCCGAGGAAGCCCATGCCGTGACGACGCTTGCGCATGATCTCGGCGCGCTGCTGTTCCAGCGGCAGGCCGTTGACCTCGACCACGTTGTCGAGCATGCGGGTGAACACGCGCACGACTTCCTTGTATTCCTCCCAGTCGAACGTCGCCTGGTCGGTGAAGGCGTTGCGCACGAACGTGGTGAGGTTGACCGAGCCCAGCAGGCACGCCCCGTAGGGCGGCAGCGGCTGCTCGCCGCAAGGATTGGTCGCGCGGATGGTCTCGCACCACCAGTTGTTGTTCATCTCGTTGACGCGGTCGATGAGGATGAACCCGGGCTCGGCGTAGTCGTACGTCGAGACCATGATCATGTCCCACAGATGACGGGCGCGGATGTGGCCGTAGATCTTGCAGGCGACCAGGCCGTCGTCGCGGGAGATGTAGTTCTTGTGGGTCGGCCACTCGCGCCAGACGACCTTTTCGGCGTCGTTGAGGTCGAGGTCGCCGCGCTCCTTGATGTTGACCGGGAACACCAGCGGCCAGTCGGCGTCGGTCTTGACCGCTTCCATGAAGTCGTCGGTGATCAGCAGCGACAGGTTGAACTGGCGCAGGCGGCCGTCTTCGCGCTTGGCGCGGATGAAGTCCTTCACGTCGGGGTGGCTGACGTCGAAGGTGCCCATCTGGGCGCCGCGACGGCCGCCGGCCGAGGACACGGTGAAGCACATCTTGTCGTAGATATCCATGAAGGACATCGGACCGGACGTGTAGGCGCCGGCGCCGGCGACGAAGGCGCCGCGCGGCCGCAGGGTCGAGAATTCGTAGCCGATGCCGCAACCGGCCTTCAGGGTCAGGCCGGCTTCGTGGACTTTCTCCAGGATGCCGTCCATCGAGTCTTCGATGGTGCCCGAGACGGTGCAGTTGATGGTCGAGGTGGCGGGCTTGTGCTCCAGCGCACCGGCGTTGGAGGTGATGCGGCCGGCCGGGATCGCGCCGCGGCGCAGGGCCCAGACGAAACGCTCGAACCAGTACTGCTGCTTCTCGGACGTGGGCTCGGCGTCGGCCAGGGCCTTGGCGACGCGCTGGTAGGTGGAGTCGATGTCGGCGTCCACCGCCTCTCCGGTCTTGGTCTTCAGCCGGTACTTCTTGTCCCAGATGTCCTGGGATGCGGGCTGCAGCGGGATGTCCTTGTCAGCCGCTTCCGTCTTGACCGCCTCGAGGCGAACCGTACTCATGCCTGTCCTGTCTCCTTAACTGGGGCGGGCCGTGCTGTTGCGCCCGCCGCCGGGTGAGTCTTGTTTGTGATTGCTGGTAATCGGGGTGTGTCTGGGAACGCTGTCTATATCGTGGGTGGTGCCTGTTGCCTGCCGCTGCCGCGGTGGTGGCTGGCCACCGACGGCTACGCGCGCGATCGCGCCATTACGCGCCGCGTGCGAGATTGTGTCGATGGCATCGGGCCGAGCCTGCTCCTGTCATGCGCCGCCCCCCGTTGGCGCCTAACCGACCCAAGCCGAACCCCTAAGCTTGGGCTCCCGTCGCTGCGGCAACCACTACATGTAGTGTCGAAGCGAGGCCTCAAGCTACGCCCGGCCTCGGACGGTGTCAACGGTTTTTTTGATCGCAGTCACGTGTCGGGACGGGGGTGAACGCCACGCGCGCGCGCTACGAAAACGCCTGCCAAATACGGCCATACATCGTGTGCAGACGGCGCATACAAACCCTGAAGAGGAACACTTCATCGCATATTTAACGCGGTTGCCGGACACTGCCGTTCAGCAACCCGCGGCGAGCGGCTCTGCCCGCCGCCGCCCCCCCATCACCGAACCCAACCGGAACCGTTCCACGATGCGTCCTCGTCCTTTGCCGACCTTGCTCGCCCTGACCCTGGCCGCCGCTTTCGGCGGTTTCGCCGCGACCGCGATCCGCGACGGCCTGGAAGCGCCGGCCCAGGCCTCGCCCGCCGCGGCCGCGCTGCCGGCGGTATCGGCGCTGCCGACCGCGGTCGGCGGACAGCCGGTGCCGTCGCTGGCGCCGATGCTGGCGCGGGTGACGCCGGCGGTGGTCAGCGTGCATGCCAAGCAGACCGTACGCACCCCGTTCGCCAACAATCCGATGTTCCGGCGCATGTTCCCGAACGTGCCGCAGGAGCGGATCAACGAGTCGCTGGGCTCGGGGGTGATCATCGACGCCAAGAACGGCTACGTGCTGACCAACCACCATGTGATCGAGGGCGCCGACGCGGTCTCGGTCACGCTCAGCGACGGGCGCACGCTCAAGGCCGATTTCGTCGGCTCCGACCCGGACACCGACATCGCGGTGATGAAGATCGCGGCCGAGAACCTGAGCGCGCTCAGCCTGACCGACTCCGACGCGCTCAAGGTCGGCGATTTCGTGGTCGCGGTCGGCAATCCGTTCGGGATCGGCCAGACGGTGACCTCGGGCATCGTATCGGCGGTCGGCCGCAGCGGCCTGCGCGGGCTGGGCTACCAGAACTTCATCCAGACCGACGCCTCGATCAATCCCGGCAATTCCGGCGGCGCGCTGGTCAACCTCAACGGCGAGCTGGTCGGCATCAACACCGCCAGCTTCAATCCGCAGGGCAGCATGGCCGGCAACATCGGCCTGGGCTTCGCGATCCCGGCCAATCTGGCGCGCAACATCAAGGATCAGCTGATCGCCAACGACGGCGTGGTCCGGCGCGGTTCGCTGGGGCTGGAGTCGCAGGACGTGGACGCGGCGCTGGCGCAGGCGCTGAAGCTGGACGAGCCGCGCGGCGCGCTGGTGACGCGGGTGTTCGCCGGCAGCGCCGCGACCGCGGCCGGGCTGAAGCCGGGCGACGTGATCCTGGCTGCCAACGGACAGCGCATCGACAGCCGCGACGCGCTGCGCAACTTCGAGGGCCTGCAGCCGATCGGCGGGCGGGTGTCGCTGGAAGTGCGCCGCGAAGGCAAGCCGCTGCAACTGGCCGCGACCCTGCGCGAGCAACCCAAGGCCTACTCGGGCAACGAACTCGACGAACGCCTGACCGGCGCCCGCTTCGCCGAGCTGCCCGAGCGCCTGCGCCAGGCCGGCGCATCGGGCGTGCTGCTGGAGTCGGTGGCACGCGGTAGCCGGGCCGAACGCAACGGCTTGCGGGCCGGCGACGTGGTGATCGCGGCCAATGCCGGCGATTTCGACGATTTGCCGGGCTTCCGCGCGAGCTTCACACGGCCTCCGGCACAGTTGGTCCTGCGCGTCATGCGCGGCGGCGCTGTCGCCAATCTGTTGATGCAATAGCGCGGCCCTGCGGGTGAGCGATCATCGCAAGGACGCGTACCGCCGACGAGTTCCGCCCCATTCCCAGGAGAACGCAATGACCCCCACCTCGACCGACGCCATGAAGGCCAACCTCGGTGAAGCCGGATCTCACCTCAAACAAGCCGCGGCCGACGCCGGCGTGGCGATCCGCGGCGCCGCCGGCGCGGCGGGCGACGAACTCAAGATCGGCAAGGCCAACGTCAAGGCCGACCTGGCCGACGGCGCGCTGGCAGGCATCGCCGCGGCCGAGCACGCGGGCACCGCCGCGCGCGAACAGGTCGACGTGCTGATGGACAAGGGCCGCGACCTGATCGAAAGCGCGGCCGACCTGGTGCGCGAGCGTCCGCTGGCTTCGTTCGGCGTGGCCTTCGCGGCCGGCTTCATCATCGCCAAGCTCGCCCGCAGCGGCGACAAGTAAGCCGCCGCATGCAAGCCACGGGGGACGAACGCGAGCCGCAGCCGCCGGGCGAGGATCCCCCGCCGGCGGATGCGGCGCCGGATCTGTTGGAATCGCTGCGCCAGCTCGGCGATACCGGCCGCGCCGGTCTGGGCGCAGCCGGCGACACCGTCAAGGCGCTGCGCAGTCTGGTCGCGGCCGACATCTCGCTGGCGCGCAGCGCCTTGGGCCGTGCGCTGGCGCTGATGGGCGTGGCGATCGCGTTCGGCGGCTCGGCCTGGTTGCTGCTGATGGCGACCCTGATCGTGTTCCTCAACCGCACCGTGGGCATGCCGTGGTCGCTGGCGATGCTGCTGAGCGCGTTGTTGAGCCTGGTGGTGACGGGCTGGGCCGGATGGCAGGCGGTGCGCTATTTCGAACATACCCGCATGCAGGCCACGCGCCGGCAGCTGGCACGGCTGGGCATCGGCGAACTGGCCGACGTCACCCCGACCCCGGGTTCGCCGGAGTCGGCGCGCGAGGCCACCCGGCGTTGGCCGCCGGACCAGCCCGGCGGCGACAAGGACGAGCGCGGCATAGACGTGACCCCGCCCTGAGCCGTCGCGCATCACCTCCGATCCACCGTCCTGCGAGGCACGCCCCGTGAGTTTCGAACAACTGATCACCAAGGTGCACCAGGCCGAGGACGTGGTCGAGGCGCAGGAGCGGCGCCTGGTCGCCCACTTCGATCGGATCAAAGGTTCCTGGCGCGAGGCCTGGACGCCGGGCCGGATCGTGATCGCCGGGCTGGCGAGCGGCTTCGTGGTCGGCCGCGCCGAACCCTTGCGCGTAGCGGCCAAGAGCGGCGGCCTGATGCAGTTGGTGTCGATGCTGTCGAGCCTGTTCGCCGGCACCAGCGCCGGCGTCGCCGCGGGCGAGGCCGGGCGCGCGGCCGACAACACCGAGGCGGTCGCCGCCGTGGTCGAGGACGGCGAGGAAGCCGTCGTGGCGCGCGCCGAGGCGACGGTGCAAGCTGTGCGTTCCGCTGCTGACCCGATCGACTTTTGAACGCCGTGCCCTCCGATCACGACCCCGAACCCGAACCCGACCCCGCCGCGCCTGTACCGAGCGAGGACGGCGGCGGAGGTATGCGTCGCTCACCGCCGCGTCCACGCGCACCGGCCTCGGTGGTGGTGCTGGCGACGCTGGCGGTCGGCGCCACCCTGTGGGCCGCGCAAGCGCTGATCCTGCCTATCCTGCTGGCAGCGTTCTTCGCCCTGATCGGCAACCCGATCATCCGCGGCCTGCACAAGCTGTGGCTGCCGCGTTTCGCCGGGGCCCTGATCGTGCTGATCGGCGGCCTGGCGGCGGCCGGGCTGCTGGCCAACCAACTGATCGAACCGGCCGGCGAATGGGTGCGCCAAGTGCCCAGCGAAATGAAGCAGCTCGCGCCGAAACTGCGTGAGATGACCAAGCCGATGCAGGAAGCCAACCGCGCCGCGCAGAACATCGCCCGTGTCGCCGGCGGCGAAAGCACGGCCAAGCCGGTGCAGGTGGTCAAGACCGAGCTAAATGACCCTTACAAGTCGCTCACCTCCACGCCCAAGTACGTGGCCTCGGTGCTGGCGGTGGTGTTGCTGACCTTCTTCTTCATGGTCTACGGCGAAAGCCTGCAGCGCAACGCGATCGCCCTGTTGCCCGGCTTGCGCGAGCGCAAGGTCACCGTCGACATCCTGCAGTCGATCGAGCGCGAGATTTCGCGCTACGTGCTCACCATCAGCCTGATCAACACCGCGGTGGGACTGGCCCTGGCCGGCGCGCTGTTCTGGCTGGGGGTGCCGCTGCCGGAGTCGCTGCTGTGGGGCACGATGGCGGCGATCCTGAACTTCGCGCCCTATGTCGGCCCGCTGATCGGCATGGTGACCATGCTGCTGATGGGCTTCGTCGCCTTCGACGAAGCCTGGCGCGCGCTGCTGCCGGCCGGCCTGTACCTGGTGCTGCACACCATCGAGGGCCAGATCGTGACCCCGATCGTGCTCGGCCGGCGCATGCGCCTGTCGCCGCTGGTGCTGATCCTGGCGCTGATGATCTTCGGCTGGCTGTGGGGCATCGCCGGCCTGCTGCTGGCGGTACCGCTGCTGGTCTGCGTAAAGCTGGTGCTGGCGCGGATCGACGGCATGGAGAAATGGTCCAAGCTGCTGGAGTGACGCCTGGGTGAAAACCCCTAGGCGTTTTGCCTGGATTCGGCGGAGTCGCACACGCATTACGCGCTAAAATGGCGCGATGACTTTCCCCGTCCGCGCCATCACCCTCGACCTCGACGACACCCTCTGGCCGATCGCCCCGGTGATGATCCACGCCGAACGCGTGTTGGGCGAATGGCTGCGCGAACACGCCCCGCGCACCGCCGAGCGTTGGCCCGCCGCCGCGATGCGCGCCTTGCGCGATCAGGTCGCGGCCGAACACCCGCATCTGGCGCACGACTTCACTCACCAGCGCAAACTCACGCTGGAACGCATGCTGCGCGATTCCGGCGATGATCCGGCCCTGGTCGCGCCGGCGTTCGACGTGTTCTTCGCCGCGCGCTGCGAGGTCGAGCACTACGACGACAGCCTGGCCGCGCTGGACCGCCTGGCCGCGCGCGTGCCGCTGGCCGCGCTCAGCAACGGCAATGCCGATCTGGAACGGATCGGGCTGATGCATCTGTTCCGGTTCCAGCTCGGCGCACGCGAACACGGCGAAGCCAAGCCGGCCGCCAGCATCTTCCACGCCGCCTGCACGCGCCTGGACTGCGAGCCGCAGTACGTGCTGCACGTGGGCGACGACATCGAGCTGGACGTGGTCGGCGCGCATCGCGCCGGGCTGCGCAGCTGCTGGATCAACCGCGTCGACGACGCCGGCCAACGCCGCCCATGGCCGCATGCCGGCCTGCGTCCCGACCTCGAATTCGACACCCTCGCCGCGCTCGCCGATTGGCTGGACGCGGCCCAGACCCCGGATACCGCCGCCGCATGAACCTGCCCCTGGGCTTTACCGACTCCGCCACCGACGCGCTGCCGCTGCACCTGGTCGCGCGTGCAGACTTCGCCGCCTGGCGCGCGACGTTGCCGGCGACGGCCGCGGCCTGGATCGCGGCGCAGGGCTTCGACGCCACGCCGGGCACGCTGCTGAGCCTGCCCGCTGCCGACGGCGGCCTGGGCGGCGCGGTGCTCGGTATCGCCGACGCGCTGGATCCGTACTCCTACAGCCATGCCGCGTTCGGCCTGCCGGCGCGGACCTGGCGCGTGGAAGGCGCGCTCGACGCAGCGACCCTGGCCGCGCTGCGTCTGGGCTGGGGCCTGGGCAGCTACCGTTTCAGCCGCTACAAGCAGCCGCCGCGCGCGCCGGCGCTGTTGCTGGTCGACGGCGACAACAGCGAAACCTTTGCCGTGCTCGCTGCCTGCGTGCGCGTGCGCGACCTGATCAACACCCCGACCGAGCACATGGGGCCGGAGCAGTTGGAAGCGGTCGCGCGCGCGATCGCCCAGCAGCACGGCGCGCGCATCGACGCGGTCACCGGCGACGAACTGCTGGCGCAGAATTTCCCCGCGATCCACGCGGTCGGCCGCGCTTCACATCGCGCGCCGCGCCTGATCCGCCTGAGCTGGGGCGACGAGGCGCATCCGCACATCGCCCTGGTCGGCAAGGGCGTGTGCTTCGACACCGGCGGCCTCGACCTCAAGCCGGCCGACGGCATGCGCAACATGAAAAAGGACATGGGCGGCGCCGCGCACGCGATCGCCCTGGCCGAACTAGCGATGGCGCGCAAGCTGCCGCTGCGCATCACCCTGCTGGTGCCGGCCGTGGAGAACGCGATCGGCCCGGACGCCTTCCGTCCCGGCGAAGTCATCGCCACCCGCCAGGGCATCAGCGTCGAGATCGACAATACCGACGCCGAAGGCCGGGTCGTGCTGTGCGACGCACTGACCCACGCCGGCGAACTGTCGCCGGCACTGGTGCTGGACTTCGCGACCCTGACCGGCGCGGCGCGGATCGCGCTGGGCCCGGACCTGCCGGCGCTGTACAGCAACGACGACGCCCTGGCCCAGCGCTGGCTCGACGCCGGTCTGCAGCAGCGCGACCCGCTGTGGCGCATGCCGCTGTGGCGCCCCTACCTGCGCTACCTCACCAGCCCGATCGCCGACATCGCCAATGCCGGCCCCTCGAAGATGGCCGGCTCGGTCACCGCGGCCCTGTACCTGGAGCGCTTCGTCCCGGCCGCCCTGCCCTGGGCGCACCTGGACGTGTACAGCTGGAACGACGCCGACCGCCCCGGCCGCCCCGCCGGCGGCGAGGCCCAGGGCCTGCGCGCGGCCTACGCCCTGCTGAAATCGCAGGCCGATCCAGGGCAATAGCGGCACGCTCAAAGCGCTTTCAGGCACAACAAATACCCGTTAAAGTGCGCGGCTTGGGCCTAGATTGTGACAGCCGTCACTAGAATCCAGCCGGCCCGCACCACCCGGCGACCGCGGCCCCGTGCCGCTCGCCGGCATTCAACGGGGACAATGAGTGAAAGCGATACGTCTGGCTCTGACGCTGGCGCTGGCTGGCGCCGCGCTGCTTCCGCAATTCGCGTACGCGCAGTTCGCCACCGGCGGCAGCGGCCTGCACCGCTCGCGCATCTTCTGGGTCGACTGGGGCAACAACGGCCAGGACGTCTACAACGGCGCGACCATCACCCGCGGCTTCAACATCGGCACGCCGGCGACCGCGGCCAACCGCCTCGACATCACCTGCACCCTGTCGGGCGCGACCACCACCGCCGGCACTCAGGGGCTGTTCGTGTACACGCCCGGCAGCTGGCAGGGCGACGGCCTGGACGAGCTGTACAACATCGGCGGCAACCAGCCCGGCACCGGCGGCAATCCGAACACCTTGTCGGTGGGCCTGCGCGTCAACGGCGGCGCCACAGTCGAGTTCAACTTCAACTGCTCGGCAACCCTGGGCGGCGCGCCGTTCGCGCTGACCGGCCTGGTGTTCGCCGACGCCGAAGCCAGCGGCGGCAGCGAATACGTGGCCGCGCGCCTGACCAGCGGCGGCACCCTGCGCGTGATCGACCAGATCTCGCAGTGCGGCAGCTCGAGCACGGTCAACGTGCTCGCCGGCACCCCGCAGGAAGTGCGCTTCAACGGCCCGACCGCACCGCAGAACAGTTGCGAAGGCAACGCCACCGCCAGTCTGCGCGCCGGCCCCTCGCTGGTCGGTTTCGTCGACGGCGCCACCGGCGCGCGCGTGATCGCGCGCGGCGGCGGCGTGTCCGCGGTCGCGGTGGGCGCGGTGCTGGAACTGGAATTCTCCGAAGCGACCCCGACCAGCTACGGCATCGCCGCGCACGTGCTCAACTCGGCCTGGACCGGCGGCGTCGCCGCCACCGGCGTCAATTTCAACAACCCGGCCAACCTGGCGACCCTGGTCTACAACGCGCGCCTGGGCGCGACCGTGCAGCCCGACATCGATGCCACCGGCGCGATCGGCGGCAGCGACGTCGACGCCCTGCCCAAGACCAGCGGCCCGCTCGGTGCCGGCTACGCCAACGTGGCTGCGCCCAATGCGCTGCCGGGCGGCACCTACACCATCGCCAACGTCGCCTGCGTCGGCCCCGCCCGAGTGCGTGGCTGGATCGACTTCAACGGCAACGGCGTGTTCGACGCCAGCGAAGCCTCCAACGCCGCGACCTGCCCCTCCGGCAGCAACACCGTCTCGCTGACCTGGACCCTGCCCACCGGCACCGGCTACGTCGCCCAGACCACCAGCTACATGCGTCTGCGCCTGGCACCGACTCTGGCCGCGGTCGCCGACCCGACCGGCGTGTCGACCGACGGCGAAGTCGAGGACTACCGCCTGGCGCTGCCGGCGCTGACCCCGGTCCTGCGCGTCGCCAAGATCAGCCAGCCCCAGACCGGCACATTCAACTTCACCGCGACCAATCTGAGCAGCGCCGCGTTCTCCGTCACCACCACCGCGTCGGCGACACCGGCCACCTCGGCCTCGGCCAACGTGAGCGCGCCTGCGACCGCGGTGACGATCACCGAGACCGTGCCCGCCGGTTGGGTGCTGACCAGCGCGAGCTGCAGCGACGCCAATGCCGCGATCACCGGCAACCCGGCGAGCTTCGGCACGCTCGCCGGCGCGGTGCTGACCGTGCCGAGCAGCGCACTGCGCGCGCGTGCCGACATCACCTGCACCTACAACAACCGCCTGGTCACCGCCGACCTGGCGATCACCAAGTCCGAAATCGGCGGTGCCACGGCATTCACCCCGGGCGCGACCAGCACCTACACCCTGCAGGCCTGCAACACCGCCGGCCCGGATGCCGCCACCGGCGCGACCATCAACGATCCGCTGCCCAACGGCGTGACCCTGACCGGCCCCTGGAGCTGCAGCGGCAGCGGCGGCGGTACCTGTCCGGCCAGCGGCGGTGCGGTCAACGGCACGTCGGTCGCGGTCGCCGGGATCAACCTGCCCGTCGGCGCCTGCGTCAACGTCAGCGTGCCGGTGCGCTTCAGCGCCGACCCCGGCAACTACTGATACGGCCGCCGATATCGCGTAGCGATATCGGTTTGCCTGACATATCGCGTAGCGATATCGGTTTGCCCGACATATCGAGTCGAGCGATATCGGCTTGCGTAACGCGGCGACGACGATAGGTCGTCGCTCGTGCGCTATGGAGATGCCGCGATCCTGCGCGCCGTGCATCTCAGGCTACCAACGCAGCGATCGTCCGACTGGCGCCCGCGGGGCGCAGCCTGATCGGACCCGACGGCGCGACCGGCGCCGGCATCGCTGACCCCTGTCCAACGGTCCCCACTCTCCTCGGCCTGTAGCGGCCGGCCCGACCAGCGGCGGCACCGCCAACGACGCAGCGATAGCCATGGCGGGCTCTGGCCGCCGGCCGGTGCTGCAGAGGTCTTGATGCCGGTCCGCTTCAGTCCCGTAGCGGCCGATCGCTGAACCGGGGCCAGAGCGCCCATCCATCGCGACGGATCACCCTCCCGCACCAGTAGTGTGTAAATTGCGTTGAATCAGTAAGCCAAAAGACGCGACCGAGGATGGCCGCGCCGTGGCGGCCGTGACGTGATCCCTTGCAGCGCGACCGCGCTGCGGGGCCCGCAACGGCCGCACTGGAAATGCTCCGCTGCCCGCGACGGCAGCGGACGTCAGGGAGGAAGGGTATGCTGGATCACGCATCGCGCCGTCTCGGCGCCCTGGGATTGGCCGTGGCCGCGGCCGTCTTCGCACCGGACGCCGCAGCGCAGGTGCAACGCACTTTCGTCAACCTGGGTTTCGAGCAGCCGGCACTGACCGGCAACAGCTGCTACCTGATCGTCTCTTCCAGCGTGGTGCCGGGCTGGAACACCGACCACCCCGCCAATGTCGTCAGCGGCAGTTGCAGCCTCGCCAGCCAACCCAACGGCAGCGCAATCACCGGCCCCATCGAGATCTGGCGCGGCCCCAACTTCGGCGGCGTACCGCCCCGCGCGGGCAACCAGCACGCCGAACTCAACGCCTACGTCGCCTCGCGCCTGTCGCAAACCATCTGCCTGACCAACGGCGAACGCGTGGACTGGAAACTCAGCCACCGCGGCCGCAATAGCTCGGTCACGCCCGACGTCATGAACTTCACTGTCGACAGCACGACCAACACGGTCGCGGTGCTGTCGAGCACGACTCTGGCCGGCGGCATCCCGGTCTGCCTGGACGGCGGCAGCGTCGACAACCTCAGTTGCACGGTCGGCGCGGGCGGCAACGGCTGGGCCGACTACTCGGGCAGCTTCAACTGGAACGGCACCAGCGGTAACCACGACCTCGGTTTCCAAGCGGTAGGCGGCGGCGGTTCGGGCAACTTCCTCGACGATATCCAGATCACCCTGCGCCCCTATCTGGAGTTCGATCCGGTCACCTACACCACCCGCGAAGGCCAGGCCGTGCCCTCGGTGCCGACGATCCGCATCACCGGCACCGTGCCGGCCGGCGGCATCACCGTGCAGGTCAACGTCACCGGCGGCAGCGCGACCGCCGGCAGCGACTACAGCACCGGCGCCAACGTCGACGTCCTGATTCCCGCCGGCACCTACGACGACAACCGTTTCCCGATTCCGCTCACCATCCTCGACGACAGCACGATCGAGGACAACGAAACCGTGCTGGTGCAGGTGCTGCCCAACGCAGCCGCCTACACGCTGGCCTCGACCACCAACTGCGGCAGCGCGACGGTGCAGAACACCGCCACGCTCACCATTCTCGACAACGACGTCGACCTGCTGACCACCAAGACCATCAGCGGCAATGCCACGCCGCCCGCCGGCGGCAGCACTCAGTTCACCGTCACCTACCGCAACAACACCGCCAGACCCACGGTCGGGGATCTCACCGCGCACGATGCGGTCTCGACGATCTCCGACGCGGTGCCCGCCGGTTTGACGTTCACCGGTTGGACTTGCGCGGGCGGCAATGGCGGCGTGTGTCCGGCGGCCAGCGGCAGCGGTGCGATCTCCGGCAGCGCGACCTTGCCGGCCGGCAGCGGCGGCGTCGCCGGCGGCTTCGTCACCTACACCGTCAACGCCACGCTGGGCGCAACCCAATGCACCGCGGTCAACAACAACGCAAGCATCACGACCAACGTGCCGCTGGCCGAAGGCACCACGGCGCAGGCCGGATACGTCACGCCCGCACCCGGCGGCGGCGCCAACAACGCCGCCAGCGCCGCGGTCGATCCGATGTGCGCCGACCTGACCATCAGCAAGAGCGAAACCGGCAACGCGACCACCTACACGCCGGGCGCGACCACGACCTACACCTTGCAGGCCTGCAACCCGACCGGTCCCGACGGCGCCACCGGCGCGACCATCAACGACGCGCTGCCCAACGGCGTGACCCTGACCGCGCCCTGGACCTGCAGCGGCACCGGCGGTGGCGGCTGTCCGGCCAGCGGCGGCGCGACCGGCGGCAACACGGTCGCCGTCGCGAGCGTCGACTTGCCGGTAGGCGCCTGCGTCAACGTGCTGGTGCCGGTGATCTTCGATCCGAATGCGGCGGCGTACTGAAGCTTGCCGGGGGCGGACGCGCATCGATTCGCGGCCGGCTTCAGCGACCGAGTCCGGCGTTGTAACAAGATGTTACGTACCGTTTTGGCGCGACAGGCGCCTTTGTCGACTGCTGACAGAAACTGACTTCCGGCAGGTTGGCACATCCGGCGTGCTGCGGTCACACTAGTCGCTGTTTCGCGTCTAGTGTCCGCATATGAATGCATCGGCTGATCTGTTAAAGGAACTACGCATAGACCGGAGCGCGCCTCCGCCGTCTTCGGGACCGGGGCGCGGGCTGTGGATCGCGCTGGGCGCGATCGGCCTGATCGCGGTGCTCGGCGTCGCCGGCTGGGCGGTGTTCGGCCGCAGTGCCGCGCCTGAAGTCAAAACCGCAACCGCGGTCGCGATCGGCGGCGGCGGCAGCGCATCGGTCCTCGACGCCACCGGCTACGTGGTCGCGCGGCGCATGGCCACGGTCTCGGCCAAGATCACCGGCAAGGTACGCGAGGTGATGATCGAGGAAGGTCAGCGCGTCGAAGCCGGCCAGATCATGGCCACGCTCGACCCGATCGACGCCGACGCCGAACGCTCGCTGGCCGACGCGCAGCTCGGCGCCGCGCAGAGCGATGCCGTGCGCGTGCAGGCGCAGCTCAAGGAAGCCGAGGTCAACGCCAACCGCCTGAACACGCTGGTCAAGCAGCAACTGGTGTCGCGCTCGCAATACGACCAGGCCGTGGCCCAACGCGATTCGCTGCGCGCGCAACTGCAGACCGCGCAGCGCAACGCCAAGGTCGCCGGCGGCCGCCTGCGCATCGCCGACCTGGGCGTGGACAACACCATCGTGCGCGCGCCGTTCGCCGGCGTGGTCACGGCCAAGGCCGCGCAGCCGGGCGAAATCGTTTCGCCGCTGTCGGCCGGCGGCGGCTTCACCCGCACCGGTATCGGCACCATCGTCGATATGGATTCGCTCGAGGTCGAAGTCGACGTCGGCGAGGCCTTCATCGGCCGGGTGCAGCCGAAGATGCCGGTCGAAGCCACGCTCAACGCCTATCAGGATTGGAAGATTCCGGCCGAAGTGATCGCGATCATCCCGGCCGCCGATCGCGGCAAGGCCACGGTCAAGGTGCGTATCGCGCTCAAGACCAAGGACCCGCGCATCGTGCCCGACATGGGCGTGCGGGTGAGCTTCCTGGAAGCGGCCAAGCCGGTCGCGGCCAATCAGCCCAAGCCCGGCGTGCTGGTGCCGACCGCGGCGATCGTGCAACGCGGCGGCGGCGATGTGGCGTTCGTGGTGGAAGCCGACAAGGTCCGGCAGCGCGCGCTCAAGCTCGGCCGCAGCCTCGGCGACGACCGCGAAGTGATCCAGGGCGTGTCCGGCGGCGAAACCGTCGTGCTGTCCCCGCCGGAAACGCTGGAAGACGGTGCGCGCGTGCGCGTGGCCGCGGCGGCGAGCGACGGCTCCGCCAGTGACGATTCCGCCCCCAGCAACGAATAACACCCTAAGCCGTTCCCTTATTTACGCGCGAGGAAGTCCAAGATGGATACGCTGGTTTCGATCCGCAACCTCAAGAAGATCTATCAGCGCGGCCCCGAAAAGGTCGAAGTGCTGCATGGCATCAACCTCGACATCCCCAAGGGCGACTTCGTCGCGCTCATGGGTCCGTCCGGCTCAGGCAAGACCACCCTGCTCAACCTGATCGGCGGCCTGGACAATCCCAGCGACGGCGAGATCGAGATCGAGAACCAGCGCATCGATCGCATGAGCGCGGGCCAGCTGTCGCAGTGGCGCAGCAACCACGTCGGCTTCGTGTTCCAGTTCTACAACCTGATGCCGACCCTGACCGCGCAGAAGAACGTCGAGCTGCCGCTGCTGCTGACCAAGCTCAACGCCTCCCAGCGCAAGCGCAACGCCGAGATCGCCCTGCAGCTGGTCGGCCTGTCCGAACGCGGCAAGCATCGCCCGAACGAACTGTCCGGCGGTCAGCAGCAGCGCGTGGCGATCGCGCGCGCGATCGTGTCCGATCCGACCCTGCTGATCTGCGACGAGCCCACCGGCGATCTCGACCGCCAGTCGGCCGAGGAGATCCTGGCCCTGCTGCAGACGCTCAACCGCGATCACGGCAAGACCATCGTCATGGTCACCCACGATCCCAAGGCCGCCGACCATGCGCGCCGCACGATCCATCTCGACAAGGGCACGCTCGCGGCCAACGGCGGCGCGCACTGAGATCCGGACGCCCTCTCCCTCCGGAGAGGGACGCAGGCGACGGCCGGCGCGCAGACGCGGCTCGAACCTCATCCGGATCCTCATCCGCTCCTTGAGCCACTTCTCCCGCGTGGAGAAGGAAACACCTAAAGGAAAGCAGACATGAAATACCTGCACCTGATCTGGGCCGCACTGTTCCGAAGCAAGACCCGCACCCTGCTGACCTTGCTGTCGGTGGTGACCGCGTTCCTGCTGTTCGGCACGCTCGACTCGGTCCGCGTCGCGTTCAACTCCGGCGGCAGCGTCGCCGGCGCCGACCGTCTGGTCGTGGCCTCGCGCCTGTCGATCACCCAGATGCTGCCCTACAACCTGCTCAGCCAGATCGAATCGCAGCCGGGCGTGAAGAAGGTCGCCTACGCGGCCTGGTTCGGCGGCATCTACCGGGATCCGAAGAATTTCTTCCCGAACTTCTCTGTGAGTCCGAACTATTTCGAGCTGTATCCGGAATACGCCGTGCCCGCCGAGCAACTCAAAGCCTGGCAAGCCGACCGCCAGGGCGCGGTGGTGGGCGCCTCGCTGGCCAGACGCCATGGCTGGAAGATCGGCGACACCATCCCCTTGCAGGCCACGATCTTCCCGACCAAGGGCAGCAACGACTGGCCGCTGAAGATACGCGCGATCTTCGAGATCAAGGACGCCAAACGCCAAGGCGAAGAGAACCAACTCTGGTTCCACTGGAAGTACTTCGACGAGTCCAACGACTACGTCAAGAGCCGGGTCGGCTGGTACATGGTCAAGTTGGACGATGTGAACCAGGCCACGCGCGTAGCCAAGGGCATCGACGCGCTGTCGGAGAACTCCGATCACGAGACCAAGACCCAGACCGAACAGGCCTTCAACCAATCCTTCGCCAAACAGTTCGCCGATATCGGTCTGATCGTCAGCGCGATCATGGGCGCGGTGTTCTTCACCCTGCTGCTGCTGACCGGCAACACCATGGCCCAGGCGGTGCGTGAGCGCATACCGGAACTGGCGGTGCTCAAGACCATCGGTTTCAGCGACCGCAGCGTGCTGGCCCTGGTCCTGGCCGAGTCGACCTTGTTGATCGTGATAGGCGGGGTGATCGGCCTGGGCCTGGCGGCACTGCTGATGCCTTTCATCAGCTCCGTCAGCGGCGGCGCCATCCAACTGCCGACCGTACTGCCGCAGACCTGGATCATGGGATTGGTCCTGATGGTCCTGATCGGCGTGGCTGTCGGGCTCTTGCCCGCGCTGCGCGGCATGAGATTGAAGATCGTCGATGCGCTGGCCGGCCGATAAGGAGAGATCGCGATGAAGAGAGTTCTAGTCAATATCGGGATCGCGCTGCTGCTGGCGGTCGGACTGGTCGGGTGGATATTCCTGCCTTGGTACGGCGTACTGGGAGTGGTCGCGGCGCTGCTGCTATGGCTGTTCCTGACCAAGCGCGGCCAGCAGACCTTGGCGGTGGCCGGCGTCGGCATCTCCAGCCTGCCGCAGCGCTGGGGCGCGTCCTCGGTGATCGTGATCGGCATCGCCGGCGTGGTCGGCGTGCTGGTGGCGATGCTGGCGATGGGCGAAGGCTTCCAGAACACGCTCAAGCAGACCGGCAGCGACGACACCGCGATCATCCTGCGCGGCGGCTCGCAGGCCGAGACCAACTCGGTCATCACCCGCGACCAAGTGCCGCTGATCTCGTCCCTGGCCGGCATCGCCAAGGACGGCAACGGCCGCGCCCAGGTCTCGCCGGAACTGTCGCAGGTGATCAACCTGCCCACCGTCAGCGACGGCAGCGACGCCAACGCGCAGTTGCGCGGCGTCGGTGCCGAAGCCTGGTCGCTGCGGCCCAACGTCAAGATCGTGAAGGGCCGCAAGTTCGGCGCAGGCCTGCGCGAACTGATCGCCGGTCAGGGCGCGGCCAAGCAGTTCCGCGGCCTGGAAGTCGGCAAGCAGATCGAACTGGCCAACCAAAACTGGACCGTGGTCGGCATCTTCGCCGCCGGCGATTCGCACGACTCCGAACTGTGGGCCGACGGCGAAGTGCTGGCCTCGACCTATCAACGCAGTTCGTTCCAGTCGGTGACGGTGAAGCTGGCCGGCAAGGACGGCTTCAAGCAGCTCAAGGGCGCGCTGGCCGCCGATCCGCGCCTGAAGCTGGACGTGCAGACCACCCACGACTACTACGCCAAGCAGTCCGAGGTACTCACCAAGGTCATCAAGGTTCTGGGCATCTTCATCGGCACCATCATGGCGATCGGCGCGGTGTTCGGCGCGCTCAACACCATGTACGCGGCGGTTTCCGGCCGCGCTCGCGAGATCGCGACCCTACGCGCGCTCGGCTTCCGCGGTGTGCCGGTGGTGATCGCGGTGATGCTGGAAACCATGCTGCTGGCGCTATTGGGCGGTCTGCTCGGCGCGGGACTGGCCTGGCTGATCTTCAACGGCTATCAGGTGTCGACGCTGGGCAGCAACTTCAGCCAGGTGGTGTTCCAGTTCAAGGTCTCGCCGGAGCTGCTGTGGAGCGGCCTGAAGTGGGCGTTGGGCATCGGCCTGGTCGGCGGCCTGTTCCCGGCGCTGCGCGCGGCACGACTGCCGGTGACCACGGCCTTGCGCGCGGCCTGACCGCGCAGCCATCGCAAGTTCGACGACGAGGCGCCGTTCGCGGCGCCTCGTTCGTTTCGGGGCATCGGCCCCGCGCCTTGTCTTTGGCTTTGGGGTAGGAGGGGCGTAAGTCGCGACCCGGGGTCCGGCGTGCGAAGCGGGTTTCGCCGTAGCTGCGGATTCGCGGTCGCGGCTTACGCCGCTCCTACCCCAAGGCAATGGCTCAAGCTGCCGCCAGTGCCGCCTGCCGCCGCGAGCGCCACAGCCCTTCGCCGGCGAAGATCAGCAAACCGATCCAGATGAACACGAAGCCGATCAGTCGCGAGCGGTCGAAGGGTTCGTGCAGCACCAGCACGCCGATCAGGAACTGCAGGGTCGGCGCGATGTACTGCATCAGTCCGACCACCGACAACGGCACCCGTCGCACCGCGTAGGCGAAGCCGATCAGCGGCAATGCGGTCAGCGCGCCGGCGAGGATCAGCATCAGGTCCAGGCCCAAGCCCCAGCCGCCGAGGAAGCCGCCCTGGCCGTGGCTCTCGCTCCATAACAGCACGCCCAGCGCGGGCAGGAACAGGTAGACGCTTTCGATGCCCAGGCCGGTCACCGCTTCCACCGCGACCAGTTTGCGGATCAGCCCGTAGGCGGCGAACGACAGCGCCAGGCCGATCGCGATCCACGGCGCCTGTCCGTACTGCCAGGTCAGCCAGCCCACGCCGGCCGCGGCCATCGCCACCGACAGCCACTGCACCCGGTTCATGCGCTCGTGCAGCAGGGCCACGCCCAGCACCACGTTGACCAGCGGATTGATGAAGTAGCCCAGGCTGGTCTCGATCACGTGGCCGGCGTTGACCGCCCAGATATACAGGCCCCAGTTGAATGCGATCAGCACGCCGCTGAGCGCCAGCATCGCCGCCTTGCGCGGCTGCGCGAGCACGCCGCGCAGCCAGTCGCCGCCCTGCTTCCACGACAGCCAGGCCGCGACCATGACCGCGCTCCAGACGATGCGGTGGCCGACGATCTGCAGCGACGGCACCGCCTTGAGCAGGTGCCAGTACAGCGGCATCAGACCCCAGAGCACGAACGACGCGGCGGCGATCCACAACCCGCGCCGTCCTTCCGCCTGCGCCGGGGTCATGCCGGCGGCTCGTTCGGCGGCGTCGGTGCCGGCGCACGCGCGGCGCGCGCCTTGGCCAAAGTGATGATAACCACGCCGACCAGGATCACCGCCATCGCGCCCAGGTCGTGCGAGCTGAAGCGCTCGCCCGCGAGCAAAGCGCCGAACAGCACCGCGATCGGCGGGTTGACGTAGGCGTAGCTGGTCGCCAGCGCCGGACGCACGTGGTGCAGCAGCCAGATGTAGGCGGTGAAGCCGAAGATCGAGCCGGCCACGACCAGGTACAGCAGCGCGCCGGTGGCACCGGCGCTGGGCATCGCGCTCATGCGTTCGCCGGTGATCGCGGCCGCGCCCAACATCCACACGCTGCCGGTCAGCATCTGCGCGCTGGCGGCCATGAACGGCGACGGCAGGTCCTGGTCGCGGCTCCAGATCGAGCCCCAGGCCCAGGCGATGGGCGCGATGATCAGGCAGACCAGTCCCAGCGTGGAACCCGACAACGCGCTGCCGGCGTTGAGCCAGATCACGCCGAGGAAGCCGATCACCAGCCCGACCCATTCGATCTTCGACGGATGCCGGCCGCGCAGCATCGCGAACACGCCGGCGAACAGCGGCATCGACGCGACCGCGATCGCGGCCAAGCCGGAGCCGACCTCGGTCTCGGCCAGGTTCACCAGGCCGTTGGACAGCAGCACCATCCAGATCGACAGCAGCCACAGCGTGCGCCATTGCTTGCGGGTCGGCGGCGCGGTGCCGCGCCAGCGCAGCACGGCGTACATCAGCGCGCCGGCGACGAACATGCGCAGCGCGCCCAGGATGAAGGGCGGATAGCTTTCCAGGGCGAAACGGATGGCGAGGTAGGTCGAGCCCCACAGGATGTAGACCGATGCCAGGGCGAACGCGACCGCGATCGCGCCGGGGGCCAGTCTTGCTGCGGTGGGTGAGGCGGCGCTCATGCGGTTGTGATTCCGAGGGGAGGAAGGGGGAGGCGCGAATCGGTGTCAGTTGGATCGGTGCACGCAGACCGCGGTGCGGCAGCTGCCGACGTTGCGGCGCACGGGGTCGTGGAAGGTGTCGACAACGACGAAGCCGGCCTTACGCATCATGCCAGCCGAGCCCGCGTTCTCTTCGTGTCGTTCGGCATAGAACTCACGCAGGCCGCGCGCGCGCAACTGCGCGATCGCCTCGCGCAGCAAGTGCGCACCAAGGCCGGCGCCGCGATGGCCGCGATGCACGACCACCTCGCCGATGTGGCCGTGGCGCGCGCGCTCGCGGCCGGCGCTCTGGTAGCAGGCGAAGTCGTCGCTGTCGGCGTAGGTCACCACCGCGACCAGCGCGTCGTCCAGGCTGGCCAGCACCGCGTCCACGCCGTCGCCGATCGCGCGCAGATGTTCGGACAGCGCCGGCTCGGCGAGGTAGTTCCACGGGCTGGGACCGTGCTCGCGGATCAGGGCGTGGATGACGGCGATATCCGCACGCGAGGCCACACGTACGCCGTAGCGCTCGACGCCGGCGCGGACTGGGGGAGCGGTGGGGGCGAGGCGCTGCATGCGGCACTTCGGGTGATTCGACCCATTCAGACTATCCGCGGGCGCAGACAGGCGATTGAAAATTCGCCCGCTTGAACGCAAAATTTTTGCATGGCCCGTGCCCCCCTCGCGCTCGACGAACTCGACCACAAATTACTGGGGCTGCTGCAGCGCGACGCCTCGGCCACCCTGACCGCGCTCGGCGACGCGATCGGGCTGTCGCCCAGTGCGGTCCAGCGCCGCCTCACCCGCTACCGCAAACACGGCCTGCTGCGTCAGGTCGCGCTGCTGGACCCGATCGCTCTGGGCAGCACTCTGGCCGCGGTGTGGGTGACGATGGAGCGCGAATCGGCGAGCCAGCACGCCACGTTCTACGCGCGCATGCGCGCCGCGCCCGAAGTGCAGCAGTGCTACGTGCTGGCCGGGCAATGGGACTATCTGGTGATCCTGGCCACCACCGGCGTCGCCCATTGCCGCCAGGTCGCCGATCGCCTGTTCCTGGACGAAGGCAACATCAAGCGTTACGAAACCCATCTGGTGTTCGACGTGGTCAAGCTCGGCTTGGAGCTGCCGACGCGCGATGCGCCGAAGGCGACGCGCAAGCGGCGGTGAGGTGGGAATAGGAAAACCGTGGGACGTGGACGTCGACGGCCGGGGAGCTGCGTCGACGAGTGAGTGGCGCGGTCGCGGCTCGCGCCGCTCCTACAGACGGCACGGCTTTGGGGTAGGAGCGGCGTAAGCCGCGATCGCCCTAGCCGCGCGACTCCAGAACGTCGTTTTCCGCTACGCCGCCCGCTCGCGCTGCAGCAGCTTCTCCTTCAGCGGCAGCCCCCAGCGATACCCGCCCAGCGAGCCGTCGCCGCGCACCACGCGGTGACAGGGCACGACCACCGCGACTCGGTTTCCGGCGCAGGCGCGCGCGACTGCGCGTGCGCTGCCCGGTGCGCCGATCTGCTCGGCGACCTGGGCGTAGCTGCGGGTCTGCCCGGCCGGAATCTTCATCAGCGCGTCCCAGACTTTTTTCTGGAACGCGGTGCCCAGCAGGTCCACCGGCACCGCATGGGCCTGGCCGCCGAGGGTATCGGCGACCGCGCGCAGGCGCGGCGCCAGGAATTCGTCGCGGCCGGCGTCGACGCGTTCCAACTGCGCCTGCGGAAACTCGGCGCGCAACTTGGCTTCCAGCGCCACCGCGTCGTCGCCCAGCTCGACCATGCACACGCCGCGTTCGGTGGTCGCGACCAGGGCCGTACCCAGCGCGGTGCGCGCCAGGCTCCAGCGGATCTGCTCGCCGGCGCCGCCGGCGCGGTAACGCCCCGGGGTCATGCCCAGGCGCGCCGCGCCGCCCTCGTACACGCGCGAGGGCGAACCGTAGCCGGCGTCGTAGAGCGCTGCGCTGACGTCGCTGCCTTCGCGCAACGCCGACTTCAGCGTGCCCAGCTTGCGTTGCGCCAGGTACTCGGCCGGGCTGATCCCGAAGCGCGCGGTGAACCGGCGCTGCAGGTGCGAGGCGCTGATTCCGACCGCCACGGCCAGATCGGCCAGGGTCGGCTCGCCGGTATCGAGCAGAGCGCGGGCGTGGTCCAGTTTGTCGACTGGGGTGAGATCGCGGATCGGGGTCATGGCGTTCATGGCCTCAGGGTACGGCCGCCTGCGCAGGCGCGATATCCGATTCTTGCACCCCAGCCCTGGCCCGCGTCAGCACCCGCTCAGCCGGGCCGGGGGCGTCGCTGCGGTACCCAGAAACGACGAAGGCGCGCCCCGAAGGAACGCGCCCTGTCGATACACCGTCCGCAGCGGGCTCAGTCGGCCCAATGCCCCGGCTTGCTCGCGGTCGGCAGCACCTGCGCCGACAGCTGGCGGTCGTCGTTGAGCAGGCGCACCGCGTCGGCCAGGATAGAAGCCGATTCGCGCAGCAGCGGGTCCGGACGCTTTTCGGCGGCCTTCTCGCGCGCGACTTCCTGAGCCAGGTTGCGCTCGCTGGACTGCAGGCCGTCGTCGCCGTTGTCGTCGGCCAGCGGATCCAGGTCCAGACCCATGGTCTTGCGCTCTGCCTGGCGCTGCTTGCGCTTGGTGTCGTCGCGGTCGCGCTCGGCGCGGCGCTCGGCCTCGTTGAGCGTGATCGACTTCTTGGCGCGCTCCTCGCGGAACTCGGTCACGTCCTGCGACCACCACTGGAATTCCTTGTCGCCGGCGACGCGGCTGTCGTGCAACGCCGACAGCTTGGGCAGCAGGGGCGCGAAGTTGCCGTAGCGCACGTGCGGCACCGCGGCGATCTTGGTCCACGGCAGCGCGTTGTCGTAGGTGCTCTCGCCGTATTCGGTGGCGTCGACCGAGGCCGGGAACGACAGATCCGGCACCACGCCCTTGTTCTGGGTCGAGCCGCCGCTGACGCGGAAGAACTGGGCGATGGTCAGCTTGACCTGGCCGAAGCGCGGGCCTTCGTTGGCCGGCCAGCGGTCGAGGTCGAGCATGTTCTGCACGGTGCCCTTGCCGAAGGTAGTCTCGCCGATGACCAGGCCGCGGCCGTAGTCCTGGATCGCGCCGGCGAAGATTTCCGACGCCGAGGCCGAACCGCGGTTGATCAGCACCGCCAGCGGACCTTCCCAGGCGATGCCGGAATCGTCGTCGCCGTTGACCTCGATACGGCCGCCGGACTGGCGCACCTGCACCACCGGGCCGCGGTCGATGAACAGGCCGGTGAGCTCGATGGCTTCGTCCAGCGAACCGCCGCCGTTGTAGCGCAGATCCAGGACCACACCGTCGATCTTGTCGGCGCGCAGCTTGGTCAGCAGCTTGCTGACGTCGCGCGTGGCCGATGCGTAGTCGGCGCTGTTCTTGCGGCGGCCTTCGAAGTCCTGATAGAAGCCCGGCAGCTTGATCACGCCGATGCGCTTGGCCGGGGCGTCGCCCACGGCCGGGATGGTGATGATCTCGGACTTGGCGGCCTGGTCTTCCAGACGCACCTTGTCGCGCACCAGCACCAGGCGGTTGGGCTTGCTGTCCAGGCCGGCTTCGGCCGGAATCACGTCCAGGCGCACCTTGGTGCCCTTGGCGCCGCGGATCTTGGCGACCACGTCGTCGATGCGCCAGCCGATCACGTCTTCCATCGCGCCGCTGTCGCCCTGACCGACCGCGACCACGCGGTCGCCGGCCTTGATCTTGCCGGAGTTGCCGGCCGGACCGCCGGGCACGATCTCGCGGATCGCGACCACGTCGTCCTGCTTCTGCAGCACCGCGCCGATGCCTTCCAGCGACAGCGACATGGTCATGTTGAAGTTGTCGGCCGACTTGGGCGTGAAGTAGTCGGTGTGCGGATCGATCGCGTTGGCGTAGCTGTTGACGAAGGTCTGGAACACGTCTTCGCTCTTGAGCTCGGAGAAGCCCTTGGCGAGATTCTGGTAACGCTTGTCCAGGGTCTTGCGGATGTCTTCGGGCTTCTTGCCGGCCAGCTTCAGGCGCAGCCAATCGTTGCGCACCGACTGCTTCCACAGCGCGTCGAGCGCGGCGGTGTCGGCGGCCCACGGCGCTTTCTCGCGGTCGTATTCGAAGCGGTCGCTGCCTTCGAAGCTGAAGATGTCTTGCTTGAGCAGGGCGCGCGCGTAGTTCACTCGCTCGTCGACGCGCTGCTTGAAGGTGGCGAAGATCGCATAGGCCGGGCTCAGGTCGCCGCCGCGGATGGCGTCGTCGAGCTTGGTCTTGTAGGCGTCGAACTTGGCGATGTCCTGGGCGGTGAAGTACTGCTTGCCCGCGTCCAGCGATTCGAGATAACGCTTGTGCATGTCGGCCGACAAGGTGTCGTCGAGCGCGCGCGGCCGGTAGGCGTAGCGACTGTCGGACAGCACGCCGTAAACGAGCTTGGCGGCGGTGGCCTGGTCGGCGGTCGGCGTGTTGGCCAACGCGTTCGGGGCGCCGCCGGCGTCGGCGCGCGCGAGCAGCGCGAGCGGGGCGGTCAGCAGGAAGGCGAGCAGAGTGGTCTTGGCGGTCATCGCGGGGGTCTTCATGGCCGAGCTTGGCCTAGGCGTCGAGGATGTAGCGGGATTGGACAAGCCCACAGTGCCGAAAGTTGCCGTGCCTGTCACGCGCGGCAGCAACGGTTTCGGGCATCCGGGGGCGAATGGCGTTCAGGTTCGCGACGACAGGGGTTAGCGGGACGTTAGCCGGGCGTTACGCCGGCACGTCAGATGAGCCGTCGACAGGTCGATCGGTCACGGCCTGACGGCAGGCATTCGGCCATCGGCGAGCCCGGCCGCGGCCCGCGCCCATTCGAAATGGGGCGTCGAAACGGGGCGGTCGGCGCGCGTACGCGGCGCCCTTGCGGGCGCGGCGCGATCAGGCGGCGGCGAAGCCGGCTTCGATCGCCTGGCGGTCGGCGTGGTAGGACGAGCGCACCAGCGGGCCCGAGGCGACGTGGGTGAAGCCCAGCGCCATGCCGTAGAGCTCGAGTTCCTTGAACTCGTCCGGGGTCCAGTAGCGCAGCACCGGGTGGTGGTGCGGGGTCGGCTGCAGGTACTGGCCGATGGTGATCATGTCGACGTCGTGCGCGCGCAGGTCGCGCAGCGTGGCCTGCACCTGCTCCATGGTCTCGCCCAGGCCGAGCATGATGCCGGACTTGGTCGCGACCTCCGGATGCTGGGCCTTGAACTTCTGCAGCAGGGTCAGCGACCACTGGTAGTCGGCGCCCGGGCGGACGTTGCTGTACAGGTCCGGCACGGTCTCGACGTTGTGGTTGAACACGTCCGGCGGATTGGTGTTCAGGATCTCCAGCGCGCGCTCCATGCGGCCCTTGCCGCGGAAGTCGGGCGTGAGGATCTCGATCTTGGTGCGCGGGCTCTCGCTGCGGACCGCGGCGATGCAGTCGACGAAGTGCTGGGCACCGCCGTCGCGCAGGTCGTCGCGATCGACGCTGGTGATGACCACGTACTTCAGGCCCATGTCGGCGACGGTGCGGGCCAGGTTGGCCGGTTCGCTCGCGTCCGGCGGCTTGGGCCGGCCGTGGGCGACGTCGCAGAACGAGCAGCGGCGCGTGCAGACCTCGCCCAGGATCATGAAGGTCGCGGTGCCGTGGCTGAAGCACTCGTGGATGTTCGGGCAGCTGGCCTCTTCGCAGACCGTGACCAGGCGGTTCTCGCGCAGCTTGGCCTTGAGTTGGGCGACCGAGTTGCCCGAGGGGATGCGCACACGGATCCAGGACGGCTTGCGCAGCACCGGGGCGTCGACGAACTGCACCGGCGAGCGGTTGATCTTGTCGCCGCCGAGCTGCTTGGCTCCCGGCGTCATCGTGGTCGACTGCAGCACCGCCGGCGCGTCGGGCGCGCCACCGCTGACGACCGTGAGCGGGATGGTCTTGGAGGCGGGATCGGTCATGGCGCTGCGTTAACTCTTGTCGTTTGGCCCCCTCTTCCTGGAAGCGGAAGAGGGCTGAGGTGAGGGCAGGCACCGCGACGATCGCGGCGGCTGGCGGATTCGCGCGCCCTCATCCGCCCTTCGGGCACCTTCTCCCGCTGGCGGGAGAAGGAAAATCAAGCACCCGCTCCCGCTTGCGGGAGCAGGGAAATCAGAAGCTCAACGGCTCGGCGGCTTCCACCGTCAGGCCGAACTGCCGGGCCAGGTGATCGACCAGGACCGGCTTGACCGCGTCCAGCCCGGACGGGCCGCCCAAGTCTACCACCGAGGTCACCTGCAACCCCTGGTATCCACAGGGATTGATGCGCTGGTAGGGCGACAGGTCCATGGCGATATTGAAGGCCAGGCCGTGGAAGGTGCAGCCGCGGCGGACCCGGATGCCCAGGGCCATGACCTTGGCCCCGGCGACGTAGACGCCGGGTGCGCCGTCGCGGCGGCCGCCCTCGATGTTCCACTCGCCCAGGGTGTCGATCACCGCCTGCTCGATCCGGTCCACGTACTCGCGCACGCCGACCTTGAGCCGGCGCAGGTCCAGCAGCGGGTACAGCACGATCTGGCCGGGGCCGTGGTAGGTCACCTGGCCACCGCGGTCGACGTGCAGCACCGGGATGTCGCCCGGCATCAGCACGTGCTCGTCCTTGCCGGCCTGGCCCAGGGTGAACACCGGGTCGTGCTCGACCAGCCACAGCTCGTCGGGGGTGTCGGCGTCGCGGGCGTCGGTGAAGGCCTGCATCGCACGCCAGACCGGCTCGTAGGGCTGACGGCCGAGGTCGCGCAGCTGCGCGGCCGGCAAGCGGCCAGCGCCGCCCAGCACCGCCGCGACCGCGTCGATTACAGCGTCCACTTCACTTCCGGGTGGTCGCGCAACACCTGGTGGGCCAGGTCGTACTGCTCGCGGCTGACGGCGCGGAAGCTGATCCGCACCGACACGTACTTGCCGCTGGCCGAATGCTTCCACTGGATGGTTTCGGCCTCGACTTCGATGCCGGCGCCGATCAGCAGCTGCGGCAGCTCGCGCTCCAGCCCGGCCTCGGCCGAGCCCATGGCGCTGAGCTCGAAAGTACCGGGAAACTGGAAGCCGTGATCGGGGTTGTCGGAGTTGATGTTCATGCGCCGATTATGGGTCCGCGGAAGCCCGAACCCAACCCGGCGTAGGATGCGCTCAGGCATCGGTTCCAGGAGACACAGCAGATGAATACAGCGTCGCTCTGGTGGGGCTTGCTGTTCGGCTCGATCGGCCTGGGCTACTTCATGTACGGCAAGCGCCAGGGCGCCCCGGTGCCGCTGCTGTGCGGACTCGGGCTGATGGTCTTCCCCTACTTCGTCTCGAACAACTGGGCGATGGTGCTGATCGGCGCGGGGCTGGCGGCGATTCCGTATTTCCTGCGGTTCTGACGTCCGAACCGGACGCCGGACCGCCGCATCCTATGGTGCAGCAACGAAAAGGCCGGCTTGCGCCGGCCTTTTCATCGCGCCGCGCTGCGATGCGCGGGTCGCTTATTCCGACTCCCACCACATCCAGAACTCGTCCCACAGGCGCTTGAAGAAGCCGCCCTCTTCGATCGCGTTGAGCGCGACCAGCGGGCGCTGGGCGATGACTTTGCCGTCCAGGACGACCTTGACCGTGCCCACGGCCTGGCCCTTCTTGATCGGGGCGACCAGGGTCTTGCTGACATCCATGCTCGGCTTGAGCTGGGCGTACTTGCCGCGCGGCACGGTGACCAGCAGCGGCTCGGCGACGCCGAGCTGGGCTTCGTCGGCCGCGCCCTTCCAGACCTTCTGCTTGGCGATGGACTTGCCGGCGTCGTAGAGGCGGTGGGTTTCGTAGAAGCGGAAGCCCCAGTTCAGCAGCGCCTGGCTGTCGACGGTGCGCTGATCGTCGGAGGTCGAACCCATCACCACCGAGATCAGGCGCTGGTCGCCGCGCAGGGCCGAGCCCATCAGGCAGTAGCCGGCGCCGGAGTGGTGGCCGGTCTTGATGCCGTCGACCGAGGGATCGCGCCACAGCAGGCGGTTGCGATTCATCTGCTGGATCGGACCGACCTTGAGTTCCTTGATCTTGTTGTACGAGTACGCGACCGGGAAATCGTGGATCAGCGCACGCCCGAGCAGGGCCAGGTCGCGCGCGCTCGAGTAGTGGTTTTCCTGCGACAGGCCGTGCGGGTTCATGAAGTGCGAGTTCTTCATGCCGATGCGCGCGGCGTACTGGTTCATCAGCGCGGCGAAGGCGTCCTCGCTGCCGGCGACGTGCTCGGCCAGGGCGATCGCGGCATCGTTGCCGGACTGCACCACCATGCCCTTTTCCATGTCGATCAGCGGCGCGGTCTTGTTGACCTCGAAGCCGGAGTAGCTGCCGTCGGTGGCCGCGCCGCCCTTGCGCCAGGCGTTCTCGGTCATCATCACCAGGTCGCTGTCCTTGATCTTGCCGCCCTTGAGCTCGGCGGCGATCACGTAGCTGGTCATGACCTTGGTGATGCTGGCCGGCTCGACGCGGGTGTCGATGTTCTCACCGGCGAGCACGTTGCCGCTGGCGGCGTCCATCAGCACCCAGGCGCTGGCCTTGATCGCCGGGGGCGGCGGCACCGGCAGCGAATCGCTGGCCGGCGGCAGGGCCGCGGCGGGCTTCGGAACGGGCGACTGCGCGAAGACCAGGCCGGCGGTGGTCGTGACCAGGCAGGCGGCGGTCAGCGCGGCGAGCGCGGCAGCGCGGGGGGTGAAGCGGGCTTTCATCGTTCTACTACTCCGGGGAGCCGGTCTCGTGCCGGCCTGGGCTGGGAATTCTGCGCTGGAGCCGCCCGTCCGAGGCGTTCCAGATCGGCGGGGCCGGGCCTGCGCCCTCCCCGTCTATTCGATGCGGCCGTCCCGGGCCGCGATCGACGGCGGGACGTCCTGCCCCGCGCAGCTCCGGACGCATCCGGAGCGAGGTGTAGCTCCTGCGCGCTCAGTCGCGCACGCGCTGCGGTTGTCCGAACCCCAGACCGACGATGCGCGCGGCAAGTTCCGGCGCCGCGGCGGCCTGCAAGGGCCCCACGCGCAGGCGCCAGACCTTCTGGCCGTTGGCGTCGCCGTCGAGCAGACGGGCCTCGTCGATGCCGGCGCTCTTGAGCATACCCAGAGCGCGGTCGGCGTTGCTGCGCGCGCTGAAGCTGGCGACCTGCAGGGTCACGTCGCCGTCGCGCGGCACGGGGTTGCGTTCGATGGCGGCGGCGACCACGGTCGCGGCCTTGGCCGGAGTCGGCGGCGGCGGCGCCTTGGGCGGTGCCGGCAGCGCGGCGGCGGCAACCGCCTCGGCCTTCTGGCGCTTTTCCAGCGCGCGGCGTTCGGCGCGGCTGAGCTTGCGCGGCGGCGCCGACTCGATACGCACGGCCTTGCCGGTGGCGACGCGGACCTGGCGCGACTTCATCCACAGCTCGAACTCGTCGGCGCTCATGGCCTTGCCGTTCTGCATCATGTCGAAGCGGTAATCGCCGCCCGGGGTGGCAGCAGCGGCGGCGGCCGGCTTGGCGGCCCCGCTCGCGGGCTTGGCCGGCTTGCCGGTGGCGATGCGCGCGCCCGGCGGCAGTTCGCCCGCGGCGGCGCTGGCGACCGGCATCGCCGACACCAGCCGATCGATCGCGCTGGGCGGCGCTGCGACCGGCTTGGCCGGAGCGGCCGGCGGCGGGTTGTTGGCGGCGCGGGCGTAGGTCGGCGGCGCATCGCCCGGATGCAAGGCGCGCACTTCGACCCGGCCGGTGCCGCGCTGGGTGATGCCCAGCTTGACTGCCGCGGCGTAGCTGAGATCGATCACGCGGCCGTCGTGGAACGGGCCGCGGTCGTTGACGCGCACGGTCACCGACTTGCCGTTGTCGAGGTTGGTGACGCGGGCGAAGCTCGGCAGCGGCAGCGATTTGTGCGCGGCGGTGAAGGCGTACATGTCGTACACCTCCAGGTTGGAGGTACGGCGGCCGTGGAATTTCTGGCCGTAGTAGGACGCGGTGCCGGTCTCGACGTAATCGTCGTGGTTGTCGAGCACGCGGTAGGTCTTGCCCAGCACGGTGTACGGCGAACGGTTGCCGAAACGCGAGCGCGGCTCGGCGGTGATCTCGGGTTCGGGAATCGCGTCGACGTCGGGCACGTGGTCGGGCGTGCTGTCGCGTTGGCCCGGCGCGTACAGGCCGCCGGCGGTGTAGTTGCCGCGCTTGCCCACGTCTTCCTGGGCCGGTGCGTACGGCGACTTCTTGCGTCCTTGCGAGGACGGCAGATTGCTGCGGCCGACGCCGCCGCGGTCGGGCAAGGCGACCGACTGGGAAGCGGGTTTCCTGGGGGCGCTAGCGCAGGCCACCAGGGCCAGGGGCAGGATCGCGGCGATCAGCCGCTTCATGCCGGAGGCTGTCCGTTGCTGTTCGTGGCCAAGGGGTTCTCCCGTCCGGCGATCGCCTCGGACAACTGATACACCGCCATCGCGTAGTGGGCGGAGATGTTGTAACGGGTGATCGCGTAGAAGTTGCGGAAGCCGAGCCAATACTCCGGTCCGGCGACGCCTTCCAGGTTCAGCAAGGTCGCCGTTTCGTTCGGCGCGACCGTGCCCAGCGGGCGATAGCCGCGCGCGGCCAGGTCGCTGAGCGGAATGATCGGATCCAGATTGTCGGGCTTGAAGTCCAAAGCGGTGGCGTCGCGGTTGGCGCGCACCACGATCGGGCCGCCGCGCACCCAGCCGCCCTTCTTGACGAAGTAATTGGCGACCGAGGCGAACACGTCGTCGAGATCGGTGAACAGGTCCTTCTTGCCGTCGCCGTCGCCGTCGACCGCGTACTGGCGGTAGCTGGAGGGCATGAACTGGCCCCAGCCCATCGCGCCGGCGTAGCTGCCGGTCAGCGTGGCCACGTCGAGCCCGGTTTCCTTGCCCATCGCGAACAACTGGCCGAGCTCGTCGCGGAAGAAGGCCTCGCGGCGGTTCTCGCGTTCGGCCTTGGCCGGGTCGCCGGTGCGCGGGTACGCGAACGCCAGGGTGTACAGCGCGTCGATCACCGGGTAGCTGCCGGTATTGCCGCCGAAGCTGGTTTCGACGCCGAGGATGGAGACGATGATCTCCGCCGGCACGCCGGTCTGCGCTTCGACCCGTGCGAGCTGCTCGCGGTGTTCGGCCAGGAAAGCGCGGCCGCCGTCGATGCGCTTTTGGGTGACGAAGATCGGGCGGTAGTCGCGCCAGGGCTTGGCCTCGGCCGGGCGCGACATCGCCGCGACGATGCTGTCGCGGATCTGCGCCTTGGCCAGTACCGATTCGATGTAGGCCGGGTCGATCGAATACTTGGCCGCGGTATCGCGCGCGAACGCGGCGCGGGCCTGCTCGATCGGCATCGGCACCACCGGCGGCGGCAGATGCGCCAGCGGATCGGGCTTGGCGGCGGGCGCGGCGACGATCGCCGGCGTCGGCTGGAGCTGGGCGGCAGTCGGGGGCGGCGCCTGGGTGGCGCAAGCCGCCAGGGCGAGTGTGAGCGCGCAAATAGAGGCGCGGCGTACGGTGTCGGGGCGTCGAATCATCGCCGCGAGGGTAGCACGCGAAAACAGGCGCCAAAACCGCGAATTCAGGAAGATCGCGGCCGATAGTCAGGTTTTGTTGCTTATTCGGGGCAGAGTGGGCGCAGCGGGATTACCGCTGCACGCAGCCACGAAGCGACCGCGTCCTGGAAACGCTCTCCCGCTGGGGCGAGGGGCGGCGCTTGCGAGCCACCGGCTCGCGCCGCACCGAACGCCCGGCCGCTATGCGGTCAGGCAGGGGTGTGGGTTGGGGAGAGGGTCCGGCGCGAGCGCGCCGCTAAAACCTCATCCCGGACCCTCATCCGCCCTACGGGCACCTTCTCCCACGGGGAGAAGGAAAATCAGGAGCTCAGCGCCTAGCGCTTCAGCTTTTCAGCGCCCGCCATGCACCGGCCGATGCGCGCGCACCGCCATCACCACGCCCAGGCCGGCCAGCAGCGAGACCGCCGAGGTGCCGCCGTAGCTCAGCAGCGGCATCGGCACGCCGACCACCGGCAGCAGGCCGGCGATCATGCCGCCGTTGACGATCACGTAGACGAAGAACGCCAGACCCAGCGCGCCGGCGATCAGGCGCGAGTAGCCGTCGCGCGCCTCGGCCGCGATCCACAGGCAGCGCCCGACCACGAACAGGTACAGGCTCAGCACCACGGCCACGCCCAGCCAGCCGAACTCCTCGCTGAGCACGGCGAAGATGAAATCGGTGGTGTGTTCGGGCAGGTAGTTCAGGTGCGACTGCGAGCCCTGCAGCCAGCCCTTGCCGGTCATGCCGCCGGCGCCGATCGCGATCTTGGACTGGATGATGTTCCAGCCCGTGCCCAGCGGATCGGACTCGGGGTTGAGGAAGGTCAGGATGCGGTCCTTCTGGT
>CAMLID010000023.1 GCA_946480055.1 uncultured Lysobacter sp. | reverse complement strand
CGGCGAAGCTGGCGTGCTCGTCGACCAGCAGACCTTCGCACTGGTGGAACATCGGTGTGTGGGTCTGGTCGCTGTCGCTGCGGTAGACCTTGCCCAGCGCGATCATGCGCAGCGGCGGTTGGTTCTGCAGCATGTAGCGCACCTGCACGCCCGAGGTGTGGGTGCGCAGCAGGCGGGCGACGCCGGCCTGGTCGGGCGGGAAGTAGAAGGTGTCGTGCATCGCCCGCGCCGGATGGTGCGGCGGGAAGTTCAGCGCTTCGAAGTTGTGCCAGTCGTCCTCGATCTCGGGACCGTCGCTGAGCGCGAAACCGAGCCGGCCGAAGATGTCGGCGATGCGTTCCATGGTGCGGCTGACCGGGTGCAGGCCGCCGACGTCGGCGGCGAGCCCGGGCAGGGTCACGTCGATCGATTCGGAGGCCAATCGCGCGTCGAGCGCGGCGTCGTCCAGCGCGTGCTTGCGCTCGTTGAGCGCGGAGGTCAGCAGGTCGCGGGCGCGATTGATCGCCTCGCCCGCGCTCTTGCGCTGTTCCGGCGGCAGCGCGCCCAGTTGCTTGAGCTGCGCGGTGACGCTGCCGGACTTGCCGAACAGGGCGATGCGCAAGGCCTCGACCGCTTCGGAGCTGGTGGCCGCCGCGATCTGCGCGAGCGAGTGCTGGCTGAGTTGCTCGATTTCACCCATGGGGGTCTGCTTCCTGGTTCGCCTTACGCAGCAACGGATTACGGGAGCCCAAAAACGGCAATGGGGAAGGACTTGCGCCCTTCCCCATGCCTTAACCACGTTGTCCCTCGCACCGAACCAGTGCGGGGCACGTGGCTCGGGACGGGGATGGAAACAGGTTACGCCGCGAGCGCGCTCTTCGCCTTTTCGGCCAGCGCCGCAAAACCCGTCGCATCGTGCACGGCGATATCCGCCAGCACCTTGCGGTCCAGGGTGATGCCGGACTTGAGCAGGCCGTTCATGAAACGGCTGTAGCTCATGCCGTTGATGCGGGCAGCCGCATTGATGCGGGTGATCCACAGCGAACGGAAATTGCGCTTCTTCTGCTTACGACCGATGTAGGCGTACTGCAGAGCCTTCGTGACCGCCTGCTTGGCGACGCGGAAGACTTTGCGGCGGGCGTGATAGTAGCCCTTGGCCTGCTTCAGGATTTTCTTGTGACGGCGGCGCGCCGTAACACCACGCTTAACTCGTGCCATTGTTCAGTCCTCCTCAGAGATACGGCAGCATGCGAACCAGACGGCCCGCGTCTTCGGGACGAACATGGTTCGTCTGCCGGAGGTTGCGCTTCCGCTTGGTGGCCTTCTTGGTGAGGATGTGGCTCTTGTTGGCGTGGCCGCACTTGAACTTGCCGGAAGCGGTCTTCCGGAAGCGCTTGGCTGCCGCCCGATTGGTCTTGATCTTGGGCATTGCGATGTCCTTTCGGAGTTATGTCACTGGCCTGGGCGGTGGCATAGCCACTCTTTCCGTCCTGCCCTTGCCGGCTTGTAAGTCATTGATCTGAAACGAGATCAGCAACAGGTCCTGAGTCTTGCGCACAACAAACCCGGCGAACCGGGCCGCACATTATGCAGACCCTCGGATTCTTATGCAAATCAGCGATTTAGTCGGGGATGGCGGGGCCGGGATCAGCGCCCCCGGGCCGCGCTCAAGGCCTCGACCTGCGGCGCCGGCTGCGCGGCCGTGGCCGCCCGGTGCGCGAGCTGGAGCGACTGCTCGCTGCTGAGCGCCAGCGACTGCTCGCGGGCGGCCGCCACGTCGACGTGGGCGACCTGCTGCGACTCGGGCCGGGTGCCCTGGACCGCGAAGGCGCGCCGGCCGTCCTCGCCGAATACCACCTGGTCGATCCGCTGCAGGCCGCCGCGCTGGGCTTCCAGCGCGAGCGCCCCGGCCAGCTGCTCGGTCTGCCCGCCGTTCAGGCCGCGCGCGGCGGCGCTGTCCTGCACAGCGCCGTACGACTGGCGATACAAGGCATTGGCCGGGTGCGAGGGCTCGTTCATGCGCGCGCTCCGGCTTTCCGAACCCCTGTTCTCGGAAACCCTGTTCTCGAGACCCTTGCCCTCGAAATCCTTGCCGAAGACCTTTTCCTGCGCCTCGATCACCGAGTCGATGTAGTGCATCGCCACGCCGTGCTTGATCGATTTGACCGGGTTGAGCTTCTGCCAGAACGTCAGCGGATCGGGGTCGGGCAGTTCGATCTTGTGGCCGACCGCATCCGGCATCAGGTGGCGGATGATCGGCTTGTTCTCCTGCAGCTCGGTCAGGATTTCGTTCTGCACCGCGTAACGCCGGATCAGCCCCCGCCCGGCTTCGTGCTTCACCGCGTCCGGATCCAGACCGATCCGCTCCAGGGTCTTGTCGTGCACGCCCGAGGCGTTGAAGGTGACCGCCGGGGTATCGGTGGCGACCGCCGCCGCAGCAGCCAGCCCGCCGCCCAGCGAATGGCCGGTGATGACCATGTCCTGGCCGAAGGCGATCTTGGCCTGGCGGGCGAGCGCCATCGCCTGGTTGTACTGCGAGGTCTCGAAGCCCAGGCCCTGGCCGAAATTGGTCAGCCAGTCCTTGGGCTCGTCGGTGCCGCTGTAGGCCAGCACATGGCGGCCCTGGCCGTCGCCGTAGACCACCGCGAGGAAACCGCTGCTCTGGTTCTTGAGCAGGGTCGGATCGATGCCGACCTGGCGCAGTTCGTCCTCGCCCATCGGCTTCCACGCGCCGACGCCTTCCTGACGGCCGTTGCGGTCGTAGTCGTAGACGTCGCGCATCAGCTTCGCCAGGGTCATGTCCACCGGCAGCGCGTTCTGCCCGCGCACTTCGTCGGCGAACGACGGGCGCTGGCCGTGCAGGCGCTCCGGATCGATCAGTGCATTCATCCTTGCCACTCCCCGTTACGGATTTGGCCGGCCGCGCGGCCGACGTCCTGTCGTTTCGCTACGTGCTCAGCGCGCGCCCTCCAGCGCGACGCCATGCCCGGTCAACCACGCCTCGACCGCCTCGCGCTGCTTGCGCGCCTGCGCCGTCAACAGCGACGCCCGGGTCATGAACAGATAAGGCTGGAACGTCACGCCCTGGGCGTTGCGCGCGTTCGGCTCGGCGCCGGCCTGGAGCAGGTCGAGCGCGCGAGCGGGATCGTTGATCTGGCCGGCGATGTGCAGCGGCGTATTGCCGAGGCGGTCGGCGAGGTTCGGGTCCGCGCCCGCGGCGAGCAGCGCGCGGAACTGGACCTCGCGCTCGCCCATCAGCGCGGCGCGCAGCGGGCCGGCGCCGGATTCGGGATTGCGCACGTTCGGATCGGCGCCGCGCGCAAGCAGTTCGGACAGGTAGGCGGCATCGTTGGCCGCCGCGGCCATGTGCAGGACGGTGTCGCCGTCCACGCCGGGCTGCTTGGGGTCCGCGCCGGCGTCGAGCAGCGCCTTCAGGCTGTCCAGGCGCTGGTTGAGCAGCGCCCATTGCAGCAGGGTCACCTGCTTGTCGCCGCGCGTCGACAGATCGACGCCGGGCGCGAGCGTGCGGATGCGGGCGGTATCGCCGTCGGCGACGGCTTCGGCCAGGGTCGCGACCGCGGGGTCGGCGAAGATCTCCTGCCCGCGCGGGCGGGCTTGGGTTGCGAGCATTGCGTTCTTCTCCATGGCGCAAGTCGTACATGCCGCGCATGCGGCGATCATCAACAGGATGGCCCCCGCCATCCTTCGGGCTTTCGCGCGTTCCGGTCGCATCAGCACCTCAGGGCGCGCACACCGCGCACCTACCCCACCGCATGGTGCCGCGAAGGCATGGCCGGGACAAGTCGCGCAGCGGCGGCGGCGCATGCCGCGATGAGCCGTGCGTCACAGATTCCCGGCCATCCCTGCCCGCCTCGCGGTCTGCGCGCGCCCGGTCCAGGCCTCAGCCGCGCCTGCGGTCCACGGATACGGGCTCGGGCGCGCCCCGCGATCCCGCCCGCGACTGCGACCGCCCAAAACAAAAACCCCCGCACTCGGCGGGGGTTTTCGGACTCGACCCGGCAGTCGCCAGGGATCAGGTCTTCTTCTTCGGCGCGATCATCATGACCATCTGCCGGCCTTCCAGGCGCGGACGCGACTCGATCACGATGTCTTCGCCCAGGTCGGCCTCGATCCGGGCCGCCATCTCGCGGCCGAGTTCCTGGTGGCTCATCTCGCGGCCACGGAAACGGATGTTGACCTTGACCTTGTCGCCTTCTTCCAGGAACCGGCGCATGTTGCGCAGCTTGATCTGGTAGTCGCCTTCGTCGGTCACCGGGCGGAACTTGAGTTCCTTGATCTCGACCTGCTTCTGCCGCTTCTTGGCCTCGTTGGCCTTCTTCTGCTGCTCGAAGCGGAACTTGCCGAAATCCATGATCTTGCAGACCGGCGGATCAGCATTCGGCTGGATTTCCACCAGATCCAGGGCTTCCTCTTCGGCCATGCGCAGCGCTTCGTCGCGCGTGAGCACGCCGATCATTTCGCCGTCGCTGCCGATCACGCGCACGCGCGGTACGCGGATCTCCTGGTTCTTACGGCTCGGCTTCTCGGGGGTACTGATTGTTGCAATCTCCAAAGTGGACACGGCGTTCCGTGTCGGGCCGTCCCGGACCACTCCGGGACGGATCTGAAACTGGCTGCATCTGAAACTGGCTGCTGCGCGCTTAAGCGACGCTCTCGTCGTGCAAACGCGAGGCGAACTCGGCGACGGTCATCGTCCCCAGGTCTTCCCCTCCCCGAGTGCGCACCGCAATCATGCCATTTTCCTTCTCGCGATCGCCGATTACGAGCAGGTATGGCACCCGCTGCAGCGTGTGCTCGCGAATCTTATAGCCGATCTTTTCGTTCCGCAAATCGGCCTGGACCCGGAACCCTTGATTTGCAAGGAGTTTCCGGACTTCATCCACATAATCGGCCTGAGCGTCGGTAATGTTCATGACGGTGGCCTGGACCGGGGCCAGCCAGGCCGGGAACTGGCCGGCGTGGTGCTCGATCAGGATGCCGATGAAACGCTCCATCGAGCCGACGATGGCCCGGTGCAGCATGACCGGGGTCCGGCGCTGGCTGTGCTCGTCCACGTACTCGGCGCCGAGGCGGCCGGGCATCATGAAATCGACCTGCATCGTGCCCAGCTGCCAGGTCCGGCCGATCGCGTCCTTGAGGTGGTATTCGATCTTGGGGCCGTAGAAGGCGCCCTCGCCCGGCAGTTCCTGCCATTCCACCCCGCAGGCGCCCAGGGCGCTGCGCAGGGCGGCCTCGGCCTTGTCCCAGGTGGCGTCGTCGCCCAGGCGCGATTCCGGGCGCAGGGCGATCTTGATCTGGATGTCCTCGAAGCCGAAATCGCCGTAGACCGCCAGGGCCTGCTGGTGGAAGGCCGTGACTTCGGCCTCGATCTGGTCTTCCAGGCAGAAGATGTGGCCGTCGTCCTGAGTGAAGCCGCGCACGCGCAGGATGCCGTGCAGCGCGCCGGAGGGCTCGTTGCGGTGGCAGGAGCCGAACTCGCCGTAGCGGATCGGCAGGTCGCGGTAACTATGCAAGCCCTGGTTGAACACCTGGACGTGGCCCGGGCAGTTCATCGGCTTGACCGCGTAGGTGCGCTTCTCCGACTCGGTGAAGAACATGTTCGACTGGTAGTTGTCCCAGTGGCCCGAGCGCTTCCACAGCGACACGTCCAGGATCTGCGGGCAACGCACTTCCTGGTAGCCCGACGCGAGATACACCTTGCGCATGTACTGCTCGACGACCTGCCAGATCGACCAGCCCTTCGGATGCCAGAACACCAGGCCCGGGGCTTCTTCCTGCAGGTGGAACAGGTCCTGCTGCTTGCCGATGCGGCGGTGGTCGCGCTTCTCGGCTTCCTCGATGCGCTGGATGTAGGCCGACAGCTGCTTCTTGTCGGCCCAGGCGGTGCCGTAGACGCGCTGCAGCTGCTCGTTCTTGGAATCGCCGCGCCAGTACGCGCCGGAGATGCGGGTGAGCTTGAAGGCCTTGAGGAAACGCGTGTTCGGCACGTGCGGACCGCGGCACATGTCGACGTATTCCTCGTGGTAGTACAGGCCCATGGCCTGCTCGTCGGGCATGTCCTCGACCAGACGCAGCTTGTAGTCCTCGCCGCGCGACTGGAACACCTCGATCACTTCATCGCGCGGCGTGACCTTCTTGATCACGTCGTAGTCCTTGTCGATCAGCTGGATCATGCGCTGCTCGATCGCGGCCAGGTCCTCGGGCGTGAACGGGCGCTCGTACCAGATGTCGTAGTAGAAGCCTTCCTCGATCACCGGGCCGATCACCATCTTCGCGGTCGGGTACAGCTGCTTGACCGCGTGGCCGACCAGGTGGGCGCAGGAGTGGCGGATGATCTCGACGCCTTCCGGATCCTTGGGCGTGATGATGCGCAGCGTGGCGTCGTGGTCGATGCGGTCGCTGGCGTCGACCAGCTTGCCGTCGACTTCGCCGGCGACGGTGGCCTTGGCCAGGCCGGCGCCGATCGAGGCGGCGACTTCCATGACGGATACGGGCTGTTCGAATTCGCGGCGGCTGCCGTCGGGGAGCGTAATGGCGATCATGGCGTTCGGGATCTGGATTCTGAGTATGGAGCGATGTGGGTCGCGGTCCGGGGTCGCCGGAACCGTCGCCTGGACGGCGGGGACGCGGCCTGCGCCGCGGACACCCGACGACCGTTCAGGGAACGGGACGCGACTACGGGATACGCAAGGGGTTCGAAACGGACGAAGCTGGGAGCGGAAGCAAGAAAAAAGCGCCACGAGGGCGCCTGCGTTCGCGGGTGCCTCGGGCGATTCAACGATGGGCGCGGGTAGTGTCCATGTCGCACGCTAGGCCGGCGGTTACGCGGGCCACCTCGTTCGCGGGACGCGGCCGGATGCCGTGTCGGTAGCGCTAATAGTTGGGGACGAAGCGGGCCAAGTCAACGAGGACGGTCCTTGCGGACGTTCTGCGCGGGTCCCGGGAGCGAATCCGCGGCGGGCGCCGGAAACAGAAAGGCCCGGCTCGCGCCAGGCCTTTCGTCACCGAATTGGTGGGCGGTACAGGGTTCGAACCTGTGACCCCTACCATGTCAAGGTAGTGCTCTACCGCTGAGCTAACCGCCCGTCGCCGAACTTGCTCGAAACTCCCCGGCGAGGGGCGCGCAGTGTAGCCCAGCGGCGAGCGGCCGACAAGCATCTGCAGACGCGAACGCCGTCGCCGCCGTCGCGTCCGCCGGCACCGCCGGCGGATCGCGTTCAGGCCGCGAAGCCGGCGTCCTTGAGCTTGCGCAACTGGTCGCGCACCGCCGCAGCCTCCTCGAACTCGAGATCGCGGGCGTGCTGGTACATCTGCTGTTCCAGCGCCTTGATCTTGGCCGCGAACTGCGAGGGGCTGAGCGCGGCGTAGTCGGCCGCGGTCTCGGCGACCTTGCGGCCCTTGCCGCGGCCGCGCACGGTCTCGGGATCGGCACGCGCGCCCTCGAACAGGTCCACCACCGCCTTGGCCACCGACTTGGGGGTGATGCCGTGCTCGGTGTTGTATTCGACCTGGCGGGCGCGGCGGCGGTCGGTCTCGTCGATCGCGGCCTGCATCGAGCGGGTGATCCGGTCGGCGTACAGAATCGCCTTGCCGCGCACGTTGCGGGCGGCGCGGCCGATGGTCTGGATCAGCGAGCCGGCCGAGCGCAGGAAGCCCTCCTTGTCCGCGTCCAGGATCGCCACCAGCGACACCTCGGGCATGTCCAGGCCCTCGCGCAGCAGGTTGATGCCGACCAGCACGTCGAACTTGCCCAGGCGCAGGTCGCGGATGATCTCGACCCGCTCGACGGTGTCCACGTCCGAGTGCAGGTAGCGCACGCGGATGCCGTGCTCGCCCAGGTACTCGGTCAGGTTTTCGGCCATGCGCTTGGTCAGGGTGGTGATCAGCACGCGGTCGCCGATCTCGACGCGCTTGTTGATCTCGCCCAGCACGTCGTCGACCTGGGTCGCGACCGGGCGGATCTCGACCACCGGGTCGATCAGGCCGGTCGGGCGCACCACCAGCTCGGTCACCTGCCCTTCCGACTTGCCCAATTCGTACGGGCCGGGCGTGGCCGAAACGAAGATCGCGCGCGGCGAGCGCCCCTCCCATTCCTCGAACTTCAGCGGCCGGTTGTCCAGCGCCGAGGGCAGCCGGAATCCGAACTCGACCAGGGTTTCCTTGCGCGAACGGTCGCCCTTGTACATGGCGCCGATCTGCGGCACGGTCACGTGCGATTCGTCGACCACCAGCAGCGCGTCGGGCGCCAGGTAGTCGAACAAACACGGCGGCGGCTCGCCGGGCATGTGCCCGGTCAGGTGGCGCGAGTAGTTCTCGATGCCGTTGCAGTAGCCGACCTCGGCCAGCATCTCCAGGTCGAACTGCGTGCGCTGGGCCAGGCGCTGGGCTTCGACCAGCTTGTTCTGCGCGTACAGCTGCTCCAGGCGCATCCGCAGCTCGTCCTTGATCGCGTCGATCGCGTCCAGCACGGTGCGGCGCGTGGTCACGTAATGCGACTTGGGATAGATGGTGTAACGCGGCAGCTTACGCAGGGTTTCGCCGGTGAGCGGGTCGAACGCGGTCAGATTCTCGATTTCGCCGTCGAACAGCTCGATCCGCAGCGCTTCCATCTCCGACTCGGCCGGATGCACGTCGATCACCTCGCCGCGCACGCGGTAGGTGCCGCGGCGCAGTTCGGTGTCGTTGCGCGCGTACTGCATCTCGGTCAGGCGGCGGATCAGCTCACGCTGGTCGATGCGCTCGCCGCGCACCATGTGCAGCACCATGCGGAAGTATTCGTTGGGATCGCCCAGGCCGTAGATCGCCGAGACCGTGCACACGATGATGGTGTCGCGACGCTCCAGCAGGGCCTTGGTCGCCGACAGCCGCATCTGCTCGATGTGTTCGTTCACCGAGCTGTCCTTCTCGATGAAGGTGTCGCTGGACGGAACGTAGGCTTCGGGCTGGTAGTAGTCGTAGTAGCTGACGAAATACTCGACCGCGTTGTGCGGGAAGAACGCCTTGAACTCGCCGTACAGCTGCGCGGCAAGGGTCTTGTTGGGCGCCATCACCAGGGTCGGCTTCTGCACCGACTGGATCACGTTGGCGATGGTGTAGGTCTTGCCGGAACCGGTCACGCCCAGCAGCGTCTGCTGGGCCAGGCCGCTCTCGAAACCGGCGATCAGGCGCTCGATCGCGGGGGGCTGGTCGCCGGCCGGCGAATACGGCGCGACCAGCTGGAAACCTGCGGGATGAATGAGTTCGTTCATGGTCATCGGCTGCGGTCGATTCTCAAGTGTACCCAGACGCGGCGACACGCGACCGGGTGGTTTTCCTACACGACCGGGCCGCTCCTTCCGATGGCCCGGAGCCGCCGTTGCGCGGAAGCTGGAGCCTCCTCCGAACGGAATCGGTCGACATGAACACAGGACAACACCCGCGCCGCGCCGGCGGCTTCGCCACTCTTCCGTCCCTGCTCGGCCTGGGCCTTCTGAGCGGCAGCCTGGGGCTGGGCAGCCTGGGGTTGAGCAGCCCGGCGCAGAACCACACGCTGGAGCGCTACGAGCTAGCCAGCACCCTGCAGTCCCTCAGCGCCGATGTCGCCTACGCCAGAGGTGCGGCCGTGACCCGCCGGACTCAAGTCGTGCTCTGTCCGCGTGCCGAGGACGGGCGCTGCCGGCCGAACGGGCGCTGGGAGTCGGGTTGGCTGATCTTCGTCGACCGCGATGGCGACCAACGGCCCGATGCCGCCGACAAGCCCCTGCGTGAGGTCGTCTACGCCCGCCACGCGCTCACCATCCGCTCCACCCTCGGGCATCCGGTGCTGAGCTATGGCCGCGACGGTCACAATGTCGACCGCAACCAGTTGTTGCAGGTTTGCCGCGGCAATGAATTGCTGGGCGAAATGCGCATCGACGCCACCGGCCGCGTTCAGACCACGCGCCCCAAGCACCCGCCGCGCTGTCCGCCGCCGTGACCGCAGCACGCACGATGGTGCGCCTCAGGGCTTGACCCTCCGAGGGCCTCCCCCTAGGATATGCGTCCCCGCCCGAATAGCTCAGCCGGTTAGAGCACTTGACTGTTAATCAGGGGGTCGTTGGTTCGAGTCCAACTTCGGGCGCCAAAATACTGAAAGACCCGCGATCCTGATCGCGGGTCTTTTTTTATGTCCGCCGCGGGCGCGGTGAGGCGAATCGGGGCGGCGAACAGCGCAACTATCGTCCCGCAGCCGATCCGGCCGTCGCGGCTCCCGGCGAGCATTCGCAGTCGCCGACGAAGGTCTTGCATGGACGCGGGCACTCTTCGCGATAGGGCTCCGTTCGGCCGAGAGCGGGCCATGAGCGCAGTCGGACGCGGCCCTATCGAAGGCCGGCAGCAGACGGACAGGGCGGCGACACCCCAGCTCCGATATCCACCACACGCAATCCATCGCTCCCCCTGCTCCAGCGCTCCGTATTTGCACGCATCTTGGCAGAAGATCGGCGCGCTGGCGTCGGCATGTCGGCATGTCGGCGGACGTGGACGACGGCGGGGTGGTTACCGCTCGGCCGCACAAAGCGAAAGGGCCGCGGTTTCCCGCGGCCCTTTCGTGTTCGCAAGCAAGTTTCGGCTTACCAGCAGCGTGCGATATCTGTGGTGGCCGCCGTCTTCACGCCGGCGGCGTTGAGGCCCAGAGTGCCGCACAGCGTGTCCTCAACCTGCGGTCCCTGCGGCGTGGCCGTCAGGGTGTAGGCGTTGGGGGTCTGATTGGCGATCGCGATGTTGTAGTAAGCCGTGCCCTGGCGCGGCGAGACGTTCATGCCGGTTGGAAGGGCGAAGCCCACATAGGTGTTGTTGACCGTGCGGAAGCGCTCGGCCAGCTGGGCGATCTCGACCAGGTCGGCCTTGGCCTGACCGCGCCGCGATTTGCGCACGCTGTCCTGGTACGCCGGCACCGCGACGGCGACCAGGATGCCGACGATCGCGATCGCGATCATCAGCTCGATCAAGGTAAAGCCTCGGATAGCGTTGTGACGGTTCATATCTGCAGGCTTCCTGATTGCGTTAACGGACCTGACGCCACGACTGGCGGCCGCACATGCCCCACTTGTACAGCGACGGACCGCCGGCGGCATTGATGATACGGGTGCAGGGCGGCTGGTTCAGACGAGCGTCGATCTCGGCCTGCGTCGCTCCCGGCGGCAGATCCGGCGGCGGCGGCGGGCTGAAGATGTTCACGTCGGTGATCGGACCGCTGGTGTCGCTTTCCAGTTTCACCGCGCCCGAACCGGCGGCCATCGGATTGCCCGTGGGCGAACCCGGCCGCACGCTGCTCATATAGGCGCTGCCGCTGAGTGCGCTCAGGCCGTAGAGCCAGTTGGTGCCGCCCGCTGCGCATCCTGTCTCGGCCGCATTGGCCGCAGTGGACACGATGGGTTCGAAGGTCGGGAAGAAGAAGGTGCCGTCCTGGATGCGCGGACGACCGACCATGCGCTCGCCGGTCTGCACGGGCGCCGCAGCCCCGGTCTTCACCGCCAGGTCCAGATACCAACCGGACTTGGTCAGGAAGTTGACCGAGTTCTGGGTGACCTCGCGGGTGGCGTCGACGTTGTCGTTGCTCAGCACCTGCTGCTGCAGCGCGGTGTCGCGCGCCGCGGTCACGCGGACGCCGCTGTCGACCACGCCGTACACCGACTGCATGTCCTTGTTGTCGGAGTCGCCACCGAAGGAGTAGCTGCCGGTGCCGAACAGGATCATCACGCCGCTGGACGGACCCGCGACCGCGTTCAGACCACCGGTGATGGGCTGGCGCTTGCCGTTGGCGTCCTTGGCGGTGAAGAAGGGCTTGTCGGCGCCGAAGGCGACGGTGTTGGTGCGCAGGTCGAACTTCCAGATGTTGCCGTGGAGGTCGCCGCCGTAAACGGTGTCGACATAGCCGTCGCTGCCCGCGGTAAAGGTACCGCCGCCAGCGGAATCGAACACATAACGGTCCAGCGCCATGACGTTGCCCATGCCGTTGGGCTCGGTCGGCACGCCGGTACCGGGGGTCTCGGCGACTTCGATGGTGACCACCGTGCCGTCGATCACGTCGACCACGAACAGCGAAGCCTTGCCGCTGATGCTGCCGTAGCCGTTACCGAAGATCGCCTTCCAGCGGGTACCGCCGGAGGTGCGCACCGGCACGACCAGCGGCTTGCCCAACACGTGGCCGATGCGCTGACCGGTGGTGCCGGTGACCTTGTCGTTGACTTCCCACAGCACGTTGCCGGCGCTGAACAGGGTCGGATCGGTCACGTTCAGGCCGAACACGCTGCGGCCGCCCGCGCCGGAGGTGCCGACCAGCACGGTGTTCCAGCCGCTGCCGTTGTAGGCGTCGGAGACCGTGATCGGGCCGTCGACGAAGTAACGGTGCTGGAAGATCTGGTCGCTCTTGCGATCGGGATCGTACGGGAACAGCAGGTTGCCCATGTGGCCGACCGCGGTGGTCGGGATGTAGCCGAAGGACTCGCCGCCGTTGTCGCCGCGGAACGCGTGCAGCATGCCGTCGTTGGCGCCGACGTAGACCATCGGCAGACGGTTCTGCTTCAGCGTCAGATAGGCTTCGTAGTTGTACGGATCGAAATCGGTGGCGGTGGCGCCACGCAGGGTCATGTAACCGTAGTTGTCGAACGCGGAGGACACCACCGGCGAAGAGTTGACGATGTCGCCCAGGCGGGTGGTGCGATCGCGCATCTTGCCGCCGTTCTTCTTCTCGCCGGTGTCCTGGCCGGCCAGATAGGCCACGGCCTCGGACTCGGTCACACCCAAGGTCGTGACCGCGGCCTTGCTGCAGTTCGAGAGGCTGTCGGCGCACAAAGTGGTGAACACGTCGCCGAGATTGCTGGACGAGAACGACTTCACCACCGGCGTGACGCTACCGCCGGACGAGGTGCCGAACAGCAGGTTGCGGCCGGTGCGCGGCAACTGCGCGCTCGCTTCCCACTTGCTGGTGAAGGTGATCTGACCGGTGGTGCTGACGCTGACCGACGATGCGGTCAAGCGGCTGTACCAGTCGGTGTTGTTGTTCCTGGCCTCGTAGAACGGCACCACCGACAGCGAGTTGGTGGAGATGCGCGCACCGCTGAGGCCGGCGCTGCCGGACGGGCTGGCACCGCCGGAGACCGAGGCCAGCACGCGGCGCATGGCGGCGGTGATGTCGGCCGGGGTCTTGGCGTTGATGTACTCGCCGCGGGTGTTGACCGAGGCGTGCCAGATGTCGTCGACCGTGGTCGGATTGTCGTTCTGCCAGCCGGGCCAGGCCGGGTTGGTCACGAACGGATCCTGGACCACGTCCGGGTTGAAGATGCTGCCGCGGGCACCGAGCGTGATGCCGTAGAAGTTGACGTGCAGGCGGCGCTCGCAATCGAGCTTCTTGCTCGGCGACGCGCCTTTGCACTCGTCCGGAACCGGCACGCGGCCGGCGCCGGTGCCGAGCGCGAAGTTGCCGTCGGTACGCAGCGGAACGACGCCGCCGGCCTCGGTGCCCAGGTAGTACTGGCTGACGATGTCGGCCATCGTGTCCGAATTGCCGTCGGCGAACGGCGCGCCCATATTGGCGTCGACGTTGCCGGTGGTGACGCTGCCTTGGTTGCTGTAACCGTCGGTAAACAGCATCACCGCATTCTTCTGGCAGACGCGCTGGACCGGTGCGCCGCCCTTGCCGTCGGCCAGCGCATCGGTACGCCGGAACTGACTGCTGGCCGCGCTGACCGCCTGGCGATTGGGCGTGCTGCCGCTGGCGCCGAGGTTGAAGATGCCGTTGGTGTACAGGTCGTCGCGCCGGGCCTGCACGCTCATGTCCTGCATGTAGACGCGTTCGGCGGCCGTGTTGATCGGGTCGTTGTAGCTGTTATGCGAGTTGATCGGGAAGAAGCCGACGCGCATGTCCTTGATGTCGGCCAGCGAACGACTCATGCCGGCGACCATGGCGCGGTTGCGGTTACCGTAGTAGCTGAACCAGTTGGCGAAATTCTGCAACGTGGCGTTGTAGTTGGCCGTGGTGTCGAAGTTGGCCGCGGCGATGGTGTACTTCCACAGGTTGCAGCCGGTGCCGCAAGCATTGGAAATCACCGGACGCGAGGTCGCGTCGGTCTTGTAGCCCACCGGCTGTTCCGCTGCCGGCGTGGTCGTCTTCAGGTAGAAGGTCGCCGGGTAGTACTGCATGTAGACGTTGACGGTGCCGCCGTTCCAGGTCTGCCCGCCGGCGCCGACCGTGGAGTCGTTGTTATCATTAACATTCCGGTACTTGGTCCCAGCCGGCAGGAACATGCCGTTGCGTAGGGTGAATATGTCTGTACTGGTGTTGTAGCGGGTCGCGGCCAGGTTGACCGTAGTGCCGGCATTGCGCGGATCGACCTTGGTGGCCGTGGTCGAAGCGTTGCCGTTGGGATTGGCGACGCTGTAGTCGTACGGCACCTTGGTCGGCGGCATCGCTGCGGTCAGCCAAGCCTCGTACTTCACGTTGGGATTGAAGAACGAAGGATTGAAGTCCGACGAGCGCGCCGCGCCCAGCGAATCCAGCGGCGGCAGACCGAGGAAGCCTGCCCCGATGCGCGGACCGGGCAGCAGATAGAAGTGGTCGCAGCCACCGTTGGTGCGCGGCTTGCCCGCGTTGGCGCCGGTGGTGAAGAACAGGCCGTAAGGCTGGGTGTTGTCGTCGCGGCCGAAGCAGACCTCGCCGTCCTGGCCGGGGAACATGGTCTGGAAGGTCATCGAGCCGGAGTCGTCGACCGCCATCATGAAGGCCGGCGGCACGCCGTCGCCGCCGAGGTTCAACGGCGCCTGCGCGAGCGTGCCGGCGCCCTGGGTGGTCGTGTTCGCGCCCAGTTGCGGTGCGCGGATGCCGAGCACAGCCAGGCTGGTCGCGGCGGCGATGATGAGAATGCGATTCGCGTTCATGGCCAGGGCCCTCAACGGCCGATGAAAATGGTGTCGACGACGGCGTCGGACGACGGTTCGGCAGCTCGATCGGCGCGGTAGGCGGTGATGCGGTAACGCACGAACACCTTCTCGCTGGCCGGGAATTCGCCGATGTTCAGTTGCCCACCGCCGATGCACTGATCGATGTTGCGTACGCGCGCGGGCGGCTCCGGACTGCCGGCCGGCGCGATCGACGCCGCCGTACCGAATGCGGCCGGATCGAACACGCCGCATTCTTCCATGCGGGTCGAAGCGCCGACCTGACCCTCGGCCTCGCGTGCGAGATCCTCGGCACGCTGGAACGCCTGGTTGGTGGCCAGATAGTTGGCCGACATGCGCTCCTGCATCGTCGCCACCTGCATGCCCGTGATGCCGAGCAAGGCGAGGATGATCAGGAAGATCAGGGCCACGTAGAGCGCGGCACCTTGTTGCTTGCGCGGACCGTTGAATCCGGAACGACTCATGGGCCTGTCTCCTCAGTTCTCGAACAGGCGGTTGCGCTGGGCAACGTTGGTTTCATAGACGGCGCGGTAGAAGCCGTCGTTCTGCGGGGTCACCAAGGTGCCCAGCACCGACATCCGCTGCACGGCCGGATCCATCTGCGCCGACACGGCGCCTTCGGAGCTGCGCATCACCAGGCCGACCTGGACCGAGCCGACGCGACGCCAGAGGCTGGCGTTGTTGCCGTTCGGGTTGACCACGCCGCCGCCGACCTGATCGGCGGTCCAACTGGTGGTGATGTAGCCGCTAGGAGGCGTGGCCGCAGCCGTGACCCGATCCTGGCCGTAGAGCAACTGCAAGGACTCGACGCCTTCGACCAGCTCTTCGCGCTCGGCCTGCAAACCGCCGGCGGCATTGCGCGTATAGCGCGCCCGGTACAAGGACGGCGCCGCGGTGCCGACGGCGCCGGTACCCGCGCCGACGCCGACGTAGTACACGACGATTTCGGCGCGGTAGAGCGTGGCCTTGCTCGCGTCGTAGGAGTCGCGGTCGCCCATGAAATTGGAAAGGTTCAGAGGATCGGCGGCTGAGGAGACGGTGATCGCGCCGGTGCCGGCGTTGACGCCGCCGGCGAACACGCTGGCGCGCCTGCAGTCGCTGATACCGAACAAGCCGGAGCCGCCGGTGGTGACTTCCGTGGTAATCGGAGTCACGGTGCTGGTCGGGTCGCCGGCGGTGAACGCGGTCATGCCGGTACCGATCGGCCAGAAGTAACGCAGCACCACGATGTCGCTGCCGGCCACCGGCTGCAAAGCGCCGATGTCGGCGGGCAGCGCCGGGTTCCACTGATTGACGTTGCCCAGCACGGGCGCGCCGCTGGCGACGTTGATGGTGTCGCCGGGCGCGGTATTGACGGCCTCGAAGCCCTGCATGCCCACGTCGAAACGCAACAGGTAGGGCGCGTTGGCGAAGTTGCTGGCGACGCGGTCGGCCGGGTTCAGGAACAGCAGGTTCAGACCCTCTTCGGCCGGAACCGCCGCCTGCAGCAGGGCGGAATCGTTGACGCAGCCCAGGTGCCCGGCCATGCGCAGATCGCGTTCCAGCGAGTCCATCGCGAAACGCGCGTTCTCCTGGGCGCGGCCGATGCCCTCGGCCAGACGGTAGGCCGAGCGCGAGGCCGACATCACCTGTACCAGGCCCAGCATCAGCACCATGCCGATCGCCAGCGCGACCATCAGCTCGATCAGCGACAGACCCTGCTGCGAGCGGTAACGAATATGCGAATGACGAGTCATAGCCGTGTGGTCACCACGTAGGTCGATTGGGCCTGGCCCAAGGCGGCCTGGTTGAGGTCGTCGGCCCAGCGCAGAGTCACGGTCACGACATTGCCGTTGAACACCACCTGGCCCTGCCCGCCCGGCAGGCTGGAACTGACTTCGCAGCGCCACACGTTCATGTTGGCGTTGAAGTCGGTCGCCGCGCCGCGGCCGCAACCGCCGACGGCGGGCGCGGTAGGGAAGCTGTTGAAGGTCAGGGCTGCGTACTGGCGCGAGACCACGCGGTTGGTCCGCATCATGTCCACGACCTGATGCGACAGGTTCACCGCGGTGGTGCGGTGGTTCGCGCTCTGGGTGTAGCGGATGTTGAGGGTCTGCAGGAACGCCAGGCCGAGCAGGCCGAAGGCCAATACCAACAGCGCGATCAGCACTTCGATCAGAGAGAAGCCGCCGATCGAGCGCCGTGACGGCGCCCGGGCGCGCAAGGAGGACCGGCTCATGAGCAGCTTTCCTTCTGAATGCGCACCTGACCGGCGCGGGTAACGGTCAGGCGACGTTGCTTGTTGATGGCGCCGGCCGTGCAGTCCACGGCGTGCGCGGTGAACACCGCATTGGCGGCCGGGGCGGTCATGCGGCCGCGACGGTCGAACACGATGCTCGGCACCGCGGCACCGGCCGAAGCCAGGGCCACCTGCGCTGCGTTGCCCTGGAAGTAGCGGATCGCCGGCTCGTCGGCGGCCTTGGCGCCGTCGGTGTTGGCGTCGTTCCAGACCAGCCAGCCGGCGCTCCAGTCGTTGCCGCAGGTGGCGCCATCGGCGCTGGGGCAGACGCCACCGGCGCGATTGCTGCGCATGGCCTCGCTGCGGGCCAGGTTGACGCCGGCGATCATCGAATTGGACGCGGCGGCCAGGCGGTTGTTGCTCAAGGCGTCGGTGAACGACGGCCAGCCCAAGGCCAGCAGCACGCCCAAGACGGCGATCGCGATCATCAATTCCATCAGGGTAAAGCCCTGATTGGCACTCAATCTGGACATGCTCTCTCCCCAGCATTCACAAAAGCGATGCTAGTGGAGTGCCGTCAAGTAGCAAGTCTTGACCGGACGGGCGGTCGAGCGGTCGGTACAGGCGTGCCCCGACGGTGTCATTTTGTGACGGGCAACGGCAAGAAACTGCGACATGAACCGGTGCGGTCGCTACCGGACTCGGGAAACCCGCATGCTGTTCGACCTTTCGGCGGCATCGGCGGCCCCTGCGGTGAGCGGCGCTACGCGCGGACACCTACCCATCGCGATGTCCGGACCGAGAGTCGCGGGGCGTCGCGCGCGACGCCCCTCCTACGCCCGGTCGCAGCGGACCGGGCACAGCAGACCGGGCAGGATCCCTCAGGTCACGACCCGATAGCAGGGCCGGTACTCGCCCGCGATCTTCATCCGGCGCTGCTCCACGAACGCGCGCAGCAGCGCGTCCAGCGACTGCATCATGTCGGCGTCGCCGTGGATCTCGAACGGGCCGAACTCCTCGATGCGGCGCATGCCGTCTTCCTTGACGTTGCCGGCGACGATGCCGGAGAACGCGCGCCGCAGGTCCGCGGCCAGCTCGTGCGGCTTGCGGCCGTGGTGCAGGTCCAGCCCTGCCATCGCCTCGTGGCTGGGCACGAACGGCTGCTGGAACTCGACCGGGATGTCGATCGACCAGTTGAAGTAGAACGAATCCTTCTGCGCGATGCGGTGCTCGCGCACCTTGCGGATGCCCGCGGACATGCGCTTGGCCACCGCTTCCGGATCGCCGACGATGATCTCGTAGCGCGAGGTCGCCGCTTCGCCCAGGGTCAGGCGCAGGAAACGGTCGATCTGCTCGAAGTACGGCGCCGAAGCCACCGGTCCGGTCAGGATCAGCGGGAACGGCAGGTGCGCGTTCTCTTCGCGCAGCAGGATGCCGAGCAGGTACAGGATCTCCTCCGCGGTGCCGACGCCGCCGGGGAACACGATGATGCCGTGGCCGAGGCGCACGAAAGCTTCGAGGCGCTTTTCGATGTCCGGCATGATCACCAGGTGATTCACGATCGGATTCGGCGACTCGGCGGCGATGATGCCCGGCTCGGTGATGCCGATGTAGCGCATGCGGCGCTTGCGCTGCTTGGCGTGGGCGATGGTCGCGCCCTTCATCGGCCCCTTCATCGCACCCGGACCGCAGCCGGTGCAGATGTCCAGGCCGCGCAGGCCCAACTCGTAGCCGACCTGCTTGGTGTAGATGTACTCGTCGCGCGAGATCGAATGGCCGCCCCAGCAGACCACCAGATTGGGATCGGCCGGGTGCAGGATGCGCGCGTTGCGCAGCAGCCCGAACACCGCATCGGTGATGCCGTCGCTGCTCTTGAGGTCGCGGCCGCCGTCGGAGGACAGCTCGATCGCGGTGTAGGCCAAGTCGCGGACCACGGCGAACAGCAGCTCGGCGACACCGCGGATGATCTCGCCGTCGACGAAGGCCATCGCCGGGGCATGAGCCAGGTCGATGCGGACGCCGCGGTCCTGCTGATGGACCTGGATGTCGAAATCCGGGTACAGCTCGCGCGCCGCGCGCGGGTCGTCGGAGGCGCTGCCGCTGGTCAGCACGGCCAGGGCGCAGCGGCGCAGCAGATCGTGCATGCCGGTGGAGGCGTCGCGCAGGCGCGCGACCTCGTCCCGGGACAGGACGTCCAGCCCGCCCTTGGGGTAGATACGTGCGTTCACCGTCGGCAGGGCGGTGGTGATGGTTGCGGTCATGCTTGCCTTCTCTTGGGTGTTCATCGTCGATAGTTGGACAGCGACTCTAGCGCAGGGGTCCCCATAAAAGAAAACGGCCGGGTTTCCCCGGCCGTTTCCTGGTGTCGCAAGACTGGCTTCCGATCAGAACTTGTAGCGGAAGCTGATCTGGGCGGCCCAGCGCGAGATGCCCTTGTCGTCGTAGATGTTCAGGGCGTCCGGACCGTTATAGCGGTACACGTACTTGCCGGGGTTGCCGGCACAGGTACCGGTCAGCGGAGCGCCACCGGCGCCGCAGATGCCGCCGTACTCGACGATGCCGCGGTAGCCCGGGAACGCCTGCTCTTCCACGCTGCCCCACTTCTTGTTCAGCAGGTTGCCGACGTTGAGGATGTCCAGGGCGATCTCGGCCTTGTGGCCTTCCATGAAGCCCGGGATCTCCTGCGAGATGCGCATGTCGAACTGGTTGACCCAACGGCCGTGCGCGGCGTTGCGCTCGGCGACTTGGCCCTTGTGCTGGCTCAGGTAGTCGTTCGAGTTCACGAACGCCCAGAAGCCTGCGGCTTCCGCCGCGCTGCCGAACACCACGTCGGTGAGGTCCTTGGGGATGTACAGCAGGTCGTTGGCGCGACCGTCGCCGTTGGCGTCGTTGTCGAAGGTGTAGCTGTACGGACGGCCCGAACGGCCTTCGTAGAACATCGACACGCTGGTGTTGTAGTCGCCGAAGAAGGCGTGCTTCCAGCTGACCGCCGCGGTGAAGCGGTTCTTGATCTCGTAGCTGGAGGTCGACGAGACCTCTTCGTTGGCCTGGAACACCGCCACGTTGCCCAGCTGCGAGCCCGAGGTCGAGCTGGTCAGCGGGCTGACTTCGTTGGCGTGGGTGTAGGTGTAAGCAAGCAACCAGGACCAGTCGCTCTCGTTGAACGGCTTGTTCAACGACAGAGTCAGCTGCTGGCTTTCGCCCTTGCTGGTCGAACGGGCGATGATCGCGTCGTTGTAACCGCGGTTGCGGTTGAAGCGCGCATCGGTACCGGTGCCGGTGCCCAGCTGATTCCAGCTGTTCGGGCGCAGGCCGTTGTTGGCACCCGTGTTGTTCCAGTAGATCGCGCGGCCGTCCTGACCGATGAAGGTCGGAGCGCCCAGGTTCAGCTGCTGGTAGTAGATGCCTTCCTTGACCGAGGTCAACACCACTTCGGCGGCGCCGACAACGCCCCACCACGGCAGCTCGGTGTCGAACGCCAGGTTGGCCTTCCATACGGACGGCTGGCCCAGGTCGGGATCGATGAAGTCCACCGACTGGGTGCCGCCCGTGCCCGGGGTGAACTGGCCGAGCTGGTCGGCCGGATCCGGATCGAAACGGGTGATGCCGTTGGAGAAGAAGTAGTCGGTGTACGACACGCCGTTGTTGGCGTAGGGGTTGGCCAGCCACACGGTCGCCGCCGAGCCCTGGAACAGGCCGATACCGCCACGCAGCTGGGTCGGGCGCTCGCTGTCGAAGGTGTAGTTGAAACCGAAGCGCGGCGAGAACAGGCCATTACCGTCGATGGTCGCGTCGTTGCGATAGCCAAAGGCGGTCGACGCTGCGGCATTGAAGGTCGGCTTCTGATCGACCATCGGCTCGTCGTAGCGCACGCCGAAGGTCAGGGTCAGGTTGTTGTTGACCGCCCAGCTGTCCTGCACGAACAAGCCCAGGTTCTTGAGCTTGAACTCGGCAGCCATGTTGTTGATGTCGCCGCCACGCGGATAGAACAGCTGGTAACGGCTGGAGATGCCGCTCTCGAACGACTTGGCGCAACCGGCACCGGTGTTCGGATTGGCGACCGTATTGATGCAGTCGAAGGTGTAGACGCCGTTGATGCGGCGGCCGAACAGGTTGTAGACCTCGTTCTCTTCGTAGTCCAGACCGAACTTCAGGGTGTGGTCGCCGAGGAACAGGTTACCGGCGAAGAACGCGTTCTTCGTGGTGGTCTCCAGCACGTTGGCGTGGGTGTTCTCTTCGGTGCCCAGGTTCAGCGTGGCCGAGCCGATGCGGATCGCGATCGCCGGCAGATCGGCCAGCGGGTTACGCACGGCCGAGTAGTCGCGGTACGAGATCTTAGCTTCGGTGGAGAAGTTGTCGGTCCAGTCGCTGAACAGCTGCGCGGTGTACGACTCGAGTTCGAAGTCGCGCACGTAGTGGTAGGTATTCAGCGCCAGCGTGGTGTTGCCGAAGCCCTGCAGGTTGGCGGTGTTCTGCTCGGACTTGCTGTAGCGGAAGCTGGCGCGGTGGTTGTCGGTGATGTTCCAGTCGATCTTGATGCCGTACTCTTCGGCTTCCGAGTTCAGCGCCGGCTTGGCCAGCGTGCCCGGGTTGAAGCCCTTGAGGCCGGCCAGACGGATGACTTCGTCGATCTGCTGCTGGGTGATGTTGACGATGTTGCTCTCGCCCGAACCCACCGGACCGAAACCGGAGTTACCGGTGAACAGACCCTTGCCCTTGTAGTTCTCGTAGTTGGCGAAGAAGAACAGCTTGTCCTTGATCAGCGGGCCGCCGAAGGTCGCGCCGTAGGTGGTCTCGTTGTCGAACAGCTGCGGGCGGATGTTGTTGCGGTTCTTGCCGGACCAGTCGCCGTCGCGGTAGATGCCGTACAGCGAGCCGTGGAACTCGTTGGTGCCCGACTTGGTCACGGCGTTGATCACGCCGCCGGTGCCGCCGGAGATGGTGACGTCGTAGTTGGCGACGTCGACCGCCACTTCGTCGATGGTGTCCATCGAGAACGGCTGGCGCGGGGTCGGCAGGCTGTTGGATTCCAGACCGAACGAGTCGGCGGTGCTGATGCCGTCGACGCGGACCACGTTGTAGCGCGGGTTCTGGCCGCCGACCGAGATTTCGTTACGCGACTTGTCGGTCTGCGCGACGCGCGGGTCGAGGCGGACGTAGTCCTGCAGGTTGCGGTTGATCGACGGGAACGATTCCAGCTGCTGGCGGGTCACGTTGGAGCCGGCGCCCATCTTGGTCGCGCTGAACACTTCCGAGCCGCCGTAGGACACGGCCTGGACCGATTCCAGCGTGGTGACCGAATTGTTCAAGGACACGTCGACGTTGTTGACCTTGTCGAGGTTCAGGAACACGCCGTCCTGCGAACCGGTGCCGGCGCCTTCCTTGGTGGTGGTGATCACGTACGGACCACCGACACGCAGACCGCGCGCGTTGTAGCGGCCGTCGGCGTCGGTCACGGCACGGCTGACGGTGCCCGACTCGGAGTGGGTGATCGTGACTTCGGCGCCTACGACGGGTTGACCATCTGCGCCGACCACGCGACCGGCGACGCCGGCGGACGTGCTCTGCGCGAATACGGGCGCGGTGGCAAGAACGGCAAGCAGACCAAGCGTGAGCTTGGACAACCGGACGCTATTCGGATGGGTCATTACGATGGCCTCAGTGCGTGGGATACGTGGAATTCTTGGCGTGAGTCGGCGGGCGCAATGCGCCATACGCCAAAGACTGGTGGTGTTCCGCCCCTACCCGGGTGCAGCGCGTGCAGCCCCGCCGGGTTAACAGCAGTTTAACAGGCTAAGTGGGCTGTGTGACAGAGACGTGACCGCCGTCAAGGCTTGTCACACGGTGACCGCGGTCCAAGCTGAACCGGCTACTGCGGCAAAGTCCAGGGCGCCTGCCGCGTGGCTTTGCGATATCGGACAGGCACTTAGCTCGTGCCTGCCGGCACCGGACGGGCACGCGGTCGCGGCCGGGCCCGAGGTTCTTCAGGGCGGGGAAATCTGCAGGTAGGTCCCGAGGCCGTCCAGGAACATCTGCACCGAGATCGCCACCAGCAGCATGCCCATCAGGCGCTCGATCGCGATCAGGGCGCGCCGGCCCAGCAGCTTGTAGAGCAAGGTGGCCGAGAACAGGATCGCCGCGGTCGCGCCCCAGGCGATCATCAGCGCCAGGCTCCAATCGCCCAGGCGGGTGGGCTCGTTGCTGCCCATCAGCATCACCGCGGCCATGCCCGAGGGGCCGGCCACCAGCGGGATCGCCATCGGCACGATGAAGGGCTCGCCCTCGGGCAGCTCGCCCATCAGACCTTCCGGCGGCGGGAAGATCATGCGGATGCCGATCAGGAACAGGACGATGCCGCCGGCGATCGAGACCGACTCCTGGCGCAGGTGCATCAGCTCCAGGGCGTACTTGCCGCCCCACAGGAACAGCATCAGCACACCCAGCGCGATCAGCAGCTCCCGCGCCAGCACGATCCGCTGCCGCTTCGGCGGCAGGCCGCGCAGCAGGCTCAGGAACACCGGGATGTTGCCCAGCGGGTCCAGGATCAGGAACAGCAGCAGCGCGGCCGAGGCGATGGTCACGGCGCGGCGCGCTCCGGCAGCGGATGCCAGACCTGGCCGCGGTGAGCGGCGCCGGCGGCCGACAGCAGGGTCACGCAAGCGGCGGCGTAGTCGGCCGGGTCGCGGGCCTCGCGGTCGTTCTCTTCGACATAGGCCTTGCCGCGCAGCGCGGTGCGCATCGGACCCGGCTGCAGGCCGGCGACGCGGACCGGACCATTGCCGAGCTCGGCGTGGAGCATGCCGACCAGCGCGGCCAACGAATGCTGGGCCAGGCCGTAGCCACCCCAGTAGGCGCGGCCGACCCGGGCCGGGTCGTCCAGGGCGAACACCAGCGCGGCGTCCGACGCCTTAGCGAGCAGCGGCAGGCAGGCCTGCGACAGCCACCAGCGCGCGGTGAGGTTGACGTGGATGGCGCGCGCGAACGCGGCCGGGTCGGTCTGCAGCAGCGGGGTCAGGCCGGGGAAGTCGGCGGCGCAATGCAGTACGCCGTCGAGCCGGCCGAATTCGTCGCCGATGCGCTGCGCCAGTTCGGCGTAGTCGTCGGGCGCGGCGCCTTCCAGGTCCAGCGGGTACAGCACGGGCTCGGGGCCGAGTTTGGCGACCGCATCGTAGACGCGGTTCAACTTGGCCGGCTTGCGCCCCAGCAACACCACGGTGGCGCCTGCGCGCGCGCAGGCCTGGGCCGCGGCGGTGCCGAGACCGCCCTGCGCGCCGCTGACCAGGACCACGCGATCGGCCAGCGCGGCCGCATCGGCCGATGCCGCGAGCGCGCTCACTGGCGCTGGGTCTCGCTGATCATGCGCGCCAGCTCGCCGGACTCGAACAGCTCCAGGGTGATGTCGCACCCGCCGATCAGCTCGCCGTGGATGAACAACTGCGGGAAGGTCGGCCAGTTGGAATAGCGCGGCAGGTTGGCGCGGATCTCCGGATCCTCGAGCACGTTGACCGTATGCAGCACGGTCGCGCCGGCGGACTTGAGCGCCTGCACTGCGCGGCTGGAAAAACCGCACATCGGGAACTGCGCGGTTCCCTTCATGAAAAGAACGATCGGGTGGCCTTCAACTTCGGCCTGGATCCGCTCCATAACGGACATGGGGGCAACTCCTGCAATGCTCTGTTGCGCCGTATACGTTCAGGCAACAGGGCGTGGGGATAGAATGGGCAATTGTAAGCCTTCACGGCAGCGGACACGCGACCCGGCAGCGGTACGCACCCCGTCGCCTCCCCCTAGCCAGCCCCCAGAATCCAGCAAGGAGCCCGCCAATGGCCATCGAACTGCCCGCCCTGCCCTACGACCGCACCGCACTCGAGCCGCACATCTCCGGCGAGACCATCGACTTCCACTACGGCAAGCATCATCAGGCCTACGTGACCAACCTCAACAACATGATCCCCGGCACCGAGTTCGCCGACATGTCGCTCGAGGACATCATCCGCAAGTCGCAGGGCGGCGTGTTCAACAACGCGGCGCAGATCTGGAACCACACGTTCTATTGGAACTGTCTCTCGCCGGCGGCCCCTCAAGGGCGTGGCGGCGGCGAACCGACCGGCAAACTGGCCGACGCCATCAACAAGGCCTTCGGCGACTTCGCCAAGTTCAAGGACGAGTTCACCAAGGTCACCGTCGGCACCTTCGGCTCGGGCTGGGGCTGGCTGGTGCAGCGTCCGGACGGCTCGCTGGCCCTGGTCAGCACCTCCAACGCCGGCACGCCGCTCACCGGCGAAGACACCCCGCTGCTGACCTGCGACGTGTGGGAACACGCCTACTACATCGACTACCGCAACGCTCGCCCGAAGTACGTCGAGTCGTTCTGGAACCTGGTCAACTGGGACTTCGTGGCTTCGAACCTGAAGTAAGCGACGCGCCCGTGCGGTACGCGAAACGGCCGGGGAAACCCGGCCGTTTTTCTTTGGCGTTTCATGCACCCGTAGGATGTGGTGGGCCGAAAGCGAACCGCATCGTCGCGCAACCGCGAACGGTGCGGTTGCCACCGCACCCTACACCACCTGAAATAAGCGACCCGCGATCGGCCCGCTCAGTCGCAGCTGAGGCCGAACTCGCGCTTGAACGCTTCGGCCTGCTCCGGCGGCTCGTGGCTGAGCAAGGCGCAGCCGGTGAAGTTGCCGTGCGTGGCCTTGCGTTCGTCGTCGCGATAGGTCCAGTCGACGATCTCGCCGCGCGCGAACTCGTAGCGCTGGCCCAGGCGCACGCGGTCCACGCGCGCGGGCTGGTTGTCGATGATCGCGGAGTAGCCGCGGGCGGTTTCGTCCAGATCGGACAACCAGAAAAATTCTTTGTAACCATCCTGCTCGATGCCGACCTTGACCGAGAAAGCCGAGAGGTGCGGTGGCGGGTTCTTTTCGAGCTTCAGGAAACCGTCCAGCGACGCGCGAGCCTTGGCGAACGCGGCTTCCATGGCCGGATCGCCGGTCGGCACCTCGGTCACGTTGTCGTCCTTGGCGCGCTCCAGTACGGTTTTAGCGTCGGTCGCCTGAGAGCAACCGGCCAGCAATACGACGATCAGCAGAATCTTGTGCATCCATGCATCCCCTGTGCGTGAGCGGTAGCGTATGCCGACGCAGCGCGTCGCATGCGCCTGGACGGAATCCCGAGTTTACGAGCGCGGGCCCAAGGCCTCGATCACCGGCGCGACCTGCGACTGGCGGCCCAGCGCCGCGCCGACCCGGGCCAGCGCCGTGGCCAGTCCGTCCTGCGCGTCCGCGCGTAGCGTCGCGTGCCCGACCTTGCGGCCGTCGCGCGAGGACTTGCCGTAGTCGTGCCAGTGGCCGCCGGCTTCGTTCAACACCGGCGCGGCCGCGGGCATCTCGCCGATCCAGTTGAGCATGCAGGCATGGCCGAGCATGCGCGTGTCGCCCAGCGGCAGGCCGAGCACGGCACGCAGATGGTTCTGGAACTGCGAGGTCTCGCTGCCTTCGATGGTCCAATGGCCGGAGTTGTGCACGCGCGGCGCGAGTTCGTTGGCGAGCAGTTCGCCGTCGCGGCAGAACAGTTCCAGCGCGAACACGCCGACGTAGTCCAGCGCTTCGGCGAGTTTGCGCGCGTGCGCATGCGCGGTGCGCGCGAGCGCCTCGTCGGCCTGCGCGGGCGCGAGGCTGGCCGAAAGCACGCCGTCGACGTGCCAGTTTTCGGTCAGCGGCCAGGCCCGGAATTCGCCGTCGCGGCCGCGCACGGCGACCACCGACAGCTCGCGCTCGAAGCGCACGAAGCCTTCCAGGATCAGCCCGACCGTGGCCGCCTGCGCGCCCAGCGCGGCCCAGGCCGCGTCGGCGTCGGCCGGCGTCTTGATCCGGAACTGGCCCTTGCCGTCGTAGCCCAGGCGGCGGGTCTTGAGGATGCACGGCGTGCCGATCGCGGCGATCGCCGCGTCCAGCGCCGCGCGAGTGGCGACATCGGCGAATTCGGGCACCGGGATGCCGAGCTCGCGGAACAGGGTCTTCTCGGCCAAGCGGTCCTGGGCCACGCCCAGCGCGCGCGGGCTCGGGAACACCGGCACGCGCTCGGCCAGCCATTGGCCGGACTCGGCCGGCACGTTCTCGAAATCGAAGGTGGCGACGTCGATCTTGGACGCGAATTCGGCCAGCGCGGCCTGGTCGGTGTAGTCGCCCACCACCATCGGCGCGAACTGACCGGCGCAGGCGTCGTCGGCGCTGTCCATGACCAGGAAGCGCAGGCCCAGCGGCGCGCCGGACAGTGCCAGCATGCGGGCCAGCTGTCCTCCGCCGAGGATGCCGACCACGGGGCTTCTCGTACCGCTACTCATCGGCGCGGGTCGTCGTTGGCGAGCACGTCGTCGGTCTGCTTGGCGCGGAACGCGTTCAGCGCCTGACCGATCGCGGCGTGTTCCGGCGCCAGCAGCGCGGCCGCGAACAGCGCGGCGTTGGCGGCGCCGGCGTTGCCGATCGCGAACGTGGCCACCGGGATGCCGGCCGGCATCTGCACGATCGACAGCAGCGAATCCATGCCGTTGAGCGCCTTGGACTGCACCGGCACGCCCAGCACCGGCACCGCGGTCTTGGACGCAAGCATGCCCGGCAGATGGGCGGCGCCGCCGGCGCCGGCGATGATCGCGCGCAGGCCGCGCGCGGCCGCCGTATCGGCGTATTCGAACAGCACGTCCGGGGTGCGGTGCGCCGAGACCACGCGGACCTCATGCGGCACGCCCAGGGCCTCGAGCTTGGCGGCGGCGTGCTGCATGGTCTCCCAGTCCGAACGCGAGCCCATGACGATGCCGACCAGCGGCGGCGAGGCGGACGCGGAGCGGTCGGAACCGGGCGAATCGGATGCGGACATTGGTCGGGCCTTGGCGCAAAGACGTATTCTAACGCCCTGTCCCGTCGTATCGGCACCGCACCGTATGGATCGCAAACTGTTGGACCTGCTCGTCTGCCCCGTCACCCGCCAGCCGCTGCTGCCGCTGGACCACCGCGGCCTGCAGGCGCTGAACGCCGCGATCGCAGCCGGCGGCGTGATCCGCGGCGACGGCGCTGCGCAGACCCAGGCTCTGCGCGAGGGCCTGATCACCCGCGACCGCAAGACCGTCTACCGCATCGACGACGGCATCCCGGTGCTGCTGGCCGAAGAGGCCGTCGCCACCGTCCAGATCGACGGCTTCCCGTCGGCATGAGCGCGCCGATCGTGCCGCCGCCGGCCGAACAGGTCGAAGCCGACGTCGCTCAGGCCCTGGCCGAAGACCTCGGCGGCGGCGACGTCACCGCCGCCCTGCTCCCGGACATCGCCGACAGCGCCTACCTGCTGTGCAAGGAACCGGCGGTGGTCTGCGGCCGGCCCTGGTTCGACGCCTGCCACCACGCCCTGGACCCGGACGTACGCATCGCCTGGCGCGTGGCCGAGGGCGACCACGTCGCCGCCGGCACCGTGCTGGCGACCCTGCAGGGCCGCGCACGCGCCTTGGTCAGCGCCGAGCGCGCTTCGCTGAATTTCATGCAGACCCTGTCGGCCACGGCCACCGTCACCGCGGCCTATGTCGAAGCCGTGCGCGGCACCCGCGCCAAGATCCTCGACACCCGCAAGACCCTGCCCGGCCTGCGCCTGGCGCAGAAGTACGCGGTGCGCGTGGGTGGCGGCGTCAATCACCGCATCGGTCTGTACGACGCGGTGATGCTGAAGGAAAACCACGTCCGCGCCGCCGGCTCGCTGACCGCGGCTATCCATGCGGCACGCGCGATGCACCCGACCCTGCCGCTGATCGTCGAGGTCGAGTCGATCGCGCAATTGCGCGAAGCCCTGAGCGAAGGCTGCGACCGCATCCTGATCGACGACTTCGACGCCGCGACCCGGCGCGAGGCGGTGCGGATCGCGTCCGCTGCGCCCTACGACGGCAAGATCCCGCTGGAAGTATCCGGCGGCGTCGATCTGCCCGGCCTGCGCGCGATCGCCGAGGACGGCGTCGACTGCATCTCGATCGGCGGCCTGACCAAGCATGTGCGTGCGATCGACCTGTCGTTGAAGCTGGGCCCGCCGCCGGGCGAGGCCTGAGCAAGCCCGAACGCTTCGGAAGGCTTTGGGGTAGGAGCGGCGTAAGCCGCGACCGCGAACCTCGACTGCGGCGCTGGCGTGGATCGGCGACAGATGACGGTCGCGGCTTACGCCGCTCCTACCCCAAGGCAGAGCTTTCGCGGCCTCGGTAGGATGCGGTGAGCACAGCGAACCGCAGCGTCGCGAACCGCCCCTCGCTCAACGCAGCAGCACGAACCCCACCAGCGCCAGCAGCACCGCGCCCGCGAGCGCGGCCCAATGCCAGGACGGCCGCCCCAGCTTGACCGGCGCGGCGTTCGGCACCGGTGCGCCCTCGGCCGCAGGCGCCTCCTGCAGCGAACCGGTCAGGCGGAAGCGCAGCTGGTCGAAACCGATTTCGTCGCCGGCCTGGGCGATCGCGCGCAGCACGCGCCGGCCGTTGACCGTGGTGCCGTTGGTCGAACCCAGGTCCTCGATCTGCAGGCCGTCATGGGTCGGAATCAGGCGCGCGTGCTGGCGCGACAGGCCGCTTTGGTCCAGTTGCAGGCCGCACTCGGGCGCGCGCCCGACCACGGTCGCGGCCAGCAGCGGGAAGCTGCGGCCGAACAGGTCGCCGGACACGCCGCGCAGCACGTAGCGCGGCAGCACCGGGCGCACCGCGGTCACGCCGGGATCGTCGTTGGCCGACGGCGGCAACACGCCGGCGACGCCGCCCTGGTGGCGCACCGCCGACGGCCCGATCGCCGCCAGACGCGCACGCACCTCGTCGAAAGCGACGTCGTCTCCCGGGCGCAGCGCGATCAGCCCGGCCGCGACCTGGCGGCCGTTGACGCGCACCTGCGCGCCGGGCGGCACGTCCAGCATCACGCCCTGCGCGCTCACGTGCAGTTGGCAGTGCTGGGGCATGACCCCCGGCCGGTCGAGGACGATGGTGGATTCGGGGTCGGAGCCGACCCGGTTGACGCCGTGGCCCAGCAATACCTGCGGATGCTCGCCGTCCGGAAAGACCAGTTTCATAAGTTGTATGTTTCCCCCTGTTGCGCAAGCGTAGGGCATAAGCCTTGCGAGTGGCGCATACCGAGACCACATTAAAAGCATGCCTACTTTAATTCTGTTAATGATCCTGGGCGCCGCGGCGTTCTCGTTCTGGAGCGCCGGGCGCGCCGCCGCCGAGCGCGCCGAGGCCCTGGGACGCGACGCCTGCCGCAACGCCGGCGTGCAATGGCTGGACCAGAGCGTGCACGCCACCGGCATGCGCCTGTGCCGTCACGACAACGGCTGGCTCGGTCTGGAGCGGACCTTCCGCTTCGACTACTCGCTGGACGGCCAGGACCGCCACATCGGCCGCATGATCCTGCGCGGCGAACGCCTGATCGCGTTCAGCGGGCCGGTGACGCGGGAGCCGACGCAGTTGCATTGAGCGCTGCCCTGCAGAGAGCCGGCCAGCCCCTATAGGAGCGGCGTAAGCCGCGATCACGAAACCGGAATTACGACGCCAGCCGCAATGACGCAGCGGAGGTAAACCTCTGCGTAGAGCTGCTCGTTTTGGGGGCGGCAGCCAGAACCGAGCGCCGATGCCACTCCCCTGACGCGGTCGCGGCTCACGCCGCTCCTACCCCGAAGCCCGGAACGCGTGCTGGCTTACTTCACCACCCGCAGATGCCCGCCGCGGCGCGGCGTGGGGGTGTGGGGGCCGTCGTCGTCGCCGTCGGGCAGGGGTTCGCTGGGGACCGCGCTCAAGGGCGCGTGGCCCGGCGCCATCGGCTCGTCGAAATCCTCGGACGGGTCGTCGTGGCCGCCTTCGTGGGTGGTCCCTTCGTCCGGCAGAGCCATGCCCTGCCCGGTCTCGCGGGCATAGATCGCCAGGACCGCGCCCACCGGCACCGAGACCGGATGGCTGACGCCGCCGAAGCGGGCGCTGAAGCGGATCGTGTCGTTGCCCATTTCCAGGCGCGACACCGCGCGCTCGGCCACGTTCAACACGATCTTGCCGTCCTTCACCGCATGCGTCGGGACCTGGACCATGGGCCGGGTGGCGTCCACCAGCAGATGCGGGGTCATGCCGTTGTCGGCGATCCACTCGTACAGCGCCCGCAGCAGGTACGGGCGGTGGCTGGTCATGCTGGGGGCGTTCTCGTCACTCATGCCGCCAGTTTAGCGCCTGACCGGCGATCCCGACGTGCCTGTCGTCCGCGATCCGGCGGTCGCCGGATCGCGCAAGGCGACGCGGGGCCGGAGCCCCGCTTCAGCCGACGTGTTAAGCCGGCATGTCGCGCAGCTTGCGTTCCTGGTCGGTCAGGCTGCGGGTGAAGCCGGGATTGCGGAAAATGCGGTTGCCGTAGTCCTCGATCGCCTTGCCGTCCTTCGGCAGCGGCACGCCCAGCGAGTCCAGGCGCCAGATGATCGGGGCCATGGCGCAGTCGGCCAGACTCATCTCCGGATTGAGAAAGAACTTGCTGGCCTTGAACAGCGGCACCGAGGCGGTCAGCAGTTCCTTCAGGCGCTTGCGCGCGGCTTCGGCCTGGGCTTTGTTGCCCAGCTGGATCGCCTGCACCTGCGGCACCCAGTCGTGCTCCAGACGCAGCGTCGCCAGGCGCAGGCGCGCGCGCGACAGCGGATCGACCGGCATCAGCGGCGGATGCGGGTAGCGCTCGTCCAGGTATTCGCTGACCACGCTGGCCGCGTACAGCACCAGATCGCGCTCGACCAGGGTCGGCACCGAGTGGTACGGGTTGAGATCGACCAGGTCTTCGGGCGGGTTCTGCGGATCCACCGGGATCAGGTCGTAGGTGACGCCCTTGGCGGCCAACACCAGGCGCACGCGATGACACAGCACGCAGTCGGTGGAGGAAAACAGGGTCAGGGCATTACGCATACGTGGACTCGCCGCCATCATCGACCTCTCCAGCAACCGGAATCCGCCGGTCGCAAGACGCCCCCCACCCCGTGTGGGCGGTCGTCACGGTCCCCGAGCGTATGCGCTTTCCCCCCTTCCGCGAAAGGCTCCGGCGTCCCGGCCGGTCTTACGAGGAAGGCCCGCGCATCGCTGCGCGGGCCTTGCGGGGAAACACTCAGTGTTCGACGTCTCGCCAGTACTCGCTCTTGAGCAGGTAGGCAAGGAAGGTGAACACCGCCAGGAACAGGACCACCCAAACGCCGAGACTCTGACGCTTGAGCGCGGCCGGTTCGCCGGCGTACTCGAGAAATGCGGTGATATCGCGCACCGATTGATTGAACTGCTCCGGCGCGACCGAGCCCGCGGCGCCGGCTTCGAAGTGCGTGAAGCACTTGCCGTCGACTTCGCTGCTGCCGTGCGGGCATTCCAGGATCGGCTTGCCCTTGTCGTCCTTCTTCTCGCCGAACAGGCCATGCGCCGGCACCTTATCGGTGAACTTCGGCGTCTGCGTGCCCTGCATCTGCCACAGCGGATTGGGCATCGAGGCGTTCGGGAACAGGGCGTTGTTCCAGCCCAGCGGACGCGCCTCGTCCAGGTAGAAGGACTTCAGGTAGGTGTAGATCCAGTCGCTGCCGCGCACGCGCGCGATCACGCTCAGGTCCGGCGGCATCTTGCCGAACCACTGGTTGGCGTGTTCCGGCGTCAGGCTGACCTCGATCTGCTCGCCGAACTTGGCGCCGGTGAAGTTGAGGTTGGTCATGACCTCGTCTTCGCTCAGGCCCAGGTCCTGGGCGATGCGCGAATAGCGCAGGTACTTCAGCGAATGGCAGCCGGAGCAATAGTTCATGTACAGCTGGGCGCCGCGCTGCAGCGACGCGCGGTCGCCCAGGTCGGTGCCCGACTGCATCAGGTTGCCGCCGCCGGAAGCGAAGGCGGTGGCCGACACGAGCATACCGGCGGCGAAGGTGGCGAGCTTCTTCACGATGCGGTTCTTCTGGCTGGTCTTAGTCATGCATCGTCACCCGTTCCGGCACCGGCTTGGTCTTGTCGAGCTTGGTCCACAGCGGCATGGTGATGAAGAAAGCGAAGTACAGGAAGGTCAGCACGCGGCCGACGATGGTCTCGACCGGATCGGTACCCGGACCGGCGCCGATCTTGCCCAGCCACACGAAGCTCAGTGCGAACACGCCCAGCAGCACCTTGGAGAGAACGCCGCGGTAGCGGTAGGACTTGACCTTGGCGCGGTCCAGCCACGGCACCAGGAACAGGATCGCGATCGCGCCGAACATCACCAGCACGCCCGACAGCTTGTGCGGGATCACGCGCAGCATCGCGTAGTACGGCGTGTAGTACCACACCGGCTTGATGTGCTCCGGCGTCACCAGGCGGTTGGCCTCGGTGAAGTTGTCGTGCTCCAGGAACCAGCCGCCGAACGCCGGCGCGAAGAAGATGATGAACGCGGCGATGATCAGGAAGAAGCCGACGCCCACCAGGTCCTTGACCGTGTAGTACGGGTGGAACGGGATACCGTCCTTGGGCTTGTTCGCATCCCAACGGTTGCCCTTCGGACCCTTCTTGATGTCGACGCCGTCGGGGTTGTTGGAACCGACCTCGTGCAGCGCGCCCAGGTGCAGCACGACCAGCAGCAGCAGCACCAGCGGCAGCGCGATCACGTGCAGGGCGAAGAAGCGGTTGAGGGTGGCGTCGCCGGGCAGGTAGTCGCCCATGATCCACTCGGTCAGGCCGTTGCCGATCACCGGGATCGCGCCGAACAGCGAGATGATCACCTTGGCGCCCCAGAACGACATCTGGCCCCACGGCAGCACGTAGCCCATGAAGGCTTCGGCCATCAGCACCAGGTAGATCAGCATGCCCAGGATCCACACCAGCTCGCGCGGCTTCTGGTACGAGCCGTACAGCAGGCCGCGGAACATGTGCAGGTAGACGACGATGAAGAACAGCGAGGCGCCGGTGCTGTGCATGTAGCGGATCAGCCAGCCCCACTCCACGTCGCGCATGATGTATTCGACCGACGAGAACGCTTCGGCCGCGGACGGCTTGAAGTGCATCGTCAGGAAGATGCCGGTCAGGATCTGGTTGACCAGCACCAGCAGCGCCAGCGAACCGAAGTAGTACCAGACGTTGAAGTTCTTCGGCGCGTAGTACTCGGTCATGTGCTTGCGATAGACCGGCATCATGCCGGGCGCGCGCGCGTTGACCCAATCCCAGACGCCGTTGGCGGTGCGGGTAATGATGTTGGACATGACTTACGCCGCTCCCTTCGGATCCACGCCGATGATGATCGTGGTGTCGTTTTCGTAGTGGTGCGGCGGCACCAGCAGATTGATCGGCGCCGGAACGCCCTGGAACACGCGGCCGGCCATGTCGAAGCGCGACTTGTGGCAGGGGCAGAAGTAGCCGCCCTTCCATTCGGGATCGAACGGCTCGGGACGGATCTCAGCCTTCATTTCCGGCGAGCAGCCCAGGTGGGTGCACAGGCCGACCAGGACCGAGATGTCCTTCTTGATCGAGCGGAACTCGCCCTTGACGTAGGACGGCTGCTGATCGAGGTTTTCCGACTTCGGATCGCGCAGATGGCTGTCCAGAGTCGGCAGCGCTTCCAGGATCGCCTTGGAGCGCTTGACGATCCAGATCGGCTGGCCGCGCCATTCGAAGACCAGACGCTGGCCTTCTTCCAGGGCGCTGATGTCGGCCGTCACCGGAGCGCCGGCGAGCTGAGCGCGCGCACTGGGGTTCCAGGACTTGATGAAGGGCACCGCCGCAAAACCGGCCCCGACCGCGCCGACCACTGCCGTGGTCGCCGTCAGGAACCGACGGCGGCCCGTATTGATAGGATCGTTGACCCCTTGGTTGGCCATCCGGCACTCCGCAAAGCTGCAATTCGAAGTTACGCCGCACAGCACGCCGCCACTGGCGACTGCTCGCGGCTCAAAAGACGGGGAAGTGTAACGGAACGGTTAACGGCCCGACAATCCGCCGCTGCGGCGAAACCCACCCGCTGGTGCGCGCCCGACGCCGCCGGACCCATGCGCGGCACGCGCGCAGGGGCGCCGATCGCGCCGCGACCGTCGCGGAAACGTCCATGGGGAGGGGATCAGCGGACCACGGGGGTGGCGCGGTAACGCTGCGCCAGCAGTGCCACACGCTGCACGTAGCGCTGGGTTTCGCTGTAGGGCGGCACGCCCTTGTACTTGTCGACCGCGCCCTCGCCGGCGTTGTAACCCGCCGCGGCCAGGGTCAGATCGCCATTGAAACGCTTGAGCAGCCAGGCCAGGTACTGCACCCCGCCCTGGATGTTCTGGCCGGCATCGAAGGCGTTGGACACCCCGAACCGGCGTGCCGTAGCCGGCATCAGCTGCATCAGGCCCTGGGCTCCGACCCGCGACAAGGCATTGGGGTTGTAGGCCGATTCGGCGTGGATGATCGCGCGCACGATCGCCTCTTCGACCCCGTGCTGGCGCGCCGCGGCCGCGATCTCGTCGCGGTAGGCGTCCATGTTCAAGCGGATCGAGCCGAAATTGACCCCAGGCCGCGCCGAGCAGGCGTAGCAGGTCTCCATAAAGCTGTATTTGATCGTCCGCACCGCCGAAGCATTGGCCAGCCCCTTGGGCCGCTTGCTGGTGTAGTGGCGGACGCCGTCTTTTATATAGGAATAGACCTGGCCCTGGACCAGGCGCGAGGCCGGGGCCGAGGGCGCGGCCGGCATCTGCGCGGCCGCGGTCGGAGCTGCACCAGCCATGGCCGGAGCGGTCGCGGCCGGAGCCGCGGCGGCCGGCGTGCCCATGAAGGTGGCCGGCGGATTGGAATGGATCGAGGCCGGCGAACCGGCAACCGGATTGGCCGGCGTCACGCTGCCGACGGCGCTGCCCCCCCGTGCGGGCACGTAAGCGGTCGCGCGGCTGGGCCGGAACTGACTGACCACGGTGCACTTGGCCCCGGGTACGCGCTTGCTCACATAGCTGCGTTCGCCGCCCGCGCTGTCGCAACGGTAGACGGTGCCGGCCACGGCAGGCGCCGCGGCCAACAGGCAGATAGTCCCCAGCAGCAGTGAGCCCCCCCTCATGCGGCGAGTGTCCCCTTTCGCGTCTAAGTTGCCAAGTCCTTGATTCGAAAACGTGACGGCTGCCCGCGACCGGCCTGCGGGCGCTAAACTGGCGCCCCTTTCCGGCGCGGATTAACCGCCGCCCTCCCCGGACAACGCCATGACCGACACCGCCCTGCCCGCCGCGCCCGAAGCCGGCGCGACGCCCGCCCTCCCGGGCAAACCCGTCGCAGCCTCGGCTCCGACGAAAAAACTGTTCATCGAGACCCACGGCTGCCAGATGAACGAGTACGACTCGGCCAAGATGGCCGACGTGCTCGCCGCCAGCGACGGCCTGGAACTCACCACCGACGCGGCCGAGGCCGACGTCATCCTGATCAACACCTGCTCGATCCGCGAGAAGGCCCAGGAAAAGGTGTTCAGCCAGCTCGGGCGCTGGAAGCAGCACAAGCAGGGCGACCGCTCGGTCATCATCGGCGTCGGCGGCTGCGTCGCCTCGCAGGAAGGCGAGGCCATCGTCAAGCGCGCGCCTTACGTCGACCTGGTGTTCGGCCCGCAGACTCTGCACCGCCTGCCCGAGCTGATCGCCGCCAAGCGCGCCACCGGCAAGCCGCAGGTCGACATCAGCTTCCCCGAGATCGAAAAGTTCGACCGCATGCCCGAGCCGCGCGCCGAAGGCCCCAGCGCCTTCGTCTCGATCATGGAAGGCTGCAGCAAGTACTGCTCGTTCTGCGTGGTGCCCTACACCCGCGGCGAAGAAGTCAGCCGCCCGTTCGAGGACGTGCTGGTCGAGGTCGCCCAACTCGCCGCCCAGGGCGTGCGCGAGGTCAACCTGCTGGGCCAGAACGTCAATGCGTATCGAGGTCCTTATGGCGAGGAAGGCGAGATCGCGGACTTGGGTCTGCTGATCCGCACCATCGCCGAGATCGACGGCATCGACCGCATCCGCTTCACCACCTCGCACCCGCTGGAGTTCAGCGACTCGCTGGTCGAGGCCTACCGCGACGTGCCGCAGCTGGCCAACTATCTGCACCTGCCGGTCCAGGCCGGCAGCGACCGCGTGCTGGCGGCGATGAAGCGCGGCTACACCGCGCTGGAGTTCAAGCAGAAAATCCGCAAGCTGCGCGCCGTGCGCCCGGACATCTCGATCTCGTCGGACTTCATCGTCGGCTTCCCGGGCGAGACCGAGGCCGATTTCGAGAAGACCATGAAGCTGATCGAGGACGTCGGCTTCGACCAGTCGTTCTCCTTCATCTACTCGCGCCGCCCCGGCACGCCCGCGGCCGACCTCGAGGATGCGGTCAGCGACGCCGAGAAGCACGCGCGCCTGTCGCGCCTGCAGGCGACCATCAACGCCAACGCGATGCGGATCTCCGAATCCATGGTCGGCAGCGTCCAGACCGTGCTGGTCGAAGGCCCCTCGCGCAAGGATCCGAACGAACTCACCGGCAAGACCGAGAACATGCGCTCGGTGAACTTCCCCGCGCCGAAGCGTCTGATCGGCCAGTTCGTCGACGTGGTCATCACCGAAGCTCTGTCCAACTCGCTGCGCGGCCGCGTGCTGACCGACCAGACCCTCGACGCCGCCTGAACTGGAGAGCCGCTACGCATGGACCGCGACTTCAACATCCGCGAGATCGGCCCGGACGAGTTCGAACGGATCTGGCCGATCTTCCACGAAGTGCTGGCGCGCGGCGAAAGCTACAACTACCCGGCCGAGCTGTCGCTGGAACACGCGCGCGAGATGTGGACGGCCCCGCCCTACCGCTGCTTCATCGCCGAGGGCGACGACGGCGAAACCCTGGGCTGCTACAAGCTCGGCCCCAACTACGCCGGTCGCGGCGACCATGTCGCCAACGCCAGCTATATGGTCGCCGAGCGCTGTTGGGGCCAGGGCGTCGGCGCGGCGATGTGCAAGCACTCGCTGGTGCAGGCGCAGCAGGCCGGTTTCGCGGCGATGCAGTTCAACTACGTGGTCAGCACCAATGCGGCGGCCGTACATCTGTGGCTCAAGCACGGTTTCCAGATCGTAGGCCAGATTCCCGGCGCGTTCCGCCACGTCAGCCTGGGTCTGGTCGATGTGTACGTGATGCACCGGATGCTGTGAGGCGCCCGCCCCGCGCTAGGCCATGAAGCCCAGGTCACGCGTGGGGAAGTTGCGCAGGTTCGGGAAGATCAGGTCCAGCTCGGCCTCGCCCACCCCGAACCAGCGTGCCAGGGTCGCGGCGTACTGATCGACCGAGGTGGTCGGGATGATCTGGCCCCAGCCGGCGTCGTCGGGGCCGTCGTTCTGCAACGTCGGCATGGTGCCGAAGAAACGACCGCCGCGGACCGCGCCGCCGACCGCGAAATGATGGCTGCCCCAGCCGTGGTCGGAGCCGTCGCCGTTGGACGACAGCGTGCGCCCGAAGTCCGAGGCGGTAAACGCGGTGACGTTGTTGGCCACCCCCAGCTCCACCGTGGACTGATGGAACGCGGTCATCGCCTGCGACAGCTCCGACAACAGCGCCGGCTGCTCGTCCAGCAGGCGGTCGTGGTGGTCGAAGCCGCCCATCGAGACGAAGTACACCTGCCGCTTCAATCCCAGCACCCCGCGCACTTTGATCAGACGCGCGACCATCTTCAGTTGCCGCGCCAAGTCGTTGTCGGGGAATGCGGTGGTCAGCGGCGTCGATGTCTCCAGCGCGGTGTACACGGCCTCTGCATTCTCGCGCGCACGCCGGATCGCGTCGGCGTAGCTGCGTTCGAACGCGTGCGTCTGGGCGCCCTGCTGCATCAGCGCCAGCATCGCCTCACGGGTGTCGCCGTCCCATTCGAAATAACTGAACCTGCGCGGGCCGTCGCTGCCGATCACGTACTGGCTGCCGCTCTGGCCGCGATGCAGGATGCTCTCGAAGTTCAAGGCGATGTTCATCGGAATGAAAGCGCCGGGGTTGGCATCGTGCAGCAGGTCGGCGATGCGGCCGCCCCAGCCCAGGCCGCTGCCGTCGTTGGCGCGCGAGACCTGCCAGTACGATTGCTGGTCGTTGTGCGAGAACAGCTGCGGCGGCACTTGGGCCCCGCCGCCTTGGTACTGTGCCTTGGTCACCGGCCGTATCAGGGTGCCGACGTTGCCCAGGATCGCGGCCTTCCCGCCGTTGAACAGGCCTTGCAGACCGCTCATGCCGACGGTGTCGTCGCCGCCGGTCGAAACCTGCAGGCCGTAGTCGGCGCCGTCGGAGGCGCCACCGCCGGCCTGCGGCGTCAGCGCCAGCAGCCGCGCCTGCGGCACCGCCAGGGTCGCGCGTGCGGCCGCGTAGCGCTGGTAATGCAGGTTGCTGCGCGGTATCACCATGTTCAGGCCGTCGTTGCCGCCGAACAGGAACACGCACACCAGTGCTTTGTAGTCGGAGAACGCGTTCGGGCCGTAGGCGCGGGTCGCCGACTCCAGCAGACGCAGGTTGCCGCGCGCCGAATACAGGCCGGCGCCGCCCAGGCCGGCGAGGATGGCGCGGCTCAGGAACTCACGACGCCTCATGACCGTCTCCTCGTATATTCATTTCTGCACCACGTATTCGGGCGAGTTGACGATGATGTACAGCGCTTCCTGGACCCGCGCGCGGCGCTCTTCTTCGCTGCCGGCCGGCATGCCGTTCAAGCGCTGCAGCAGCACGTTGCGCATCCGCGCCGACATCTGCCCCGAAAGGAACAGAGTGTTGTAGCGCTGGATCAGGTCGGCCGGACGCGCGGCATAGGGCAACTCGTCGGTCAGATCGATCGCGACCTCGTGCTCGTTCAGGTCCGGCGCGCCGACGTAGACCTCGTAGATCTTGGCGCCCAGATAGCCCTCGGTGCCCGGTAGCATGAAGTCCGTCGCCAGTTGCAGCTCCGGCGCGGCCAGCCCCAACTGCGCGGGCTCGCCGATCGGCGAATAGGTCGGGCTGAAGAAATTGAACACCGACGGCGAGGACAGCGGGGCCTGGCCCATGCCGTAGCCGATGGTCCAGAACTCGTCCATGAAGCCCGACTGCGAACGCGCCTTCAGCGCGCGCCACACATGGGTCAGGCGCAGCAAGGGCTCGCGCACCTTGCCGAAATGGGTTGGACGGTAGGCCGCTTCGCGCGCTTCCGGGTCCAGCAGCACGGCAGTGACCACCGCCTTCATGTCGCCGCGTACGCCCTGACCGTTGTTGTTGAAACTCGCCGCCACGCGCGCGACGTAGGACGGGCTCGGATTGCTCGTCACCAATCGCTGGATCAGCTGTCGGCCGATGTACGGCCCGACGTTGGGGTGGTAGAAGATGTTGTCCAGCGCGGCACGCAGATCCGACGGACCGTCGCCGCCGGCCGGCAGCACGCCGCCTGGCAGCGCCACGCCCGGATACACCAGCAATTGCTTGGCCTGCGCCGATGCATGGTAGGCGGCGTGGTTCTGCATCGGCCGTACCCAGGCCGGCGCGTCGGAGTCGTAGAAGTAGCAATCGAACTCGCCGCAACCGTTGAAGGTCCAGCCGGTAAATACGTGCGCGAACCCCTTCACCGTTTCCTGGCCGTAGGTCGGCACCTTGCCGCCGTTCTCCAGTATCGGGCTGCCATCGGGATTCAGCCGCACCAGGCCGACGCTGAACAGCTGTAGCACTTCGCGCGCGTAGTTCTCGTCGGGGCGGATATTGCGCGCCGGGTCCGGCTTCTGGTTCTGCATCATCGACAGGTAGATGCCCATCGCCGGGTGCAGGGTCACGTCCTCGAGCAGCTTGCGGAAGTTGCCGAAGGCGCCGCGCGCCAGGGCGTCGTAGTAGTCGGTGACCCCGTGCGGGGCGTTGCCGAGCAGGTCCGAGTTGGCGTCGGACAGCACGAAGATCTCGCTGAGCGCGAACGCCACGCGCTGGCGCAACTGGTCGCGGTGCATCAATTGCGGATCGAACGGATCGCGGCCGCCGATGGCGTGCAGGAACCAGGCGTCCATGCGCCATTCGCGACGCATGTCGCCGCCGGTCGCGGCGCTGGCGGCGCTGAGGAAGCGCAGCTGCGAGGACAGCGGCAAGGTCGTCTGCTCGTCGATCCAACCCGAGTAGCCGAGCTGCTGGACGCGATCGATATCGGCCCAGGTCGGACCGAACGTGGCCTGGGCCAGGAAGTTGGCGGCCTCGGCGTCGCCGATCACCAACTGCGCCGGCAGCGGGCCGGACTTCGGCGGCGCCGGCTTAGCCGCCGTCGCGACGGACTTCGGCGCGGGCGGCGTGGACAAGGCCCGCCACCAGCGGTCGGGCACCGACACCAGGCCCAGCACCAACAGCAGTACCAACAAACGCGGCCAGACGGTTGCCCATCCCGCACGCAGCGCAATCCATTTCATGCCGCTCCCCAGCCCGCTGGACGGCAGCGATGCTAGCGCGCCTGCGAACTCGGATTCTTGATTGCACGCACAGTAATCGATGCGGCCGGCGACGGACGCGGCTTGACCGGCGGCCGCGGATGCGATCTCAGTCCAGACGTTTGCGGAAGCGCAGGATCGCCAGGGTCATCATCACCGTGATGAAGGCCAGCAGCGCCAGCACGTCGGGCCACAGCTCCCACAAGCTCGCGCCGCGCAGCATCACCCCGCGGATCAGGCGCAGGAAATGGGTCAGCGGCAGCACCTCGGCCAGCCACTGCACGACCTTGGGCATGCCCGCGAACGGGAACATGAAACCCGACAGCAGGATCGACGGCAGAAACACGAAGAACGCCATCTGCATGGCCTGGAACTGCGACTGCGCCTTGGTCGAGATCAGCAGGCCCAAGCTCAGGTTGGCGACGATCAGCAGGACCGCGGCGCCGTACACCTCGAACACGTTGCCGCGGATCGGCACGTCGAACAGCCACAGGCCCAGCAGCAGCACCAGGGTGGTCTGGATGAAGCCGATGCCCGCGTAAGGCAGGACCTTGCCGACCATCAGCTCGCTGCGGCTCAGCGGCGTGGCGATCAGCAGCTCCATGTTGCCGCGCTCGCGTTCGCGCACCACCGCCACCGCGGTGAACATCACCATGGTCATGGTCAGGATGATGCCGATCAGGCCGGGGACGATGTTCACCGCCGAACGCCGCTCGGGGTTGTAGAACGCGACCACGGCGATCTGGCCGCCGCCTTGCCCTGGGCCGGCGCGCAGCGGACGGTCGTTGCTGGTCGGGGTCGCGTTCAAGGGCAGCTGCGCCAGCTGAGCCGCCGCGGCCTGGACGGTGGTGTCGCTGCCGTCCACGAGCACCTGCACCGACTCGCGGCCCTCGTAACGGCGGCGCTCGAAGTCGGGCGGAATCACCACGCCGATGCTGATCTCGCCGCGACGCAGGCGCTGCATCAGTTCCTCAGGCGTGCGCGCGGCGACTGTCGGGTCGATCACGCCGGTAGCGACCATGTCCATGACCACGGCGCGCGAGGCCGAGGTATTGGCCTGGTCGGCGACGCCGGTCTGCAGGCCGCGCAGGTTGAGATTGATCGCATAGCCGAACAGCACCAACTGCATCACCGGTATCCCGACGATCATCGCCAGGGTGACGCGGTCGCGGCGCATCTGCCGCAGCTCCTTCAACACGATCGCGAACAGTCTGCGCATGTTCATGCGGCACGCTCCGCGGGCGGGTCGTCGCGGCCTTGAGTGGCCGACACGAACACGTCCTCGAGATTGGGTTGCGAAGGTTCGACCTGGGCCTCGATGCCGGCCTGAGCCAGCACGCCACGCAGACGCGCGGCGGTGTCGCCGTCGCGATCGGTGAGCACGCGCAGGCTGTTGCCGATCTGGGCGACGCTGAGCACTCCGGGCACCGCGACCAGCGCCTTCTGCGCGCGACGCGGCTGCGGTGCCAGCACTTCCACCGTGCGCCCGGCCAGTTCGCCGGTGAGTTCCTGCGGGGTGCCGTCGGCCACCAGCACGCCGCGGTCGAGGATCGCGATGCGGTGGCAGCGCTCGGCTTCGTCCATGTAGTGGGTGGACACCAGCAGGGTGGTGCCGGCGTCGGCGAGGTCGAACAACTTCTCCCAGAAGTCGCGGCGCGACTCCGGATCGACCGCACTGGTGGGTTCGTCCAGGAACAGCAGTTCGGGCTTCTGGATCACCGCGCCGGCCAGGGCCAGACGCTGCTTCTGGCCGCCGCTCATGGTTCCGGCCAACTGCTTCTGTCGGTCCTGGAAATGGTATTGCTCGACCAGCTCGTCGATGCGACGGCGCGCTTCGCTGCGCGGGATGTCCTGCACCGCGGCCAGGAACTCCAGGTTCTCGCGCACGGTGAGATCCTCGAACAGCGAGAACTTCTGGGTCATGTAGCCGATGCGCTTGCGCAGCGCCTCGGCCTGTTCCGGAATGCGCAGCCCCAGCACCTCGATGTCGCCGGCGGTGGGCGTGAGCAGGCCGCACAGCATGCGGATGGTGGTCGACTTGCCCGAGCCGTTCGGGCCCAGGAAGCCGTAGACGTGCGCGCGCGGCACGGTCAGATCGACTTTGTCGACCGCGGTCAGCGCGCCGAACTTCTTGGTCAGGCCGCGGGCGCGGATGGCCGGTTCGTCAGCGCCGGCACCGCGCGCGAGCGTGGAATCGGCGGCGGCGTTCATGGCCTGCTCTCGTTGGGTTTGTTCTCGCTCGGTTTGTTCTCGTCGAATTCGACCCGCACCGGCAGGCCGGCCGGCAATTGCGCGGCATCGCGGCCGGTCAGCTCGACCTCGGCCAGGTAGCTCAGGCGCGCGGCGTCTTCGCCGATCAGGGCGTAGTAAGGAGTGAAGTTCGGATCGCTGCGGATCGCGCGCACGCGTCCGCTCAGGGCCTGCTCGCGGCCGCCGATGTAGACGCGCGCCGCTTGACCGATGCGGACCTTGGCGCGGATCGGCTCGGGCACGTAGACGCGTGCGTAGGGCGCGGCGCCGACCAGCATCACCGCCAGCGGCGCACCCACCGGCGCCTGGTCGCCGAGCTTGTACGGCAGACTGTCGACCACGCCGGCGCGCGGCGCGACCACGTCCAGTTTCTGCAACGTCACCGCCTGCGCGGCGGCCTGCGCCTGCGCGGCGGCGAGCGCGGACTCGCCCTGCGCGAGTCGTTCGCTGCGGGTGCCGTGCTCGAGTTCCAGCAACGCCGCCTGCGCCGCGCGCACCTGCGCTTCGGCATTGCCGGCGGCGGCGCGGGCGCGGTCGACGTCGGAAGCGGCGACCAGCTTCTGCCGGCCCAGCGGCTGCAAGCGCATGTAATAAGCGCGAGCGTCTGCGGCCTGCGCCTGCGTCGCACTCAGATTGGCCCGTGCCTGCGCGATCGCTTCGCTGCGCGGCCCGGCCTGCAGTTCGGCCAGGGAGTCGCCGGCCTGGCGCGCCTGCGCCTGCAAGGCGTTGAGCTGCGATTGGGTACGGCTGAGCTCCAACTGCAGCAGCGGCGCGCCGGCCACGACGCGCTGGCCTTCACGCACGTCGATGCGCACGACCCGTTCCGCCGCCGGCGCCGGCAAGGTGATGCGGTCCCATTCCAGCGTGCCCAGCGCCTGCGGGCGATCGTCGCCGCAGGCGGACAGCGCGAGCGCCAGCAGCAACGGCACGATCTTGGGCGGCACGATCCTGAGCGGCGCGCCCCAGCGGGATTTCGGTTTCATCGGATTGCTCCGGTAGATATGAACGTTCATGGCGGTAAGACCTCAACCGCAGCCCAGGCCGCGGTCGAGCAAGGCGATGGTGTGTTCGCGCAACGCGACGGTGTCGAAGGTCTCGATCCCGAACACGCGCTGCCAGACCGGTGCGCCTGCGATCGGGAACAGAGTCAGACCGACCAGGGACACCACCAGGAAACGCGGATCGAGATCGGCGTTGAGCTGACCCTCGCGCTGCGCCTGCGCGAACTTCTGCGCCAGCATCTGCGGCAGCTGCGGGCCGATCTGGTCGACCAGCAGATCGCGCAGCGCCCCGCCCTCGCACAGCACCTCACGCACCCACAGCGACGGAAACCACGGATGCTGGGCGACGGTCTCGCCGACCCCGCGCACGAAGCCCGCGATCAGTTTGGCGACGTCGTCGCCGGCCGCGACCAGATGGCTGCGCAGGGTCGCGATCGCCGGCATTACCCGCTCCTGGATCACTGCCTGCTGCAGTTGCTCCTTGTCGCCGAAGTAGTAATGCAGCAACGCCGGATTGACCCCGGCCTCGACCGCGATGCTGCGCAACGCAGTGGCGGCGATGCCTTGGCGGGTGTAACAGACGATCGCCGCGTCGAGCAGCCGCGAGCGCAGATCGGGGCCGTCCGCGACCGGGCGGCCGGGGGCGCGCCCGGCGGGAACGGTTCTGCGGGGGCGGCGGGTGGTGGTCTTGTCGGTAGCCATGCGGCTTATTTAATTCAACGATTAATTAGTTGACAAGAGCGAGCCGACGAACGGTTGGGAGGAGGATCGGGAAGGCGCGATTGGAGGGGTTAAGGGGAGTCGAGGCGCGAGGCAGGCCGCTCCGTGCCGCTCCCCTCGGCGGAGCGCATTGGCCTGAGCCGATGCTCCAGCTTGGTGCCCCTCGCCCTTGCCCTCGCCCTCGCCCTCGCCCTCGGCCGTTGCCGTTGCCGTTGCCGTTGCCGTT
>CAMLID010000022.1 GCA_946480055.1 uncultured Lysobacter sp. | reverse complement strand
CGACTGTTCCGGCGGCGCGGCGAACATCGAGAACAGGCGCACGGTGTCGGCGCCGTACTTGCCGACCATCAGCTGCGGATCGACGCCGTTGTTCTTGGACTTCGACATCTTTTCGGTGCCACCGATATGCACCGGCTGGCCGTCGGACTTCAGCGTCGCGCCGACGATGCGGCCGCGCTCGTCGCGCGCGATCTCGACGTCGGCCGGGTTGATCCAGTCCTTGGAGCCGTCTTCGAGGTCGCGGTAGAAGGTTTCGGCGATCACCATGCCCTGGGTCATCAGGTTGGTCGCCGGCTCGTCGCTGTCGACCAGGCCCTGGTCGCGCATGAGCTTGTGATAGAAGCGGAAATACATCAGGTGCAGGATCGCGTGCTCGATGCCGCCGATGTATTGATCGACCGGCGTCCAGTACTTGGCGCGCTCGTCGACCTGCGCGGCTGCGCCCGGCGAGGTGTAGCGCGCGTAGTACCAGCTCGACTCCATGAAGGTGTCGAAGGTGTCGGTTTCGCGCTCGGCTGCGCCGCCGCAGCTCGGGCACACGGTCTTGCGCCACTCGGGGTCGGCCTTGATCGGCGACTGCACGCCGCTGAAGGCTACGTCTTCGGGCAGCACCACCGGCAGTTGGTCTTCCGGCACCGGCACGTCGCCGCAGTTCGGGCACAGGATCACCGGAATCGGGCAACCCCAGTAGCGCTGGCGGCTCACGCCCCAGTCGCGCAGGCGGTAGTTGACCCGGCGCGTGACCTGGCCGTCGTCGCCGAAGCGCGCGGCGATCGCATCCAACGCCTGCTGGAAGTCGAGGCCGTCGAACTCGTCCGAATTCACCAGCCAGCCGCGCTCGGTGTAAGCCGATTCCTCGGCGATGCGGCGCTGGAAGTCTTCCACCACCTGCACCGCGGCGCCGGTGTCGTAGACGTCGACCGCGCCGGCTTCGCCCAGCGCGCTGCGCATCGGGTCGTCGTGACGGGCGACGTGGCGGCCGATCTCGTCGAGCGCGTCGCGCACTTCGTCGGGCACGATCACCATCTTGATCGGCAGCGCGTAGCGCAGCGCGAATTCATGGTCGCGCTGGTCGTGGCCGGGCACGGCCATGACCGCGCCGGTGCCGTAGTTCATCAGCACGAAGTTGGCCACATACACCGGCAGTTCTTCGCCGGTGACCGGATGCAGCGCGCGCAGGCCGGTGTCCATGCCGCGCTTTTCCTGGGTCTCCAGCTCGGCCTCGGTGACGCCGCCGCGCTTGAGATCGGCCAGGAACGCGGCCAGGTCGGGATCGGTCTCGGCCGCGGCCAGGGCCAGCGGGTGTTCGCCGGCGATCGATACGTAGGTCACGCCCATCAGAGTGTCGGGACGGGTGGTGAACACCGTCAGCGGTTCGACCGAATTACCGGCCTCGTCGCGCACGTCGAAGCGGATCTCCAGGCCTTCGCTGCGGCCGATCCAGTTGCGCTGCATGGTCTTGACCGCATCCGGCCAGCCCGGCAGCGCGTCCAGGCCGTCGAGCAGCTCCTGGGCGTAGTCGGTGATCTTGAGGAACCACTGCGGGATCTCGCGCTTTTCCACCAGCGCGCCGGTGCGCCAGCCGCGGCCGTCGATCACCTGCTCGTTGGCCAGCACGGTCTGGTCGACCGGGTCCCAGTTGACCACCGAGTTCTTGCGGTAGGCCAGGCCCTGCTTCATCAGGCGCACGAACATGCGCTGCTCGTGGACGTAGTAGTCCGGGCGGCAGGTCGCGAACTCGCGCGACCAGTCGATCGCGTAGCCCATGGTCTTGAGCTGCGCCTTCATGTGTTCGATGTTGGCGTAGGTCCACTTGGCCGGCGCGGTCTTGTTCTTGATCGCGGCGTTCTCGGCCGGCAGGCCGAACGCGTCCCAGCCCATCGGCTGCAGCACGTTGTGGCCGGTCATGCGCTTGTAGCGGCTGATGACGTCGCCGATGGTGTAGTTGCGCACGTGTCCCATGTGCAGCGCGCCCGAAGGGTACGGCAGCATCGACAGGCAGTAATACTTGGGCTTGTCGGAGCGCTCGTCGACCTCGAAGGCGCGGGTGCCGTCCCAAAACTGCTGGGCGGCGACCTCCACGGACTTGGGGTCGAAGGCGTTGCTGTCGGTGGGAGCTTGGGCGACGTCGCTGGACACAGGGGGTCTGGCAGGGCAAGGAAAGACCGGAAAGCCTACCGCAGTGCACAAAAGCCCGCCATGGCGGCCCGCCCTGGGCCTATGCCGAGGCCCGCGCAGGGCCCGCACGACGGCCCCGAGGCGTCGGAGGGCGGATAACTGCCGCGACCGGCGGCGCGCGCCGGCCGCGGCGACGGCATCAGCGTTTCACACACACCCAGGTGACGATCTTGCCGTTGCTGTCGTACACAGGCGCGGCCTTGTGTCCGATCGGACAGAGCAGCAACGGCTGATTGGCGGCTACGGCCACGACCGGCGCGAGCGACATCGCGACGAACGCGGCGAGCAGACAGAGCGTCAATTTCATGGACGACCTCCAGTTGATTTCCGCAAAGGTTCGCTTGCATGCTGCGGCGGCCCATTCCCGGACCGCGCGGGCGATTGTCCCTACATTCGTCCTCACATGTGCGAAGTCGGTCGCACTATTTGCCGGTGCGCCAGCGTATGGCGCATCGATTCCTCCACGAGCACAGCCGGAATCCACGATGACCCGCCTGACCGCCGCCGTATCGTTCGTCCTCGCCGCCCTCCTCGCCCCGCCCGCCCTCGCTGCCGAAGCGCCGACCGCCCTGCACTGCGGGCATCTGTTCGACGCGCGCAGCGGCCAGTTGCTGGACGCACGCACGGTGGTGGTGCGCGAGGGCAAAGTCGCCGAAGTGCTGCCGGGCCGCGCCGATGTCGCCGGCGCGCTCGCGATCGACCTCAGCGGGCACACCTGCACCCCGGGCTGGACCGACCTGCACGTGCACCTGGCCTCGCAGTCCAGCCCGCAGAGCTATTCCGAAGGTTTCCGCCTCGACGACGTCGACTTCGCCTTCCGCTCGGTCGGCTTCGCCAAGAAGACCCTGCTGGCCGGCTTCACCAGCGTGCGCGACCTCGGCGGCGAAGTCAGCCCGCACCTGCGCGACGCGATCAACCAGGGCCTGGTCGACGGGCCGCGGATCTGGGCCGCGGGCAAGTCGATCGCGACCACCGGCGGCCACGCCGATCCGACCAACGGCTACAACGATGCGCTCTCGCACCTGATCGGCCCGCCCGGCCCGACCGAGGGCGTGATCAACTCGATCGAGGACGCGCGCCAGGCCGTACGCCAGCGCTACAAAGACGGCAGCGACGTGATCAAGATCACCGCCACCGGCGGTGTGCTGTCCTACGCCAAGTCCGGCGACGCGCCGCAGTTCACCGTGGAGGAGGTCAAGGCCATCGTCGACACCGCCAAGGACTACGGCTACCGCGTCGCCGCCCATGCCCACGGCGAGGAAGGCATGAAGCGCGCGGTGCTCGGCGGCGTGACCAGCATCGAGCACGGCACCTACATGAGCCCCGAGGTGATGTCGCTGATGAAGCAGAAGGGGACCTGGTACGTGCCGACCATCTACGCCGGCCGCTTCGTCGCCGAGAAGGCCAAGATCGACGGCTACTTCCCCGAAGTGGTGCGGCCCAAGGCCGCGCGCATCGGCGCGCAGATCCAGGACACCGCCGGCCGCGCCTACCGCGGCGGGGTCAAGATCGCGTTCGGCACCGACATGGGCGTGGGCCCACACGGCGACAACGCGCGCGAGTTCCTCTACATGGTCGAAGCCGGCATCCCGGCCGCGACCGCGCTGCAGGCCGCGACCATCCGCGCCGCCGAAGTGCTGGGCGTGGACGACCAGGGCGTGATCGAAGCCGGCAAGCGCGCCGACATCGTCGCGGTGCCGGGCGATCCGATCGCCGACATCAACGCGGTGATGAAGGTCGCGTTCGTGATGAAGGACGGCAAGGTCTACAAGCAGCCCGGCGCTGCGGAATGAACCCCGTCGCGACGTCGCGCCGGCAGCCCCGGCCGGCGTCGCGGCGGCGGCCGCCACAATAGCCAGACCGATAGCCAGGAGAACGCCCGTGGACCTGGAATGGATGGGTTACGTCGGCGCCACGCTGACCACGCTGTCGTTCCTGCCGCAGGCGGTGAAGACGATCCGCAGCCGCGACACGCGCGGCATTTCCCTGGGCATGTACGTGGTGTTCACCATCGGCGTCGGCTTCTGGTTCGGTTACGGCGTGGCGCTGCAGTCCTGGCCGATGATCGTGTCCAACGCGATCACCTTCGTGCTGGCGGCGACCATCCTCGGGCTCAAGCTCAAGCACGGCTGAGGCCGCGCGCCGCTCCTCAACGCAACCTCACGATCAGCGCGACGCCGCCTGCGCGCGCGCCGCGGCCAGCCACCACAGCAACCAGGCGCCGAACGCCGCGCGCTGGGCCAGGCCCACCGGCAGCAGAGACGGCAGCACCAAGGCGAACAGCAGCACCGCCAGCGCCGCGATCAGGCTGGCCTGACTGAAACCGCGCAGCTCCGGCCGCGCGCGGCTGCGGCTGCCGATCGCGATCGCCAGCGCACCGGCGGCGAAGGCCAGCCACCACAGCAGCCACATGGTTGCGTGCAGGCGGCTGGGCGCGGCGTCGAAATCCTGCGGGTCCAGCGGCAACAGGCCCTGCGCCGCGAACGCCAGCGCCGACAGCAGCACCAGCTGCGCACCCACGCGCACGCTCCAGCGCGTACCGGCCAACGACTGACGCAGGCCCACCGCGACCGCCGCGGCGAGCACGCCCGGCAGCACGAACGCCAGCAGGTTGAACCACAGCGCATACGGCACGCCGGTGGCGCCCAACAGCGCGACCGGATGGCGGCTGTGCGCATAGCCGTCCAGGACCGCGCCGAAGCCGGCCAGGGCGAGCGCGAACGACACCAGCGCCGCCGCGGCCGCAATCGATTTCCAGGATGTCGATTTCCAGGATTTCACGTCGTCTCCCATGCGAATACGTCTTCGACTCCGACCCCGAACGCGCGCGCGATCCGGAACGCCAGTTCCAGCGACGGCGCGTAGCGTCCGGCCTCCAGCGCGATGATGGTCTGCCGGGTCACGCCGCAGGCATCGGCCAGCCCCTGCTGGGTCATTTCGCCGCGCTCGAAGCGCAGGCGGCGGATCTGGTTCGCGATCGGTGTGCTGCCCATGCGCGCGCTCAGTGCCGGTCGCGCCAATAGTGGACTGCGCTGGCCGCGTATTCGAACAGCCAGCCCCACATCAGCGCGAACACCAGCAGGCTCGACACCATCGCCGGCGTCGCCCAGTCCAGTCGCGAAGCGGGGCTGAAACCCAGCGTCACCGCGATCGCGATCACGCAGAAGGTCAGCGCGCCGCGGCCCCAGTCGGCGGCACGGCGGGCGATCTCGCGGTCGCGCTCGTCCTCCTCGACCGCACCTTGCAAGCGCGACCTCAGCAGTTGCGACAGCACCGCCCACGCCACCAGCAGCAGAACCAGATGGCGACCGACCGCGCCGGCCTCGGGGTTGCGCCAGACTTCCGCGCCCTGGAAGGCCTGCAGCTTGGCCAGGTAATAGACCACCGCCACGGCCATGAAGCCCAGGCCGATCCAGGCCCGCCATTCGGCCGGCGCGGCGCGGCCTTCGAACTCGGCGCGCGGCACCCGCTGCAGCAGCCACAGCGACACCCAGGCGGTGGTGACCAGCAGGGCCACGCCGATCTTGCCGCCGTCGAAACCCAGCAACGCCGACGGGCTCGCGATCAGCAGCCACAAGGCCAGCCCCGCCACCGCCAACAGCCCGGCCAAACTCCAGCTACGCGTCATCATGGTGTCTTCCCTGCCAGACAATATGTACGCTGTACATTACATTCACCTCAACGCATGTCAAGTATCTTTTACATGCCTTGGATTCCCCCGCGGCTGGCACCATGTCCGGCTGATCGCTTTCCAGGACCGCCCATGACTTCCGCCGCCACCGACTCGCCGCACGTCTTCGACGCCACCACCGACCGTTTCGAAGCCGACGTCATTCAGAAATCCGCGCAGACGCCGGTGCTGGTCGACTTCTGGGCCGAATGGTGCGAACCCTGCAAGACCCTGGGCCCGCTGCTGGAAAAACTGGCCGCCGAGTACAACGGCGCCTTCGTCCTGGCCAAGGTCGACGTCGAAGCCGAGCAGCAACTGGCCGGCATGTTCCAGATCCGCTCGATCCCGACCGTGTACCTGGTCAAGGACGGCCAGCTCGTCGACGGCTTCCCCGGCGCCCTGCCCGAAGCCCAGTTGCGCGAATTCCTGAGCCACCACGGCATCCAGCCGGCCGCGGCCGCCGAGGAACCCGCCCCGGCCGCAGCGGAAGCCGAGCTGGACCCGCACGCCGAAGTGTTGCGCCTGCGCGCCGAAGTCGCGGCCGCGCCCGACCAGGACGAACGCAAGCTCGACCTGGCCCTGGCCCTGCTGCGCACCGGCGCGGCGACCGAGGCCGAACATCTGCTGGACGCCCTGCCCGCCAACCTCGCCACCGACGACCGCGCCCTGCGCGCCCGCGCGCGCCTGGGCTTTGCCGCCGTGCTCAAGGACGCACCGCCGCCGGAAGTGCTGGAGGCGGCGATCGCCAGCGACGAAAGCGACCTGCGCGCACGCCACCTGCTCGGCGCGCATCGCTTGGTCGGCGGCCAGTCCGAGGCCGCGCTGGAGCAGTTCATCGAGATGCTGCGCCGCGACCGCGCCTACCAGGACGGTCTGCCGCGCAAAGCCCTGATCGATGCCTTCCGCGTGGTCGAGGACGAGGATCTGGTCGGCCGCTACCGCCGCAAGATGTCGTCACTGCTGTTCTGAGACGCGGCGCTGCGGGTGCGCCGTCCTGAGCGCAAACCCGAGGCGGCGCCGTCCCGCAGCTTGACTATACGCATGCGTATGGCAGGCTGGGCGCCTCCCACCGCTCCCGACCGCGCATGAAAGCCAGCACCCTCAAACTCGGCCTCAACCTGTGGCCGCCGTTCCTGTTCAGCGGCATCCGGGTGCGCAAGATCGCGCCCGACTACCGCCAGGCCCGGGTCGAGCTGCGGATGCGGCCGTGGAACCGCAACTACGTCGGCACCCACTTCGGCGGCAGCCTGTTCTCGATGACCGATCCGTTCTGGATGCTGCTCACGCTGAGCGCGCTGGGCCGCGACTACATCGTCTGGGACAAGATGGGCACGATCGAGTTCGTCAAACCCGGGCGCGGCACGGTGCACGCCGAGTTCGCGCTCGACGAACAGGTGCTGGAGCAACTGCGCGCCGCCACCGCCGGCGGCGACAAGACCCTGCACTGGTTCGACACCGACGTGATCGACGCCGACGGCGAAGTGGTCGCACGCGTGCGCAAGCAGCTCTACGTGCGGCGCAAGCCGGGCCGCGACTGACGCTCCCGCGCCGCACCCAACGTGGCGGCGTTCACGATGTGAAGACCGGCGGCGGTCGATTTCTGACGCAATTGGGCCAATCCCGACGCGCCAACGGCAGGGCGCAGGCGCACCGCCACACGCGGTCTGTCGCCTTGCGCTTGCAACGAGGCACAATAGGCGTGCGCGACAACGGATGGCGCGTCTTCACGTATTTTGCGTGATGTGAGTGTGGTCAGTCCCGGCACGCATCGGCGTATGCTGGGCACTCGCGACAGGGGGCCGCGATGTCCAGGTCTACACAAAACCCGCACGAAATCGCAGCGCCGCTGCCGGAGATCACCGGCTATCGCCTGCTCCGCGTGATCAATCACGGCGGCATGTCGACCGTGTACCTGGGCGAACAGATCGGCCTGGCGCGAGAAGTCGCGATCAAGGTCATGCAGCCGATCGCGCTGGCCGACGAAGTCAGCCGCCGCCGCTTCGAAAACGAAGTGCGCACCATCGCGCGGCTCGAACACCCCAACGTCGTCGTGATCCACGAAGTCGGCCGTACCCGCGAGGGTCTGCCTTACTACGCCATGCCCTACCTCTCGCGCGGCCACCTCGGCCAGCGCGATCTGAGCAAGGACGAACCGCGCGCGATCTCGATCATGGAGACGCTGCTGTCGGCGCTGGACTACGCGCATGCGCGCGGCGTCGTGCATCGCGACGTCAAGGCCGAGAACGTGCTGTTCGACGACGCCGAACGCCCATTGCTCGCCGATTTCGGCATCGCCCTGCGCCGCGGTTTCGGTCCGCGCGTGACCGCCGCCGGCCTGGCCGTGGGCAGCACCGCCTACATGGCACCGGAACAGGCGCGCGGCGAAGACGTCGACGGTCGCGCCGATCTCTACAGCCTGGGCGTGCTGGGCTGGGAAATGCTGACCGGGCGCTTGCCGTTCGAAGCCGCCGACGCGCTGTCGATGGCGGTGATGCACGCCCAGGATCCGATTCCGAAACTGCCGCAGCACCTGCGCCACTGGCAGCGCTTCATGAATCGCGCCCTGTGCAAGCAGCCCGCGCAGCGTTTCCAGGACGCCGCCGAGATGGCCGAAGCGCTCGCCGACGTGCAGCGCAGCGGCCTCAAGCACACCATCAAGCGCATGATTCCGCGCGCCAGCCGCCTGCGCCAATGGGCGGTGCCGCTGTGGGCCGGCGTCGCGGCCGCCGCGGTCGCGGTGGTCGCGATCGGCTTCGGCCTGAACAATCGCCAGGATGACGGCTTCTTCCGCGTCCAGGCCGGCACCGCCGCGCCGGTCAGCGCCGCCGCAGCGGTCGCCGCCCCCGGCGATCCCACCGACGCGATGCTCGCGCCGTTGCCGGAAGCGCCGCTGCAACGTTCGCTGGAAGAAGCGCGCCGCTATATCCGCCAGGGCAAACTGACCGCACCGGCGGACGGCAACGCCTACAACAGCCTGCTTACCGCCTGGCATGCCGACAGCACCAGTCCGGACGTGCGCGCCGGCGTGACCGAACTCACCCGCGCGCTCGGCGACCAGATCGCCGTCGCGGTGCGCGAACGCAACGACCAGCGCGCGCGCGAACACCTGCTCAACGCCACCACCCTGGCCCAGCAGACCGGCAGCGCCGACTCGCCCGCGATGCGCGCATTGCGCGAGCAGGCGGCGGCCGCGCTGCAGGCGCGCCTGGAACTGGACGCCAAGCGCAACGACCGCGAGGACGCGCAACGTACCGCCGCGCTCGCCGCCAGCTTCGACCTGCCCAAGGCCACCGCCACCCGTCTGATCGCCCAGGCCCGGGCCATCGGCGGCGTCGCCGCCGGCGAATCGATCGCGGTCGGCAGCCTGATCCAGGACAACAGCCGCATCACCGTCGCGCTCAGCCCGCGCCCGGTCAGCCGCGCCGAGTACGCGCGCTTCGCCAGCGCCAGTGGCCGCAGTCCGGCGCTGTGCCGCGAACGCGCCTCGCTGCTGCGCGTGCTGGCGCCGCGCAACTGGGAGTCGCCGGGCTTCAAGCAGGCCGACGCCGAACCGGTGGTCTGCGTTTCGCAGTCCGACGCCGAAGCCTATGCGCAGTGGTACAGCCAGCAGACCGGCCGCCGCTACCGCCTGCCCAGCGCGGCCGAAGCCGAACACCTCAACGACACCCCCGGCCGCGCGCTGTCGATGTGGCTGCGCGACTGCGGCCGCGACTGCCAGCAGCGCCAGGCCAGCGGCGCCTCCTGGCGCAGCAACCAGGCCCAGCGCCCGCTGGCCGCCGCGCGCGGCTACGACGACGTCGGCTTCCGTCTGGTACGCGAGCGCTAGGCGCAGTCCCGGCGCTGTTCCCGGTATCGCTGCGCGATTCGGCGGATGACGATGGTGCGGTTGTCACCGCACCCTACGCCCCACGCCCACCCCGCTCTCCACCGCATGCCGCGCGATCCGGCGGACGACGACGGCGCGAGCCAACGGCCCAACCGCCCCGGCCGTTCGTGGCGAGCCCGTCGAACCATAACGCGGCGGCCCGCGCACCCGCACTTCCCGCCAAACCGCCATCGCGCACCGCCGCCCGTGCCCGCGCTCGCCTACAATCTGGCGCCATGCGCATGTCCAACCTGCAACGCCTGTTCCTCACCGGTCTGCTGACCCTGCTGCCGATCTGGCTGACCTGGGTCGTGATCAAGTTCGTGTTCGTGCTGCTGTCCGACACCAGCCGCCCGCTGATCGATCCGCTCCTAGCCAACCTCGCCGCGACCAATCCGCAGGCGCTGGGCTGGCTGACCGAACGCTGGTTCGCCACCGCGCTGGCCCTGGCCGCGACGCTGGGCGTGATCCTGCTGTCCGGGGTGATGGCGCGGCGCGTGGTCGGCCAGACCGTGCTGCGCGGTTTCGAATCGCTGATCAAGCGCATCCCGCTGGCGAGCACGATCTACTCCAGCGCGCGCCAGCTGCTCGACATCCTGCAGACCAAGCCCGACGGCACTCAGCGCGTGGTCCTCATCGACTTCCCGCACACCGAGATGAAGTCGATCGGCTTCGTCACCCGCGTGCTCAAGGAACAGGGCACCGGCCGCGAACTGGCCGCGGTGTACGTGCCGACCACGCCCAACCCGACCTCGGGCTATCTGGAAATCGTGCCGGTGGAAAAGATCACCCCGACCGACTGGACCGTCGACCAGGCGATGAGCTTCATCATCTCCGGCGGCGCGGTCTCGCCCGAGACCATTCCCTTCTCCGTCCCCGCCGACGTCAAAGCCGCGAGCTGACCCGTATGAATCTGCAAGGACGCATCCGCTTCCGCCTGCTCACCGCCGCGCTGCTGTGCGCCTCGATCGCCGCGCCCGCCACCGCTGCGCCTGCACCGCTGGTCGCCCAGACCGTCAAGCTCGACGACGGCCGCAGCTTCCAGCTCAAGCTGCCGGCGAACCTGGAAATCGTGCCGGTCGCGCAGGGCTACAAGCGCATCCGCTTCTTCGCCCGCAGCCCCGACGGCCGCCTGTTCCTCACCGACATGCGCGACCTCAGCGACAACCGCAAGGGCCGGGTGTTGATCCTCGACGGTTGGGACGAGAAGAAAGCCAAGTTCGCCAGCGTCACGCCCTACCTGGTCGATCAGCGCAATCCCAACAACCTGGCCTTCCACACCGACCGCGACGGCCAGCAGTGGCTGTACCTGGCCCTGACCGACAAGCTGGTGCGCTACCGCTATCGCGCCGGCGACCTCAAGCCCAGCGCCCCGCCGGAGACCCTGGCGACCTACCCCGACTACGGTCTGAGCTACAAATACGGCGGCTGGCACCTCACCCGCACGGTCGCGTTCGCCAACAACGGCAAGATGTACGTCTCGGTCGGCAGCAGCTGCAATGCCTGCATCGAGAAGGAGTCGGTGCGCGCGACGGTGATGGAGTACAACCCCGACGGCAGCGGCGCGCGCGTGTACGCGCGCGGCCTGCGTAACGCGGTCGGCCTGATCGCCCACGACGACCGCCTGATCGCGACCAACCAGGGCTCCGATCACCTCGGCCTGGACAAGCCTGACGAAACTTTCTTCAAGCTGAGCGACGGCGCCGACTACGGTTGGCCGCACTGCTACCACAGCGCCGGCAAGGTCTACGCCGATCCCAAGTTTCCGCGACCGGCCGGCTGCGCCAAGGTGCCGCGCGCGTTCGGCTGGTTCCCCGCGCACGCCTCCGCGCTCGGCGTCGACTGGTTCCCGGCCGGCGACACCACCCTGTCCAGCCAGTACGTGGTCGCCCTGCACGGCTCGACCAACGCCAAGATCGGCCACGGCTACAAGCTGGTGCGGGTCAACGCCGACGGCAGCAGCGGCGGCGACCTGATCACTGGTTTCCTCGACGGCGCCAAGGTCAACGGACGCCCCTGCGGCGTGATCCGCATGGGCCGCGACGCGTTCCTGTTCACCGACGACAAGTACGGCGTGATCTATTACGTGAGGCCGAAACGATGAACTCGACCGCGGCCGGCACAGTCACCAAGACGCTGGAAGACCGCGCGCTGCGTTTGTTCATCGTGCTGTCGGCGTTCTTCTGCGTGAACGCGGTGTTGGCCGAGTTCATCGGGGTCAAGATCTTCGCGCTCGAAGACACCCTCGGCATCGCTCCGCTGCAGTGGAACCTGTTCGGCCAGAGCGGCTCGCTCAGCTTCACCGCCGGCACCCTGCTGTGGCCGGTGGTATTCCTGATGACCGACGTCATCAACGAGTTCTTCGGCCGCCGCGGCGTGCGCACGATCTCCTGGCTGGCCGCGCTGCTGATCGTGTACGGCTTCGTGTTCGCGTTCGCGGCGATCTCGCTGGCACCGGCCGACTGGTGGGTCAAGGCCGCGCAGTCGCAGGGCGTGGACGACTACCAGGCCGCATTCTCCGCGGTGTTCGGCCAGGGCCTATGGACCATCGCCGGTTCGCTGGTCGCGTTCATGCTCGGCCAGCTGATCGACGTCGCGGTGTTCCACCGCATCCGCAACGCTACCGGCGAGAAGCACATCTGGCTGCGCGCGACCGGCTCGACCGCGGTCTCGCAGTTGGTCGACAGCTTCGTGGTGCTCTACATCGCCTTCGTGCTGGGGCCGCAGAAGTGGCCGACCTCGCTGTTCCTGGCAGTGAGCACGGTCAACTACGCCTACAAGATGCTCGCCGCGATCGCGATGATCCCGCTGATCTACCTGGTGCGCGCGGCGATCGTGCGCTACCTCGGCCGGGCCCGCGCCGAACAGCTGCGCGACGAAGCCGCCGCCTGAACGCGACGCAGGCCGCGATTCGGGCCATCGGCGCGGTGCTTCGCCCGCGACCCGTGACTTCCGACCGGGGCGGCTGCGCGGGCGCTCGGCCATGCTGGGGGACTCATCGCTCCGGGGAACCCGTAATGACCTTGCGTCCACTCGCTCTCGCACTCGCTCTGACGGTCGCCACCGCGGCCATCGCGCCCGGCCATGCCGCAGAAACGCCCAAGGCCGCCGCCGTCGACCAAGCCAAGGCCGCCAAGCTGACCGCGCTGTACGGCCAGTACTGGGAAGAAGTGCTCAAGCTCAACCCGGTCCAGGCCACGTTCCAGGGCGACAACCGCTACAACGACCAGTTGCCCGACTTCGGCACCGCCCAGTACCGCCAGGAATCGCACGACTTCACCGTGCGCTGGCTCAAGACCGTGCAGGACATCGGTCCGGCCGGCCTGCAGGGCCAGGACCTGCTGAGCTACGAAACCTTCGTGCGCGACTCCAAGATGTCGCTGGAGTCCGAGCAGTTCCCCGACTGGATGATGCCGATCAACCAGATGGGCAGCATGGCCAGCTTCGCCGTGCAGATGGGCTCGGGCACCGGCCCGCAGCCGTTCAAGACGGTCAAGGACTACGACAACTGGCTCGCCCGCGGCAGCAAGCTGCCGGGGCTGTTCGACACCGCGATCGACAACATGCGCCAGGGCATGAAGGCCGGCGTGGTCCAGCCCAAGGCGCTGATGATCAAGGTCATCCCGCAGTTCGATGCACTGATCAAGGACAAGCCGGAAGAGACGCTGTTCTGGGGCCCGATCACCAACCTGCCCAAGGACTTCTCCGACGCCGACAAGCAGCGTCTGACCGCAGCCTACCGCGAGATGATCGGCACCCGCCTGATGCCGGCCTACAAGAAGCTGCGCGCCTTCATCAACGACGAATATCTGCCGGCCACGCGCGACAGCGTCGGCCTGGACAAGCTGCCCAACGGCCAGGCCTGGTACGCATTCAACGCGCGTCAGCGCACCACCACCGACCTGAGCCCGGCGCAGATCCACCAGATCGGCCTGGACGAAGTCGCGCGCATCCATGGCGAAATCCGCAAGGTGATGACGCAGGTCGGCTTCAAGGGTTCGCTGCAGGACTTCTTCAAGTTCATGCAGAACGATCCGCGCTTCGGCTTCAAGAGCGAGGACGCGCTGCTGGCGCATTACCGCGCGCTGGAAGCCAAGATCAACCAGAAGATCCCGCAGCAGTTCTCGCTGGTGCCGAAGGCGCCGTTCGAGATCCGCGCGGTCGAACCGTTCCGCGCCCAGTCCGCGGCCGGCGGCGAGTACCGCAGCCCGAGCGAGGACGGCAGCCGTCCGGGCGTGTTCTACGTCAACACCTACGACCTGCCCACGCGCAAGACCTGGGACGCCGAGGACCTGTACCTGCACGAAGCCATCCCGGGCCACCACTTCCAGCTCGCGCTGCAGCAGGAACTGACCGGCATTCCGGCGTTCCGCCGCTTCGGCGGGGAAACCGCCTTCATCGAAGGCTGGGGCCTGTACGCCGAATCGCTGGGCAAGGACCTGGGCGTCTACACCGACCCTTACGACTACTTCGGCTACCTGCAGAACGAACTGTGGCGCGCGATCCGTCTGGTCACCGACACCGGCCTGCACAGCAAGGGCTGGACCCGCGAGCAGGTGATCAAGTACATGCTCGACAACTCGGCCGAGAGCGAAACCCAGTCCACCGCCGAAGCCGAGCGCTACATCGCCTGGCCGGGCCAGGCGCTGGCGTACAAGATCGGCGAGCTGAAGATCCAGGAACTGCGCCGCAAGGCCGAAAAGGAACTGGGCACGAAGTTCGACGTGCGCGAGTTCCATGCCGAAGTGCTGAAGGACGGCTCGGTGCCGCTGGAAGTGTTGCAGCAGAAGGTCGATCGCTGGATCGCCAGCAAGAAGGGCTGACCGCGAGCGCGGTAATGCGGGAAAAAGCCGGGCATGCCCGGCTTTTTCTTTGTCCGCGACGCGCGCGGGCGATGCTGCGAAGTGGCGCGCTGACCTGTTGATCCGGCGCGGCAGGCACACGCCGCTTATCGGATCGGCCGAAAAGCGGGTTGCGACTCACCGCATGCGTTTCAGGAATTCAGCCGCCATACCGCGGATAGCTAGCGGGGACCGCCATCGGACCTCGTTGTCGGCGCTCGCGCTTGCCGGCGTCCTTTCTGGTGGCGGCCTTCGCGCAGTCGCGCGCGGCCCGCTCCGAGCCCGGCGGATAGGCGGCATCGATACATACCGTGCGGCCGGCGACGATCATCAGGGCCTGCCCGCCACCGTAGTCCTTGATCTCGTCGTATTTGAAATCCGTCAGTGGCCGGCCGTCGGCATCCAGCAGGCCGATCTTGTCCGCTCGCCACACCGCGGTGAGTCCGCTCAAGTCCCAGGTATCGCCGATATCGCTCTGGTCGTAGACCAGCTTGCCGTGCATATCGAACAACTCCAGCCGATAACGTTCGTCGTGCGCCTTGCGCCACTGAATTTTTTCGTACTGGTTGAGCGTTTCGGGCTCTGGATTGAGCAGGGTGCTGTAGCCCACCGTCCGGCCGTAGTAGCTGCCGCCCGGCCGTTGCATACGCAGGCCGGTGATGAAATTCACGGTGAAGCTCTCGTACTCCTGTTCGGATACGCGGGCCCAGCCGTTATCCAGGCCATCGCGCGCGTAGCCCGGCGAAACTTCGTAGTACTCGATCGGCAGCACGACCCGACCTTGGGCATCGAGCATGCCTCGGCGGACCTTTCTCGGCTCTCCCGGTTTGGCGACATCGCGCTGCACCTGATACCAGGAGACGTCCGGCCGCAGCTTGGTGCTGACTTCGACGATGTTGAGATAATCGAACGGGATGACGGTTCTTCCGTCCTGACCGATGACGCCGTAGCGATCGCCCCTGACATCCCCTTCCGCGGGTCGGATGGTCGCAATAGCCTGGCCGTTGACGAAGTGCAGCTCATCCTCGAACAAGGTGGCCGATACTTCGTTCCCCTGCCGATCGAAATGACGCACGCTCTGCAAGCCGATAGCGCTCAGACCCTGGTCGCCCAGATCGGTGATGTGCTGATAGCCGATCGGGATCACGACGAGGTTGCGTCGGTCCACCACGCCGTAGGCCGGCCTGCCCTTGCGGTCGATGCGCGCCAGATGCAGACCGTCGGCTAGCGTCGCGACTTTGCGATGCGACGGCGCGCGCTGGCCGCGTTCCACGATGGGAATCGCCTTGGGCTCCGGAATTTCCTTGCCGGTCATGGCCTGATAGAAGCGGACGGGCGCGCACCCCGACAGCGTGAAAAGCAGAACGACTGCGGCGATCCTGGCCAGTTTTCTCATACGCCCGATGTTTGCATGTTCAGGCGCTCGCGGGAAAGGACTTCACGCGATCCCGTCGCCGGGCATTGCAACAGCCGGAGCCCCAATTCGACGACTCAGAACTTCTCGCCGACCGGCAGGTAGCGCCACTCGCCCACCGGCATCTTGCTCAGCGAGATACGGCCGATGCGCAGGCGCTTGCTGGACACGACCTCCAGACCGACCTGGGCGCACATATGCCGCAACTGCCCGCCCATCACGTTCTTGATCGCGAAGCGCAAGCGGGTTTCGTTCGCCCAGCTGACCTTGCACGGCGCCAGCGGCCGCCCGCGGTACTCCAAGCCGTGCGCGAGCCGCTTCAAACCGTAGGGCCCCAGTTCGCCGCTGACCTCGACCACGAACTCCTGCTCGATCTGCGCGTAGTCCTCGGTCAGGCGGCGCCAGGTCCGGCCGTCCTGGCTCAGCACCACCAGGCCGGAGGCCTCCGCGTCGATCGGCATCAGCGGGGTCAGGTTGTGGAAATGGCGCTTGAGCATGCGCACACCGGACAGGTCGCCCTCGGCGTGGGCCGCCGCCAGGGCCAGGCCGGGGGCGTCCTTGAAGTCCACGCCGGCCGGCTTGTGCAGGAGCATCGTCGCCGGCTCGGCCGGCTCCAGCCGCGCATCCGGGTCCAATTCGACCTGTTGGGTCGAGATCGGCGCCTGGGGCTCTTCCACGACCTCGCCGTCGACCCGGACCCAGCCGCCCTCGATGTATTGCTGGGCTTGCGCGCGCGAACAGCCCGTCAGTTCTGCGACGCGTTTATCTAGACGTAGGGGCTCGGACATGGAAAAAGTCGGCGGGAAAGGCGTTAAGTGTAAAGATACGCCGGCGCCCGGCGGAAAACCCTTCTCCGCCGGACCGATTCCGTTCATAGGACTAGATGAAGACTCCCTCCGGCTTGCAGGCGCTGATCGACGACGGCGTGATCGATGAAGTGATGCGTCCGCTGAAAAGCGGTAAAGAGGCGTCGGTGTACGTGGTGCGCTCCGGCAACGACGTGCGCTGCGCCAAGGTCTACAAGGACATGGCCCAGCGCAGCTTCCAGCAGCGCGTTCAGTACCAGGAGGGCCGCAAGGTGCGCGGCAGCCGCGAGGCGCGCGCGATCGGCAAGGCCACCAAGTACGGACGCAAGCAGCAGGAAACCGCCTGGAAGAACACCGAGGTCGACGCGCTGTACCAGTTGCGCGAGGCCGGCGTGCGCGTGCCCGAACCCTACGGCTATTTCCACGGCGTGCTGGTGATGGAACTGGTGACCGACGCCAACGGCCACTCCGCGCCGCGCCTGGGCGAGGTCGAGCTGGCGCCGGATCAGGCGCGCGGCTTCCACCGCTTCCTGGTCCGCCAGGTGGTGAAGATGCTGAGCGTGGGCCTGATCCACGGCGACCTGTCCGAGTACAACGTGCTGGTCGCGCCGGATGGCCCGGTCATCATCGATTTCCCGCAGGTCGTCAGTGCGGCCGGCAACAACGCCGCGCGCAGCATGCTGCTGCGCGACGTCAACAACCTCACCGCCAGCCTCGGCGCCTGGGCGCCGGAGCTGCTCGACACTTGGTACGCCGAAGAAATGTGGGCTTTGTTCGAAGCCGGCGATCTGCATGCCGACAGCGAACTCACCGGTACCTTCGTCCACGACGAATCGACGGTCGATCTGGGTAGCGTGCGCGACGCGATCAACGACGCACGCGAGGAAGCGCTGATCCGGCAGCAGGGGCGCGAGGCGGCTGCGGCGGAAGAGTGAGAGCCGCTGCTGCGCGATAGCCCGCGACAAATCGCGATGCCGTCCGAGGCGAATGGCGATTGCTCGCCACATTCGCGTGATCTCCGGCGCCATACTTGCGCACTTCGCACAGCCGGAAAGTCCGATCCGGATGTCAGGATCTTTGCCGAACCGTGGGAGTGCTTGTCAACCGCCGAAGATCGTCTCCGTGCAGACCAATTTGTCGCCTGGCTTAAGGGCAACAACATGAGTGCCGCCAGGTTGTACCAGCCAGGATGATTCACCAGAGGCGGTGACCTGTCCGGTGTAAGTCCGATTCTTCCCGGCTTGGGCGAAACCGAACGCCTGGTCAACCTGCTTACCGTTGATCGTGCAGTCGGTAATCACGTCCCCCTCCTCGGGACTCGACGCGACAAAGCGCAGTTTTCCGGTGCTGGCCGCAGCTTGACGCACGTCGACCACACGCTGCGTTTGGTCGTCCGCCGTAGCGGCCACGACCACATAGCGTACGTTCCCTTTGCGAACCGGATAGACCGTGACTTTGCCTTCCCGCATTTCGTTCATGGAAATGGGTTCGAGCTCGGCGTCATATGCGTCGAATCCAAAGGCTTGATAGGGGAGTTGCATTGCAGGGAAGCTCTTGCCGACAAGGCCGGAAAATGCCACACCATCGCCTCTGGCTGGCGTGGAGCCAGTCATCGCACTTTGCGTTACGCCAGTGCTGTGTTTCAGTTCCGCACGTTCGCTATCGCGCAACGGACGGGTAAAGCGCAATACGGCGTTCGCGCGCGGCCAGGCCATCTCGCCCAAGTTACCGGCATCTTTACAACGGCCACCGAGATGCTTGATCGCCGTGCCCTCGACGACAAAACGACTTTCGCACTCGCCATCCTCGCTCTTGCCTCTCAGCACCCACGTCCCATTGCTGAATGTGGCGACGCCGGAGGTCTCAACCGCTCCACTGATCACGCCGCCAAAGCCACCGGGGTCGGCAGCACTGGCGTCGCCATTGAACTTAACCAGAGCACGTCCACCACCGATGGCTTCAATGGAGTAGCTGAACTCGGCGCCTTCATTTTGCAGCTTTCCTTTGCCATCTTTGTGTCGCGACTGCACTTGGTAGCTATAGACGCCCGAGGTCAGCGCGCCAGCAGTTCCTGATTGATTGGCCTGTAGCGCAACGGCACCTTGGACCATAGGGTTGGCTAAGGCAGCCTGTCTGCCAGGGGTTCTGGCGGAGACTTGACAGCTAAGTAGAGCGATAGACGCTGTCAGAAGAGCCAATCTTTTCATTCGAAATGCTTCCCTTTCCTTGGATGACAAATTTTCGTGGCACGCCGTATCGTGCCCGACGAACATGGCCGCCTACATGAACCAGTCGGCCTTCGACACGATGCGTCTCCCCTCCAAAGTCAGCGTCGCCTCGGTCTCGGTCATGACCAGCGTGAACGAGGGAATGCCGGGGGCTTCGTCCGAAGCGGTGTAGTGCAGCTTGAGACGCTTGCGCTGGGTATCGAATTCCTCGACGCGCACCTGCTGCCTGGGCACTCGCCGGTAGTCCTTGTCGCCGGGCTGACCGATGCGGACGGTCCCGATCACGGGGCGTTCGTCGTGGCCGATTTCCAGATCCACCGAATACCCGTCGCCGTTGAACTGCAGGGTCGAGGTGGCTTGCGCGAGCCGCGCGGGCGCGAATGCCAGCACGAGTGCGGCAAGCAATGCGAGCAATGGTTTCATGGATGCGTTCCTTGCCTTCCGAGTGAAGGCCATCCTAGCGCGAGACGCGGCACCTTTGCCTGCGGGCCGCCCAAAGAAAAAGGCCGGCAATGCCGGCCTTTCTCATCGACGCTGCGAAACGCTTACACGCCTTCGCGACGCTGGCCGCTGCCCGAACCCGAGCGGCCGCCGCTGCGGTGCTGCGGACCGGCGTGGGCGTGGCGCGGGGCCGGCTTGCCGTGCGGACGGTGCGAGGGCTTGCGCGGGCAGTTGTTGCCGCCCGGACGCTGACCGCCGGGGCGACGGGCGCCCGGTGCGTCCGAACCCATGCGGATCGGGCGGCTCGGCTCGAAGCCGTCGACCGTGACCATCTGGATGTCGTCCTTGAGGATGCGCTGGATCTGGCGCAGCAGGCCGCCTTCGTCCGGCGACACCAGCGACAGGGCTTCGCCGGTCGCGCCGTTACGGCCGGTGCGGCCGATGCGGTGGACGTAGTCCTCGGCCACCATCGGCAGGTCGAAGTTGATCACCAGCGGCAGGCTGGGGATGTCCAGACCGCGCGCGGCGACATCGGTGGCGACCAGCACGCGGGCCTTGTTGGCCTTGAAATCGCGCAGGGCTTTCTGGCGCTGGGCCTGGCTCTTGTTGCCGTGGATGGCGACGGCCTTGAAGCCGGCGTCTTCCAACTGTTCGGCCAAACGGTTGCAGCCGTGCTTGGTACGGCCGAACACCAGCACCTGGTCGGTGCTGCGCTCAGCGAGGATGCGGACCAGCAGATCGCGCTTGCGGCCGCCGTCGACCGGATGCGCCTTGTGGGCGATGGTGTCGGCGATGGTGTTGTTGGCGGCGACCTGGACCTGCTGCGGCTCGCGCATGAACTCCAGGGCCAGCTTCTTGATCTCGGTTTCGAAGGTGGCCGAGAACAGCATGGTCTGGCGCTGCGGCGGGACGCGGCCGAGGATGCGCTTGATCGCGGGCAGGAAGCCCATGTCGAGCATGCGGTCGGCTTCGTCCAGGACCAGCACTTCGATCGCGTCGAGCTTGGCGGTGCCGCGCTCCATGTGATCGATCAGGCGGCCGGGGGTGGCGACCAGCACGTCGACGCCGCGACGCAGCATGTCGACCTGCGGGCCCATGCCGGCGCCGCCGTAGATCGAACAGATGCTCAGACGCAGGTGCTTGGCGTAGCTGCGCAGGCTGTCGTTGACCTGCACTGCGAGCTCGCGGGTCGGCACCAGCACCAGCGCGCGCGGCTTGCGCGGGCCGTTGGCGCCGGTGAGCTTGGACAGGCGGTTCAGCAGCGGCAGGCCGAACGCGGCGGTCTTGCCGGTACCGGTCTGGGCCCCGCCCAGCAGGTCGTGGCCGGCCATGGCCAGCGGGATCGCTTCGGACTGGATCGGGGTCGGGGTGTTGTAGTTCTGCTCGACGAGCGCGCGCAGCAACGCGGGCGCAAGCCCGAGGGATTCAAACGTCATGGTGGAACTCCAAGTGCTAAGGATCCGCGGACCGAAGTCGCGGAGTCACTCGGAGCGTTCCCTAGAACCGCGCTGCGAGTAATCGAAATGACGGTGCCGGATGCTCCGGACCGTGTCGGCGCTACGAAAGACGTGCGGGATAAAAGCCGATCGGCGAGTCCTGGGACTGTTGCGATACGGCGGGCAACCTGGGAAACGTACCCCTTGCGGGGAGGCAGCCGTGCGCTGAACAGGCGGCACTGTACGCGAAAGCCGGCGCTTTCGCCAGCGCTAAATTCTTGTCGGGATTAGGAAAACCTCCGGTCTCGCCGGAGCCGCACGCCCCCCCCTCGGCCGGGGATCGTGCCCGGCCCCGGTCGCCAATAGGGCCGACGGCCTCCCAGACGGCGAGGGCTCCCAGCCGCCGCGCCCCGTCCGCGCCAAGATAAATCCACGCTAAATACTCACTGAATGTGCTACAGAGCGGCCGTAGCCGCAGGACGCGGCCATCGGCGGTTCGACATCGACCGGCCTTACCCGATCTTCCCCCAATCGGTACCAGGAGCTTTTCATGGATGTCGCGCCCGTCGCACGACCGCACGCGCTCGCCGTAGCCATCGTCGCCGCTTTGCTCGCCCTGCCCTCGCTCGCCCACGCCACCTGCACGCCCGCGCCCACGGCCGGCAACGACAGCATCGTCTGCGACGGCAACACACCCGACCCGACGCCATCGCTGAACCTGACCTCCGGCGGCAACGACAGCGTCATCGTCAGCGGCGGCACGATCACCGGCAGCGTCAGCTTCGGCACCCGCAACGACAGCCTGAACATCAGCGCCGGCACCATCGGCGGCCTGGTCGACCAGAGCTCGGGGCAGGACAGTTTCACCATGACCGGCGGCACCATCCAGGCCTTGGACCAGGGCGCCGACCGCGACACCGCGGTGATCCGCGGCGGCCGCATCATCGGCGCGTTCAACGAAGGCGACATCGTCGACATGAGCGGCGGCCGGATCGGTTCGGTCAACCTGCGCGTCGGCGACAACATCATGAACATGAGCGGCGGCGGCATCGACGGCCTGCTCAATGCCGAGCAAGGCAACGACCTGCTCAACCTCACCGGCACCGCCAACATCGGCGGCAACGTCGACTTCGGCAACGGCAACAACACCCTCAACATCGCCGGCGGCAGCATCGGCGGCAGCCTGCTCACCGGCACCGGCACCGACACGCTGAGCTGGGCCAACGCAGGCACCGTCGCCGGCAGCATTTCGCTGGGCGCGGGCAACGACAGCGCGGCGCTGCGCAATCTGGCTGCGGCGACGATCGCCGAGGTCGATGCGTTCGACGGCGGCACCGGTTCGGACCGCTTACTGTTCGCCAATGCGCAGGTCGCGGGCGTCTCGCGGATCCGCAACTGGGAGGTGCTGGATCTCACCGCGGGCACGCGTTTCACGCTCGATGCCGACCTGAGCCTGGGCGATGCCGGCACCGGTGGCGGCACGCTCAACATCGACGCCACCAGCAGTCTGCTGGTCAGCGGCGCGCGCTCGGTGCGGCCGTTCACCTCTGGTCAGTTCGGCAGCGTCGTCAACGCCGGCTACATCGATCTCGCTTCCGGTGGCGCGGTCGCCGGCGACAGCCTGACCGTGTTCGGCAACTACGTCGGCAATGGCGGGCAGCTGCACTTGCAGACGGTGCTGGGCGCGGACGATTCGGCCTCGGACAAACTGGTGATCTCCAACGGCCTGGCCAGCGGCAACACCTCGATGCTGGTCACCAACCTCGGCGGCAGCGGCGCGCAGACTGTGGCCAACGGGATCCTGGTGGTGCAGACGATCGCCGGCGCGCAGACCCAGGCCGGCGCCTTCACGCTGGCGCAGCCGGTCGCGGCCGGCGCGTTCGAGTACCTGCTGTTCCGAGGCGGCGTCGACGCCGGCACCCAGGACAACTGGTACCTACGCTCGTACTCGGTAGCGCCGCCTCCGCCGCCGCCCACTCCGCCACCGCCGCCGGTGACCCCACCGCCGCCGCCGGAACCGCCCCCGGCTCCGCCCGCTCCGCCGGTGGTGCCGCCGCCTCCGCCGGCCCCTCCCGCACCACCGTCGCCGGAACCGCCGGCCCCGCCGCCGTCCGCACCGCCGACGCCGCAGATCGGCGAAGATCCGATCCCGCTGTACCGTCCGGAAACCGCGGTCTACAGCGCACTGCCGGCGCTGGTCCGGGTCAACGGCCTGGCCACGGCAGGGACCTTCCACGAGCGCCAGGGCGAGCAGATCCTGCTCGGCCACGGCGGCGGCTTCGACGCCGGCTGGCTGCGGGTGTTCGGCGAGAGCACGCGCCAGCAATGGGACGGCGCCGCCAGGCCGCAGTTCGACGGCGACCTCAGTGGCCTGCAACTGGGCGTGGACCTGCACGCGGGCGAACGCGACGGCGGCGGCAACGACCGCTTCGGCGTGTTCGTCGGCGCGACCCGCAGCCGCGGCGACATCGACGGCTTCGCGATCGGGCGCCTGCAACGCGTCGGCCGGCTGGAGCTCGACACCCGTAGCCTGGGCCTTTACTGGACGCGGACAGGCGAGCGCGGAAGCTACTTCGACGCGGTGCTGCTGGGCTCGCGCCTCGACGGCAAGGTGCGCTCAAACCGCGGCCTGGGCTCGGACGTCGACGGTTCGCAGTTCATCGCCTCGCTGGAAGGCGGCTGGCCGATCGCGCTGGGCGAGCGCCTGGTGCTGGAACCGCAGGCGCAGCTGGTCTGGCAGCGCAGTTCGCTGGACGACACCGCCGACGCGTTCTCGAGCGTGAGCTTCGACGTCGGCGACGGCCTCAGCGCACGCATCGGCGCGCGCCTGCACGGCGCCGACGAGGACGCCAGCTGGCGCCCCTACCTCAAGCTCAACCTGTGGAGCGAGCTGGGCAGCGACGACGACACCCGCTTCGGCGACGACCGGATCCGCACCGAAAGCCGCGCCGACGCGGTTGAGTTCGGCGCCGGCCTGGTCGGCCGACTCTCGCCCGGGGTCGGCCTGTATTTCGTCGCCGACTACACTCACGAACTGTCCGGCGAGGAACACCGCAGCGTGCAAGGCCATGCAGGATTGCGCGTGGACTGGTAGAAAGGGTCGGAGCCGTGCGTCTGTCGGGCGCGCGGCGCGGCACCACCGCAGCCTGGGGAGCAGGCCATGGACAACCGCAGCCTAGCCACCACCGCACGCACGCTGATCGCCAGCGTCTTCATCGTCATGGGGCTGTACCGCCTGCTCACCGCCTGGGGCGGCGCGGTGACGCCGGTCGCGACCCTGGTCTTCAGCGCAGTCGAGCTGGTCCTGGGCCTGCTGATCGCCAGCGGCTGGAAACTTCGCTGGACCGCCGGCCTGGCCGCCCTGCTGATGGCGGTGGACGCGCTGATGTCGCACCCGTTCTGGAGCCTGGCCGGCGCCGAACGCGCTGCGCAGTTGCTGCACTTCATGAAGAACGTCGGCCTGATCGGCGGCCTGTTTTTGCTGATGGCGCACGCCGGCCATCCGCCGCGACGCTGAGCGGGGTCGCGCCATGAGCGACGCTGCCGCACGCGGCCTGCTGCGCACCCGCAACGCGCACGAGCACGGCCGAGTGACCATGGTCGAGCTGTTCTTCGACCTGGTGTTCGTGTTCGCTGTCACCCAGATTTCGCACACCCTGCTCGAACACCTGACCCTGGCCGACGCGCTGCGGACTCTGCTGCTGTTCGTGGCCGTGTGGTGGGTGTGGATCTACACCGCGTGGTGCACCAACTGGCTGGACCCGGAAACCTCGCCGGCGCGGCTGCTGTTGTTCGCGCTGATGCTGGGAGGGCTGCTGCTGTCGAGTTCGCTGCCGCAGGCGTTCGGCGAACGCGGACTGCTGTTCGCCGCGGCCTACGCGACGATGCAGGTCGGACGCACGCTGTTCATGCTGTACGCGCTGCACGGCGCGCACACCGCATTGTTTCGAAGCTTCCTGCGCATCGCGGTGTGGCTGCTGGCCTCGGGCGTGCTATGGATCGCCGGCGGCCTGGCCGAAGGCGAGGCGCGCTTCGCCTGGTGGGCGGGCGCGTTGTTGATCGAGTTCGTCGGGCCGATCGCGTTCTTCTGGGTGCCGGGCCTGGGCCGCTCGACCATCGGCGATTGGAACGTGGATGGCGGCCATCTGGCCGAACGCTGCGCGCTGTTCGTGATCATCGCCCTGGGCGAGTCGATCCTGGTCACCGGCGCGACCTTCGCCGGGCTGCCGCTGGACGCCGGCCACACCGCCGCGTTCGTGATCGCGTTCGTCGGCAGCGTGGCGATGTGGTGGATCTATTTCGACAGCGGCGCCGAGCGCGCGAGCCGGCGCATCGTCCATGCCGCCGACCCGGGCCGGCAGGCGCGCATGGGCTACACCTACCTCCATCTGCTGATCGTGGCCGGCGTCATCGTCTGCGCGGTCGCCGACGAGATCGTGCTGATGCATCCGGGCCATGCCGACAACGCCGGCATCGCCGCGATCCTGGGCGGGCCGGCGCTGTATCTGCTCGGCAACGCGTTGTTCAAGTGGACGACGAACGACCGCCGGACTCCGCCGTTGTCGCATCTGGCGGGCTTGGTTCTGCTGCTGGCGTTGTCGCTGGCGGCGCGCCCCCTGCATCTGTCGGCGCTGGCGCTGGGCGGCGCCACCACCGCGATCCTGGTGCTGGTGGCGACATGGGAGCGCCTGGCGCTGTCGCGCGGGGCGCAGCCGGCGCATTGAACGGAAGCGCCGGTCTCCGCTCAAAGCCCGGCGGCCACGCTACCCACGGCGCGTACGCGACCAGGCGCGGCCGCGTCCATGCGCCAGGACGATCACACCTGCAGGGTCATGCCGGGACGCGCCAATGCAGGCTTGACGCCGTAGCGCTCGCCGATCTCCCCGGCCAGCGCCTCGCGCGCCTTGTCTTCGCCGTGCACCAGGGCCAGCGGCGGATGCCCGGCGATCGCGCCGTACCAATCCATCAGCCCGCGCTGATCGGTATGCGCGGACAAGCCGCCGACGGTGTGGCGCTGCGCGTTGACGCGCACGTCCCGGCCGTGGATGCGCGCCCACTGCGCGCCATCGACCAGACGCCGTCCCAAGGTGCCTTCGGCCTGATAGCCCACGAACACCACCCGCGTCTTCGGGTTGTCGAGACGATGGCGGAAGTGGTGCAGGATGCGGCCCGCGTTGGCCATACCGGAGCCGGCGATCACGATCGCGCCGCGCTCGATGCGATTGATCGCGATCGAGTCCTCGCTGGATTCGGTCAGTTGCAGGTTCGGCAGCCGGAACGGATTGGGTTTGTCGCGCCAGACCTGCCGCGCGTCCTCGTCGAACAGATCGACATGACGGTCGTAGACGGCGACCACTTTGGCCGCCATCGGACTGTCGAGGAAGATCTTCCAGCGCGCCATCTGCCATTCGTCCCAGTGTTTGGCGAACCAGTACAGCAGCTCCTGACTGCGCCCGACCGCGAACGCCGGTATCAGCACGTTGCCGCCGTCGTTCCAGGCCTGATCGAGGATGCGGCCGAGTTCGCGAATGGTCTCGGCGCGGTCGCGGTGCAGGCGATCGCCGTAGGTCGATTCCATCAGCACCAGGTCGGCGCTGTCGATGCTGGCGGGATCGCGCAGGATCGGCGTGCCCTTGGGGCCGAGGTCGCCGGAGAACACCAGCTTGCGGCCATCGGCCCAGACTTCGACCGCGGCCGAGCCGAGGATATGGCCGGCATCGCGGAACGCGATCTCGACGCCGGGCAGTATCTCGGTGCGTTGGTCGTAGGGCAGCGGCCGCACCTGCGCCATCGCGGCTTCGACATCGGCCTGGGTGTACAGCGGCACCGCTTCGGGTTCGTCGCGGCCACGCCGGCGATTGCTGCGCTGCGCTTCGCTTTCGGCGATATGGGCCGAGTCCAGCAGCATGATCCGCATCAGCTCGGCGGTCGCGGCCTGGGCGTGGATCGCGCCACGGAAACCGCGACGCACCAGCAGCGGGACCCGGCCGATGTGATCGATGTGGGCGTGACTGATCACCAGCGCGTCGAGCGCGGCCGCATCGAACGGGAACGGATCGGCGTTGCGGCGCTCGCCTTCGGGGCTGCCCTGGATCATGCCGCAGTCCAGTAGCAGGCGCCGGCCGGCGGCCTCGACTTCGTGCAGCGAACCGGTGACCTCGCCGGCGGCTCCGTGGAAATGCACTTTCATCGCGACGCTCCGAGGGCGGGACCGGTATCGGCCGTAGTCCGCACCTTCGCGCATGCGCGCGGGCTCCACAAGACCGAAGGCCCGCACTGGGCGGGCCTTCGGGGTAGATCCGATGGGCTTGGACTCAGCGGCCCGGGACGCGGCAGCAACGAGCGGTCGCGGTGACCGTTCCCGCCGAGGCACTGTCGTTGACCATGTTGCAATGCGAGGTCCAGCTGCCCGCCACGCGCATGCCGAATATCGAAGGACGGCACTGCGTTTCGACCGCCGTGTAGCCCGCGGTGCAGGTACCCGCGAACGCATTGCCGGCGGCACCGGCGGCGAGATTGAGTACGGTGCCGTCGACCTCGACGCATTCCAGCGCGGTCGCCTGCGGGTTGATGAAGTAGCCGACGATGTCGCCGACCAGATGGGTCTGGGCGAAGGTATACACCGACAACTCGTTGGCCGAAGCGCCTTGATCCAACGCCACCGTAGCCAGGTTGGCGACGACGTCGCCCGCGGCATAGTTGACGTTCGACGCGTTCGGCTGAGTGGTGCCGAACGGGAACGCGGTGATCCAGCCCGAACCGGTTGGGAAGACCACGGTCAGGTTGATCGCCGCGGCCGCGAAGGAGCCGGCCGCACCAACGCCATTGCAGTTGCTGGCGGCGCCACCCTGGAAGCTGTAGTCGGACACCGCTGTGACGTCGAAGCTGCGTACGGTGTTGGCCGCGATCGCGCCGCCGGCCAGGCGGGTGTCGAACAGACGGCAGGGCGCGATCGGCACGAACACCAGATCGGTGGCGGCGTCGCCGAGGCTGTTCGGCGAGATATCGGCGCCGGCCTTGCTCGCCGCCGGAGCGCCCAGCAGCGCGCTGTTCATGGCGTCGAAGTTCGACGCATCCGCTGCGCTCTGCAGCGCGCTCAGCGGCGCCTTGGCGAAGGTCGGACCCATCTGCTGGGCCCACGTGCCCATGTCGGCGCGATAGGCTTCCTGTACGTACGGCCCCCACTTCTTGACGACCTGATAGACGAGTTCGCCGCGCGCGCCACGACCAGCGGCATCCGCCGGCTGCGACAGCAAGGGCGCAAGCGCGAACAGACCGGCGGCCAGAATCAACTTGTTCATGGTGTATCCCCTCTAGGCTCGATTCGCGGGTCGGGTCCCCCTTGGACCCGATCGCCGACACTCCAAAGGGACGAGAACCCAAACAAAAACAGGACAGACATCACAAAATCATTGCGACGAAACACTCATAACGGCCTCCATCTTTCACCGCGTTTCCGACGTGACCGCACGTGCAAACGCTTGCAGCCGCCGCAGCCTGAGGGAAAACACCCAGCCAGTGCCGCGACTCGGCCTCAGCAATAGAAAAGGCCCGCACGAGGCGGGCCTTTTATAACGGTTACGCAAAAGCGCGCCGCGACCGGTCAGCGTCCCGGCAGGCGACAGCACTCGGCGTAGACGGTCACCTGCATGGCGGTCGCGCTCTCGTTGGCAAAGACGCATTGGTGCAGCGTGCCGTTGGGGTAGGACGCGACCACACGGCCGGCCGTGCCTGCAGCCTGGCAGTAGCCGCCCGTCTTGGTGTAGCCGGCCGGGCAACTCGGCGAAGTACCGGTGAACGAAGCGCTTCCGTTCATGGTGCTCACGTTCGACACCGTCGTGCATTGCAATGCGGTCGGTGTCGGCGCGATGAAATAACCCACGATGTCGCCCACCAGATGCGTCTGCGCGTACGAATACACGCTCATGTCGCTGGCCGCGGCGCTCGTATCCAGTGCGACCACGGCCAGGTTGTTGACGATGTCGCCGCCGGCGTAGTTCGCGCTCGCCGCCAGCGGACGCGTGCCCTGGTAGGGAAAGGCGGTGATGTAGCCCGCCATGCTGGGCGTGATCACGGTGAAATTGATCATCGCCGCACCGATCGCTCCGGTGGTCCCGACGCCGTTGCAGTTGCCCGCGCTGCCGCCCTGGAAGCTGTAGTCGGTCACCGCGGCCACGTCGAAATCGCGCGTGCCGTTGGCCGGGATGACACCGCCGGCCAGGCGCGTGTCGAGGATGCGGCACGGTGCGATCGGCACGAAGGTGAGATCGGTGGTCAGGTTGCCTATAGCGCTCGGCGTGACCTGGTCCGCCGCCTTCGTGCGCGCGCCGGCCCGGCCCAGCAGCGCATCGTTCATGGCGTCGAAATCGCGCGCTTCGGCCGCGCGCCGCAGGGCATCCATCGGCGACTTGGCGAAGATCGGGCCCATCTGCCGGGCCCAGTCGTCGATGTCGGCGCGGTAGGTCTCCTGCACGTGCGGGCCCCACTTGCGCACGATCTGGTAGACCAGCTGGCCGCGCGGCGAATAGCTCGCTGCGTCGGCACCGCGTACAAGGTTCGGAACGAACAGCAAGGGCGCAGCCACGGCGAGCGCGGCGGCCGCGAGTATCGTCTTCTTCTTTTGATCTCCCTGTGGCACGACGCGCGGCGCGGGCATCCTGCCCCGTCCCGGCGCCGCGTGGTTGGTCGGCGTCCGGCGCAGAGTATGCCCTGCGTCCAGCTCGGGGCTGTGCCGGATTTGCCGGTCCGCACGCCGGCTCCCGCCGCGCCCCCGATCAGGCCGCCTCGCGCGCAACGTGCCGGCGCCCGCACACCCCGCCATGACCTTCGACACCCCCTCGCCGGGCCGAAGGGGTCTATTGTCCTGCCACGCCCCGCACGGGGCGGCAACGATGCCCTACTCCCAAACGCCGCCAGGCCGGAGCCCGCTGTGACCCTGAAGAAACCCCAAATCCTGCTGCTGACCCTCGCCATCACCACGGCGATGGTCGCCTGCACCAAGAAAGACGACGCCGCCCCGGCCGCGGACGCCGCCAAGCCTGCCGCCTCCGCCGACGCCACCGCGCTGAAGATCGACGACAGCAAGCTGCCGGGCGTGAACCGCTTCCAGGTCAGCGATCTCGACACCAGCAAGGACGCTTGCACCGACTTCGGCGGCTACGTCAACGGCAAGTGGCTGGCCGCGAACAACATTCCGAGCGACCGCACCTCCTGGGGCGCGTTCGAAATGCTCGACGAGCGCTCCACCGCGGTGCAGAAGCAGCTCGCCGAGAAGGCCGCGGAACTGCCCGACGCCACCGGGGTGGACAAGATCGTCGGCGACTTCTATGCCAGCGGCATGGACGCGACCAAGATCAACTCGCAGGGCATCAACCCGATCAAGGCCGACCTCGACGCGATCGCCAAGCTCGAGAACAAGGACCAGATCGCCGACTACCTGCGCACCAGCGCCGCCAAGGGCCAGAACGTGCTGTTCGGCTTCGGCGCCGAGGCCGACTTCAAGGATTCCAAGAACAACATCGCCTATGCCTCGCAGGGCGGCCTGGGCCTGCCGGATCCGACCTACTACACCTCGCCGGAGAAGAAGGACAAGCTGGCCGCGTACGAGAAGCACGTCGCCAACGTCCTCCAGCTCAGCGGCGTGGCCGCCGCCGACGCCGCCAAGCAGGCCAAGGACGTGATCGCGTTCGAAACCCGCCTGGCCAAGGTCTCCAAGACCAGCGAACAGCTCTCGCGCGATGCCGAGCTGTACTACAACCCGGTCAGCCCCGCCGACGCCGACAAGCTGGCGCCGAACTTCCCCTGGACCAAGTTCATCGAATCGCAGGGCGTGGCCGTGCCGAAGATGTTCTCGCTGGCGATGCCGGACTTCCACAAGGAAGTCAGCAAGATGCTCGCCGACGTGCCGGCCGCGCAGTGGCAGAGCTACCTGCGGTTCCACACCGTCGATAGCGCCTCGCCCTACCTGTCGGACGACTTCGTCAAGGAAAACTTCGACTTCTACCGCAAGACCCTGCGCGGCCAGACCGAGCTCAAGGAGCGCAGCAAGCGCGTGCTCGACACCATCGAGGAGCAGGCCGGCGAAGCCCTGGGCCAGATGTACGTCAAGGTCGCGTTCTCGCCCGAATCGAAGACGCGCATGGAAGCGCTGGTCAAGAACCTCAGCGAGGCCCTCAAGGCGCGCATCGAGAAGCTGGACTGGATGAGCCCGGAGACCAAGAAGAAGGCGATGGAGAAGTGGGCCGCCTTCACGCCCAAGATCGGCTACCCCGACAAGTGGCGCGACTGGGCCGGCCTGCAGACCAACCGCGACAGCTACTACGGCAATCTGATGGCCGCCACCGAGTTCAACTACAAGTGGAACCTCGGCAAGATCGGCAAGCCGGTCGACCGCACCGAGTGGGGCATGCCGCCGCAGATGGTCAACGCCTACTACAACCCGCTGCAGAACGAGATCGTGTTCCCGGCCGCGATCCTGCAGCCGCCGTTCTTCGATCCCAACGCCGACGACGCCACCAACTACGGCGGCATCGGCGCGGTGATCGGCCATGAGATGACCCACGGCTACGACGACCAGGGCAGCCGCTTCGGCGCGACCGGCAACTTCGAGAACTGGTGGCAACCGGCCGACGCCAAGGGCTTCGGCGGTCGCACCGACAAGCTGATCGCCCAGTTCAACGGCTACGAGGCGGCTCCGGGCGCCAAGGTCAACGGCAAGCTGACCCTGGGCGAGAACATCGCCGACCTGGGCGGCTTGGCCACGGCCTACGACGCGATGATCAAGGCCACCGCCGGCCAGCCCGATCCGAAGACCGACGGCCTGACCCGCGACCAGCGCTTCTTCCTCAACTGGGGCACCGTGTGGCGCCGCAACTTCAAGCCCGAAGAGCTGAAGGTGCGCCTGGCCACCGACCCGCACGCGCCGGCCAACTTCCGCGCGATCGGCGCACCGTCGAACCTGCCGGCCTTCGCCGCGGCGTTCTCGTGCAAGCCGGGCCAGCCGATGGTGCGTGAAGGCGATAAGCAGGTCGTGATCTGGTAAGTCACCGCGCCGCGCGCGCGTTCCGCCACCGTGAGCGGAACGCGCGAACTACGCGGCGCACTTAATCCCCGCCCTCGTCGGCAGGCGCGAAGGCCCGGGTTTCCCGGGCCTTCGCTTTTTCCGGTCCCCAGCTTTGGGGTAGGAGCGGCGCCAGCCGCGACCGCGAGCTTCGGCGCCCTGCGCAACCCGCGCGCCCTGCGGCGATGACCGGCCCTATCGAAGCTCCTGCCTCCTCCTGCCCTCCTGCGGTCGGCGCTCCGACGTCAGTGCGGCTTATGGGCGCCCGCGCCGCCGCCCCAACCCACCTCGCACAACCGAGAAACCCGTTCATGGGCAAGCGACGAGCGCTTGTTAAACTGCCCCGATCACCAGGACGGAATCCGCGATGACGACCCTACGCCCGCTTACCTGCGCCCTCGCCCTGAGCCTGATCGCCGGCCTGGCCCTGCCCACCGCCGATGCCGCCAAGAAGAAGCGGGCGCCCGCCAAGCCCAAGGCCGCCGCCGTCGCCACCGCCTGCACCGATTTCTACGCCAACGCCAACGCCGACTGGCTGCGCGGCAACGCCCCGCCGTCCGGGGTCGCCTCGGTTTCGGCCTTGGAACAGCTCGACGCGCGCACCCGCCAACAGACCCTGGACCTGCTCAACGGCGCCATGACCGCGCCGCAGGGCAACGTGCAGAAGCTGCTCGGCGATTTCTGGGCGAGCGGCCTGGACGAGGCCGCGGTCGAGCGCGACGGCGCCCAGCCGATCGCCCCGCTGCTGTCGCGCATCGCCGCGATCAAGAAGGCCAAGGACATCCCGGCCTCGATCGCCGCGCTGCACCAGGTCGGCATCCCGGTGGTCTTCAACTTCGCCGCCGACGTCGACCTGCAGGACCTCAACCGCCACATCGGCTACTTCGGCCAGGGCGGCCTGGGCCTGCCCGACCCGGCCTACTACACCCGCAGCGACGCCGAGACCCGTCAGCTGCTGGGTTACTACAACAACTACGTGCAGAAGATCCTGGCCCTGACCGGCACGCCGCAGGCCCAGTTGGCGGCCGAGTCGCAGCTGGTGATCGATCTGGAAACCCGGATCGCGCGCGCCTCGCAGTCGTTGCCGGAGCTGCGCCAGCTGCGCAACCACTACGCCCCCGTGCAGGTTTCGGCGCTGGCCAAGCAGTACAAGCGCCTGCAGTTGGGCGACTTCCTCAAGGCCCAGGGCGTCAGCGACGACAGTGTCTCGATCGGCAACGCCAAGCTGTTCGCCGAACTCGACAACCTGGTCGGCACGCTCAAGCCCGAGCAGTGGAAGGTCTACCTGCGCTGGCGCGTCGGCGATTCGATGGCGCCCTACCTGGCCAAGCCCTACCGCGACGCCCAGTACGATTTCCACGGCCGCATCCTGCGCGGCATGACCGCGCCGCTGCCGCGCCAGCAGGCCGTGCTCGACGCCATGAACCTGGCCGCCGGACCGATGATCGGCCGCGAATACGCCGCCAAGTACCTGCCCGCCGCCACCGACAAGCGCGCCGAGGAAATCGCCTCGCAAGTGCTGGCGACCCTGGGCAAGGCGATCGACGCCGAGACCCGCTTCAGCGATTCGGCCAAGGCCGAGGCGCGCGCCAAGCTGGCCAAGCTCAAGATCGAAGTCGGCACCCCGCACCGCGATCTGGACTATTCGGTTCAGCCGATGGGCCGCGGCAGCTTCGGCAGCAACATGCTGATCGCCTCGACCTGGCGCCATCGCGAAGAAATGAAGCGCATCGGCCGCGGCAACGCCGACCGCCGCTGGGACGTGCTGCCGCAGGACCCGGCCCTGGCCTACGACATCGCCCAAAACCGCCTGATCGTCACCGCCGCGGTGCTGCAGGCGCCGGTGCTGGACATGAGCAAGGACGCGGCCGCGCAATACGGCTCGTTCGGCGCCTTGGTCGGGCACGAACTCAGCCACGGCTTCGACAGCCGCGGCCGCCTGGTCAACGCCAAGCAGGAAGTGCGCGACTGGTGGACCCCGACCGAAACCGCGGCCTGGGAAGCGCTGGGCAACCGCGTCGCCGCGCAGTACGGCGCTTACGAATACCCGGGCCTGAGGGGCGTGAAGGTCAACGGCCAGCAGACCCGCGACGAGAACATCGCCGACATCGCCGGCATCGAGTTGGCCTGGAAGACCTTCCGCGCCGAAGTCCCGACCCCGGCCAAGGGCGCCGACCAGTCCTTCTACCGTGCCTGGGCCGGACTGTGGGCGCAGCAGGCCAGCACCGAGGCCTACACCCAGCGCGCCGCGACCAGCGTGCACGCCCCGGGCCAGTGGCGCACCAACGGCCCGCTGGTCAACCAGCCCAGCTTCGGTGAAGCCTACGCCTGCAAGGCAGGCCAGCCGATGCAGGCCAAGCCGGAACAGCGGATCACGATCTTCCCCTGATCCTTCGCTGCGACGAGGCAACGAAAAACGGCGCGGATTCCGCGCCGTTTTTCTTTTGCGAGTATCGCGGCCGCTGGACTAGCGCACGATCCGCGGCCGCGGCGGCTTCGGCCGCCCGAACGGCGGCTGCCCGCGCCAGTAGCGGATCAGCAGCCAGCCGAACAGCATTCCGCCCAGATGGGCGAAATGGGCCACGCCCGGCTGCGTGCCGGTCACGCCCAGCAGCAGCTCGACCACGCCGTAGATGATCACCAGCGTGCGCGCCTTCATCGGGATCGGCGGGATCAACAGCATCACGCGCTGGTTCGGGAACATCAGCCCGTAGGCCAGCAACAGGCCGAAGATGCCGCCGGACGCGCCCAGGGTCGGATACGCGCCGCCGCCCTGGGTCACGGTCCAGTAACCGACCGCGAGCTGGCACAAGGCCGCGCCGATCACGCACACCAGGTAGTAAGTCAGATAACGGCGCTGGCCCCACACGTGCTCGACCTGGGCGCCGAACATCAGCAGGGTCAGCATGTTGAACAACAGGTGCATGACGTTGCCATGCAGGAAGGCGTAGCTCAGCACCTGCCAGGGCATGAAGCCGTAGCCGGCGTAGGGATCGCTCTCCGCGCCTGGCGGCCAGAGCATGAAAGGGGCGAAAACGGCGTCGCCGAGGGCGAGTTGCAACAGAAACACCAGGCCGTTGGCGATCAACAGGGCCTTGGTGACGGGCGGCAGGTTGGAGAACATCGGTACTCCCGGGGGATGCGGCTATGGTAGCCGCTGCGTGCGCGCATCGTCTTGAACGCAACGCGCACGGCCGGGCCGGACCTCAGTCCGGCGGCCCCCAGATTTGCGAATCCAGCGTCGCGGCGGCGCGAACGCCGATCACCCGCCCGCCTTCCACGCGCAGGCCCTCGGCGCGCAGGCGCTGGCATTGCTCGCGATAACCCTTGGAGCCTTCCGGCAGCGCGATCCGGCCGTCGGAGCGCAGCACGCGGTGCCAGGGCAGCTTGCGGTCCTCGTTCTGGCTGAGCAGGCGTGCGACCAGACGCGCCCGCCCGGGCAGGCCGGCACGGCGCGCGACTTCGCCATAGCCGGCGACCTCACCCTTGGGAATGGCGCGAATCGCGGCGAGGATGCGTTGGGCGGCGACCTCGGAGTCCATGAGGGTTAGCATAGCGAGGTCGCACGTACAAAGAAGCCCGCAGGGAGCAGACCATGAAATTCGAACAAATCCGCAAGCACCTCACCCAGTCCGGCTTCCACCTCACCCTGCACGACGAAGGGGTGCTGTGCATCGAACTGTCCTTGGAACAGGGCACGCGCCACCAGGCGATCTTCCTGTCCGAGCTGGAGGACGACGATCAGCGTCCGTTCCTGCGCGTGAGCACCGCGATCGCGCCGACGACCGGCCTGGACGCGCGCCGCGCCCTGATCTTCAACTGGCAGAGCCACGTCGGCTACCTCGCCATCGGCGACCTCGACGGCGTGCCTTACCTGCAGCTGTGCGAGAACCGCCCGCTGGAAGGCCTGGCCGCGTCCGAGATCGACCGCCTGGTGCTGGAGATCGGCGGCCTGGGCGATCGCATGGAGCGGATGCTGTCGGCGGATGGGGATCTGCTCTAAGTCGCGCAGGAAACCGTGGGGCGCGGTGATAACCGCAGCTTACGATCCTAACGGGGTTTGCGGTCGCGACTGACGTCGCTGCTACCCCAAAGCGAAAAGCCCGCTGCGATGCGGGCTTTTCGTTGTCCGAAGATGCGCGGAACTCAGGCCCAGCCCAGCGCCCGCATCGCCGCGAACAGACCGTAGGCGATACCGCCCGCGGCCGGGATGGTCAGGATCCAGGCCCAGATCATCTTCTCGACCACGGTCCACTTGATCGCGTTGAAGCGCTTGGCCGTACCCACGCCCATGATCGCGGCGGAGATGTTGTGGGTGGTCGACACCGGGATGCCCAGCGACGAGGCCAGGGTGATCACCGTCGCGGCGCTGGCCTCGGCGGCGAAGCCGTGGATCGGGTGCAGCTTGACCAGCTTGTGGCCCAGGGTCTTGATGATGCGCCAGCCGCCGGCGGCGGTGCCTGCGGCCATGACCACGGCGCAGGTCAGCTTGATCCACAGGTCGATGTCGTTGTTGGCGAGCGCGTTCGGCGAGGGATGCAGGAACGCCAGCCATGCCGGCAGGTCGTTGAGGGTGCCATCGGCCTGCGCCGCGACCAGGGTCAGGGCGATGATGCCCATGGTCTTCTGGGCGTCGTTGGAGCCGTGCGCGAAACCCATGTAGGCCGCGCTGGCCAGCTGCGCCTTGCCGAAGAAACCGTTGACCCAGCGCGGACGCGCCAGACGGCGCAGCACGCCGCCGCTGCGGGCCATGAAGGAAATGATCCCGAACAGCACGCCCATCAGCACGAAGCCGGCAGTGAAGCCCAGCACCGGCGAGCTGATCATCGGCACGATCACCTTCCACAACACGCCGGCGCTCTTGTACCAGGGGTCAGCGGGCTGCGACCAGACCACCGCATGCGGGTCGTTCATGGCCGCCGCGACCGCGGCGCCGCACAGGCCGCCGATCAGCGCGTGCGAAGACGAGGACGGCAGGCCCAGCGCCCAGGTGATCAGGTTCCAGACGATGCCGCCGAGCAGCGCGCACAGGATCAGCTGCGAGCTGACGTCGACCACGCCGGCATCGATGATGCCCGAGGCCACGGTCTTGGCCACCGCGGTGCCCCACAGTGCGCCGACCAGGTTCATGGAGGCCGCCAGGCCCACCGCCTGTGCCGGCGACAGCACCTTGGTCGCGACTACGGTCGCGATCGAATTGGCGGTGTCGTGGAAGCCATTGATGTACTCGAAGATCAGCGCCGCGAGTACCACGACCAGGACGAGCGTCAGCATCGCGCGCGCCTCAGGAGTTCTTGAGCACGATCTGGTAGGCGACCACGCCGGCCTCGCGGCAGCGGTCGATCGCCTTTTCCAGGATCTCGAAGAACTCCTTCAGCAGGAACATCTGCAGGTTGTCGAGCTGGCCGGAATAGATGTCGCGGTACAACTCCAGCATCAGCCGGTCGGCCTCGTTCTCGAGCGAGCGCAACTGATCGTTGAGCGCCTTCATCGGCTCCAGCTTGAGCTGGCGCAGCTGATGGACCATCTTCACGACCACGCCGGCAGCCTGCTCCAGCATCGCCGCGCGCGGCGCGAAGTCGATGTGCTCGAGGTGGCGGGTGGCCAGCGAATAGCGGTCGGCGAACTTCTCGACCTGCTTGGGGATCTTGTACAGGGCCGTCCCCAGCGCCTCGATGTCCTCGCGCTCGATCGGGGTGATGAAGCTGTCGACCAGCTCCTGGCTGATCTTGTCCGAAGCCTCGCGCTCGCGCTGGCGGGCCAGCTTGAACGCGTCCAGCGCCGGCTGCCGATCGGCCTCCTTGAGCATGGCGTGCAGCGCCTTGGTGCTGTCGTGTGCCGCGACCGCGGCCTCCTCGAGCAGCGTGTAGAACTGGTTGCCTTGGCCGAAGATCGTTTGCAGGGAGAACATGCGTGGAAAGCCTCTAGATGCCGGCCGCGACCGGCCCGGGATGGGTCTGCGGGCGCGATTATGACCGGTTGATGGCAGCTGCGCCCGTCTTTCCCGCCGGCGGTGCCCACAAAACCGGCCACGGACCCCGGGTCCGAACCGCCCGCCCACCGCCCTCACCTGCCGCTCACGCGGCCGCCGTCGCCGCGCCTGTTAAGATCGGCGCTGCGCATCCCCCGCCCACCCCTATTCCATGGACGACGACCCAACATCGCCCGCCCGCGCTTCCGCGGCCCCCCTGACTGGCCCGCGGTATTCCGCCTACGCCCCCGGCGCACCCGCCACTGACCCGACGAAGGAGCGGCCCACATGCTGGAGCTGCTGATCGTCGCTGCCCTGATCGTGCTCAACGCCTTCTTCGCTCTGTCGGAGATGTCGTTGATGACCTCGCGCAAGCTGCGCCTGAAGCAGATGGCCGAAAACCCGGGCAACCCCAGCCGCGGCGCGCGCACGGCGCTGGCCCTGGCCGAGCACCCGGACAACCTGCTCTCGACCGTGCAGGTCGGCATCACCCTGATCGGCGTCCTGACCGGTGTGTTCGGCGGCGAGGCCATCGGCTTGGCTGTCGCCAGCTGGCTGCGCGAGATCTGGCCCAACGCCGCGGCCTACGCCCGTCCGATCGGCATCGGCACTGCGGTCAGTCTGATCACCGCGGCCCAGGTGATCTTCGGCGAGCTGATCCCCAAGCGCCTGGCCCTGACCAATCCCGAACGCATCGCCAGCGCGGTCGCGCTGCCGCTGTACGGCCTGTCGCGCGCGGCGCGGCCGGTAGTGGCTACGCTGGGCTCGATCAACCGCCTGGTCCTGCGCATCCTGGGCATCAAGGACGACGCCCGCAGCGAGATCAGCGAAGAAGAGATCCGCCTACTGGTGACCGAAAGCCACGAGCAGGGCGTGATCGACGCCGACGAACGCAAGATGATGAACCGCGTGCTCAGCCTCGGCGACCGCACCGCGGAAAGCCTGATGACGCCGCGCACCCGCATCGCCTGGCTGGACGCCAACTCCAGCTTCGCCGAGAACCTGGCGGTCATGCGCGAGAACGCCTACTCGCGTTATCCCGTCTACCGCGGCAACGACAGCGACGTGCTCGGCGTGCTCGAGGTGAAATCGCTGCTCGACCGCCTCGACCAGACCGCGCCGGATCTGTTCCCGGACCTGCGCCCGCCGCTGTTCGTGTCCGAGTCCACCCACGCCTTGAAGCTGCTGGAGATCTTCCGCGAGGAACAGCAGTCGCTGGCGCTGGTGGTGGACGAATACGGCGATGTCGCCGGCCTGGTCACGGTCAACGACCTGATGGGCGCGGTGATCGGCCGGATCCAGACCAACGAGACCGACGACGACGCCGCACCGGTGGTCCAGCGCGCCGACGGCTCGTTCCTGCTCGACGGTTCGCTGGCCCTGGAAGACCTGCGCGAGCTGGTCGGCGGCGGCCGCCTGCCGGACGAGGACCAGCACGACTTCCACACCGCCGCCGGCATGGTGATCGCGCACTTCGGCCGCATCCCGCACGTAGGCGAGCATTTCGACTGGAGCGTGTGGCGCATCGAAGTGGTCGACCTGGACGGTCCGCGCATCGACAAGCTGCTGCTGCAACGCATCGCCGCGCAGCGCGAGGAAGCCCAGGAACCGGTGGCCGATGACGCGTCAGGCTGATCGCGACAAACCGCAGGAAGCCGGCACCCGCGCCCTGCTCGACGGCTTCGCCGCCGGCGACCCGGACGAGGTGCTGCGCCTGGGCGACGTACTCGCCGGCCTGAGCGAACGCTCGTTCGGCATGTTGCTGTTCGTGTCGACGATCGCGGCCTTCATTCCGATCCCCGGCGTCGGCGGCGCGGTCAGCGGCCCGCTGGTGGTCCTGATCGGCCTGCAACTGCTGATCGGGCTGCGCAAGCCCTGGCTGCCCGGCTTCCTGGCACGGCGCGGCCCGCACCGGCACGCGATGGCGCGCTTCCGCAACCTGCTCTCGCCCTGGCTGGCGCGGCTGGAACGGGTGGTGCGCCCGCGCACTACCGCCCTGCTCGACCACCCGGTCGCGAGTGCGTTCACCGGCCTGCTGCTGGTACTTCTGGGCGTGCTGTTGTCGCTGCCGATCCCGTTCACCAATTTCCTGTTCGGCGCGCTGCTGTTGCTGTTCGCGCTGGCATTGCTGGAGCGCGACGGCCGCCTGATGGCGGTGGCCTGGGCGCTCGGCGCGGTTGCGGTGGCGGTGTTCGGCGTGCTCTCGGGCAGTTTGGCGACGATGATCGGCGGCTGGATCGATCGCTTGATGTGATCTCGCGCGATGGCGCGAGCGCTCACGAGGCATCGACGCTACGGCTTTGGGGTAGGAGCGGCGTAAGCCGCGACCGTGAATCCCGCTCACCAGCCAGGTTCGATTGCCGTCGTCGTTGCGGGTCGCGGCTTACGCCGCTCCTACCCCAAAGCAGAGCCAGCGCGCCGACTCAACCCAACAGGGTCAGGAATTCCTCGGCGCCGACCGGGTGGCCGAGCCAGTAGCCCTGGGCCAGGTCGCAGCCGCGCTCGCGCAGCACCGCGTACTGGCCTTCCTTCTCCACGCCCTCGGCGACCACGGTGATGCCCAGCGAATGCGCCATCGCGATGATCGCGGTGGTCAGGGCCAGGTCGTCCGGGTCGCGCAGCACATCGGCGATGAAGCTGCGGTCGATCTTGACCCCGTCCACCGGCACCCGGCGTAGATGGCTGAGGCCGGAGAAGCCGGTGCCGAAATCGTCCAGCCACACTTTCACGCCGGTCGAGCGCAGGCGCGCCAACAGACTGCTGGCGTGGATCTCGTCGCCGATCACCGCGGTCTCGGTGAGTTCCAGGTGCAGGCGCTGTGCCGGCAGGCCGGTTTCGTGCAGACAGGCCGCGACCACGTTGGGCAGGTCGCCGCTGCGCAGCTGGCGCGGCGAGACGTTGACCGAGACGAACAGCGGTTCCGCGCCCGGACGCACGTGCTGCCAGCGCACCGCGTCCTGGCAGGCCGCGCGCAATACCTGCGGGCCCAGGGTTTCGATCAGGCCGCTCTGCTCGGCCACGTCGATGAACACCGACGGCGCGACCAGACCCTGTTCGGGATGTTTCCAGCGCAGCAGCGCCTCGGCGCCGACCATGGCGCCGTCGCCCAGGCGGTACACCGGCTGATAGACCAGGCTGAGCTCGCCGCGATCCCAGGCGCCGCGCAGTTCGTGTTCCAGGTGCACGCGACGCTCCACCGCCTGGTCCATCGCGCGGCTGTAGAAGCGGTAACAGTTCTTGCCCGCGACCTTGGCCTGGTACATCGCGATGTCGCCGTTCTTCATCAGCGAGGTCGCGCCGGAGGCGTCCTCGGGGAACAGGGTCACGCCGATCGAAGTGCCCAGGAACACCTGGCGGTCGTGGACCACGATCGGCTGTCCGAGCTCGGCCACCAGTACGTCGGCCAGGTGGCTGGCGCGTGCGCGCACGCCGCCGTCCAGGTCCTCGCCGTCCTGCACCAGGATCACGAACTCGTCGCCGCCGAAGCGCGCCAGCAGCGCGTCCTCGCCGCCCAGGCGGCTGACCGTCTCCTGGATGCGGTTGGCGAACTGCAGCAGCACATCGTCGCCGGCATCGTGGCCGAGGGTGTCGTTGACGCGCTTGAAATCGTCGATGTCGGCGAACAGCAGGCCCAGCTGGCGACCGGCGCCGCGCAATTGCAGCAGGCGCTGGTCCAGGGTTTCGCGGAACGCGAGCCTGTTGGCCAGCCCGGTCAGCGCGTCGGTATAGGCCATGCGCCGGATATCGCGGTCGTGGCGCGCCAGGCTCTGGCTCATGCGCCCGAACGCGCGCATCAGGTCGCCGACCTCGTCGTGACGGTTGCTGGCCGGAGTGCTGGTGTCGAAGTGGCCGGCCTCGATCTCCATCGACGCATCGGCGAGCTGGCGGATCGGCCGCACCAGGAAGCGCTGGATCAGATAGACCATCAGCGCGCCCAGCGCCAGCAGGCCGGCCGCCAGCAGGCCGATCCAGATCATGTGCCGCTGCGCCAGCGCATCGAGCCGGCCGCGCAGGCTGCTCACGGCCTGATCCTGGAATTTGTGCACGATCTTGAGGTCGTAGCCCACGCGCACGCCGCCCAGGCGCTCGTCGCCGATCATGATCGGCGCCGACACGTCCATCACCGTGTCGCTGGTCTGGGTGTGCAGCTTGCGCGCGGCGATCACCTCGAACGCCATCGGATCGTCCATGCGCTTGCCGTAGCTCGGGATCTCCTCGCTGCCGTCGTGGACGATGTTGCCTTCGTTGTCGTAGACCAGGACGTAGCTGATGCCGGGATTGCGCAGGGTCGCGCGACTGAGCACGCCGACCGCGTCAAGATCGAAGTAGTACAGCGGATTGGCCAGCGATTCGGCCAACTGCGCGACCATGCCCTCGCTGTGGCGCTTGAGGTTGTCGGCGACCATGCCGCTCATGGCCTGGCGGCTGACTCCGACCACTTCGCGCTGCATCTGCTCCTGGCGGTTGAGCAGCAGCGCGATCAGGGTCAGCACCACCAGCGCGGCCGCGATCATCATGGCCAGGAACTTGGCCTGCAGGCCGAAATGCAGCTTCATTCGACCTCCGCCCGGACCTGGGCGACGCCGTTGCCGATGCGCTGCAGCGCTTTGGCCGACGCCGGATCGATCGGCATGAAGCGGGTGGTCTTGAAGAAGCGCAGCAGCGCTTCGCCGGCGTCCGGATCTGCGGCCGCGTCCAGCAGCACTTCGCGCAGGCGCGCCTCGACCCGCGGGTCCAGATCGCCGCGCACGACTTCGACCGCGCGCGGGTAATCGCCGGTGCGGCCGATCTCGATCAGGTCGCGCCGGAATGCGGGCGGCATCCGGCGCGGGTTGTTCCAGTCCAGATTGCTCATGACCCCGACATCGACCAGGCGCTTGTGCACCCAGGTCGAGATGTTGAGTTCCGAACGCGCGAACAGATAACCGACTTCGCCGCGTTCGATGCGGTCGGTCGGCGACAGCAGGATTTCCGGGCTCAGGCCGCGCTCGAGCAGTTCGGCCACCGGCACGAAGTAGGCGCTGGTCGAGGACGGCCGCTGGAACGCGACGCTGTGGCCGCGCAGGTCGTCGAGCGAACGCAGGCCGCTGTCGCGGCGGGCGAAGAACACGCTGTGATAGTGACTGGTGCCGTCGCGCTCGGTCAGCAGCAGCGGCTCGGCGTCGGCGCGCTGTTTGAGCAGCATCGCGGTGCCGGCGGTCTCTGTGACCCAGTCGACCCGGCCGCGGCGCAGGTAGCTGGCCATCTGCTGCGAGTCCTTGGCCATCAGGATCCGGCCTTCGCGGATGCCGACATCGGCCATGCGCGGGACCACGTAGTCCAGCAGCGGCTTGAGCTGCTCGTAGTGAGCCTTGGGGTCGTCGCTGATCCGGCCCAGCACCAGCACCCCTCCGCGGGCGTTGTCGGCCGATTGCGCGGGAACCGGCACCGACAGTCCCATGGCCGCCAACGCGAGCCCGAGAAGGACAGCGATGCAACGCGCGCTAGCGATCAAGAAAGTGACTCGTGGGGACTGCCCGCCGCAGCGTAATCGAAACCAGCCCTGGCCGATACCACCGAAACCTGTGCCGCACCGGCCCGGGCCAGTTCACCGCTCAACGGCGCTGGCCGGCGAGCATCGCCATACGCTCGGCGTCGGCGAGGATGCCGCGCAGCAGCCGCACCTCGCGCTCGTCCAGATCGGCGCGCAGGAACAGCCGGCGCAGCTTGCGCAGCGCCGATTCCGGGGCGCGGCCCTTGTGGAAGTCGATCGCGTCCAGGGTCTCGCCGAGTTGGGCGAAAAAGCCCTCCAACTGCGCGTGCGAGGCCGGCGGATCGACGCGCCCGGCCGCAGGCGCCGCCGGCGCGGCCGCCAGCGCGGCCATGCGCAGCTCGTAGGCCAGCACCTGCACCGCCGCGGCCAGGTTCAGCGAGCTGTAACCCGGGTCGGCCGGGATGTGCACCGCGGCGTGGCACAGCTGCAGCTCCTCGTTGTCCAGGCCGGTGCGTTCGCGTCCGAACACCAGCGCGACCTGGCCGCCGCCGACCGCCTCGCCCAGCATCCGCCCGGCGGCTTCGCGCGGGTCGAACTGGTCCAGGGCGACCCGGCGGCTGCGCGCGGTGCAGCCCAGCACCAGCCGGCAGTCGGCCAGGGCCTCGGCCAGGGTCGCGTGCACGGTCGCCGCGGCGAGCACGTCGTCGGCGCCGGCGGCCAGGGCCAGGGATTCGTGGTTGGGCGCCTTCTCGGGAGCGACCAGGGCCAGCCGGGACAGGCCCATGGTCTTCATCGCGCGGGCCGCGGAGCCGATATTGCCGGGGTGCTGGGTGCCCACCAGCACGATGCGCAGCTGCGACAACGCGATTAGGGGAGAGTTGGGATCGATCGCCATGCGCAATGGTAAACTCCCCGCCCCGGCCATAGCGCCGGTTCGTTCTTTCAGCCCGCCAGCCCGTCCCCCACCTCCGTTCCCGAGGCCGTTCGCCATGCAGAAACCCGCCGTCACCCTCATGGTCAAGGCCGCCCGCGCCGCCGGCAATGTGTTGCTCCGTCACATGTACCGGCTGGACGCCCTGAACGTAGTCGAGAAGGACCGGATGGACTACGCCAGCGAAGTCGACGGCCTGGCCGAGGCCGAGATCATCAAGGAATTCCGCCGCTCCACCCCCGACTACGCGATCCTCGGCGAGGAAAACGGCTCGATCGGCAGCGGCCGTTTCACCTGGGTCATCGACCCCCTGGACGGCACCAGCAACTACCTGCGCGGCATCCCGCACTACTGCGTCTCGATCGCCCTGGTCGAGAACGGCGAACCGATCCACGGCGTGATCTTCGATCCGCTGCGCAACGAGCTGTTCACCGCCAGTCGCGGCAGCGGCACCCAGCTCAACGAGAAGCGCGTGCGCGTGGCCGACCGCAAGGACCTGGCCGGCGCGATGATCGTCACCGGCTTCCCGCCGCGCGAGCGCCCGCGCGCCAGCGCCCACCTCAAGTGCGTGGACTCGCTGCTGACCGAGGCCGAGGACATCCGCCGCACCGGTTCGGCCGCGCTGGACCTGGCCTACGTCGCCTGCGGCCGCGCCGACGCCTACTTCGAAGCCGGCGTGAAGCCCTGGGACATCGCCGCGGGCGCGCTGATGGTGCGCGAAGCCGGCGGCAAGGTCAGCGACTTCCGCGGTCGCGGCACCGGCCCCATGGACGCTCGCGGCACCATCGGCCGGCAATTGGTCGCCGGCAACCTCAAGGTCTGCGACGCGCTGCAGAACCGCATCGTCAACACGGGCTACGCGGCGGCGTTCGACTGAGCCGCGCTTGCATAAGCTGCACACGCAAAGGCCGCGCGAATGCGCGGCCTTTTTGTTTGCCCGGACCGATCGCGGCGCCCACTTCCGCTCGGCTGCGATAGACAGCCACCCTTGCTACCCACGGCCGCTTGCCGCCTTGGGGTAGGAGCGGCGTAAGCCGCGACCCGGCCTGCGACGGCGATCGAAGTTGCGCATTTGCCGGGATTCGCGGTCGCGGCTTACGCCGCTCCTACCCCAATACAGCGACGCACAAACGAAAAGGCCGCGCATCTCTGCGCGGCCTTTTCGTTGTCGCCCGTACGAAAAGCCCGGGCGGATGCCTCGACGCTTACGGACGGCGCGCGAGCGCCGCCTCGTCCTTGGCCTTGGGCATCAGGTCCTGCTTGGTGACCTTGAGCCAGCCCATGGTCAGCAGCGGGCAGGCCACGAAGATCGACGACAGCGTACCGATCACGATACCCAGCATCTGCGCGATCGCCATGCCTTCCAGCGAACCGCCGCCGTACAGGTACAGGGCCAGCACGGTCAGGAAGGCCACGAACGAGGTGATCACCGTACGCGACAGGGTCTGGTTGATCGACTTGTTGAGGATGGTCTCCGGATCGGCGCGCATGGTGCGGAAGTTCTCGCGCACGCGGTCGAACACCACGATGGTGTCGTTGATCGAGTAGCCCATCACCGACAGCACGCCGGCCAGCACGGTCAGGTCGAACTCCAGGCCGAACAGCGCGAACCAGCCCGCCACCACGACCACGTCGTGCAGGGTGGTCAGCACCGCGGCGACCGCGAACTTCTTCTCGAACCGGAACGAGATGTAGATCAGGAAGCCGACCACCACGAACAGCAGCGCCCAGACGCCGTTGGCGGCGAGGTCGCGGCCGACCTGCGGACCGACGTAGCCGCCGCCTTCGACGCGGCCCGGGTTGTCGGGCGTGGACGCCGCGGCCTGGACTTCGCTGATGGTGTTGCTCGAATCCTTCTCGCCGCCGGTCTTGGGCTGCAGGCGGATCAGCAGCTCGTTGCCGGTGCCGAAGGTCTGGACCTGGGCGTTGCCGTAGCCGGCGGTTTCCAGGCGCTCGCGGATGCCGTCGACGTCGACCGGCTTCTTGAAGCTCATCTCGACGCTGGTGCCGCCGGTGAAGTCGAGCGCGAAGTTGAAGCCTTTGACCGCGATCGCGCCGATCGCGACGAACATCATCAGCGCCGCGACCGCCAGCGACACCCAGCGCAGGCGCAGGAAGTTGATGTTGCTGCCGTAAGGGAACACGTTGAAGGGTTTCATGTCGCGTGCTCCGTCAGATCGCGATCGATTTCAGCTTGCGACGACCGCCGTAGATCAGCGTCGCGATACCGCGCGACACAGACACCGCCGTGTAGGCGGAAGTGGCGATGCCGAGCATCAGGGTGATACCGAAACCGCGCAGCGGACCGGTACCGAACACCGCCATCGCCAGACCGGCGAGGAAGGCGGTGACGTTGGCGTCGATGATGGTGCCCGAGGCGTGCTCGTAACCGCTGACGATCGCGGCCTGCGGCGGCAGGCCCGCGCGCAACTCTTCTCTTATTCGTTCGTTGATCAGCACGTTGGCGTCGACCGACATACCCACCGTCAGCGCGATACCGGCCAGGCCCGGCAGGGTCATGGTGGCGCCGAACAGCGACATCAGCGCGATCACCATCAACAGGTTGATCAGCAGCGCCAAGCAGGTGATGACGCCGAACATGCGGTAGTAGATCAGGAAGAAGATCAGCGCGAAGGCGAACGAGAAGCTGACCGCCTTCAAGCCGCGCTGGACGTTCTCGGCGCCCAGGCTGGGGCCGACGATGCGCTGCTCGATGAAGTCCATCGGCGCGGCCAGCGAACCGGCGCGCAGCAGCAGGGCCAGGTCGGAGGCTTCCTGCGAGCTGTCCAGGCCGGTGGTGTTGAATTCCTTGCTGAAGACGCCCTGGATGGTGGCGACGTTGATCACTTCCTCGTTGATCTTGGTCGTGCGCACTTCCTTGCCGTCGACCATGCGCACCTCGGGGATGCGCTCGATGTAGACCACCGCCATCGGCTTGC